>JALHPV010000460.1 GCA_022842285.1 Kofleriaceae bacterium
TCGCGCCCACCGCGGGCGCCGTGTTCGCGGCCGGCTTGTCTTTCGACGCGCTGCCCGCGCTCGCGCCCGAGCCCGAGCCCGAGCCCGCACCGACGGCCGGCGTCGCGACCTTCACCGGCGGCTTGTTCTTGCCTTCCTTCTTCATCTGGCGCGCGAGGCGCTCGGCCTTGCCGGCCTCGGAGTGGGTCGGGTAGAGAGTCAGCACCTCCTCGAACTCGGCGATCGCGCCGTCGAGATCGAAGGCCCACATCGCCTCGAGACCCTTGCGCCAGTGCTTGATCGTCGCCGAGGGCGTCAGGTCCGCCTTCGCCTCCGTCGTGAACTGCTTCACGGTGCTCGTCGCCACGATGAAGTTGAAGCCCTGAACCTCGCCCTTGCTGCCGAAGGTCGAGAGGCCAATGACCTCGCCAGCCTCGTTGATCGTAGGCCCGCCCGAGTTGCCGTGCGTGATGGCGGCGCTGATCTGGATGATCGACTCACCCGCCGAGGTGCGCTTCAGCGCCGAGACCGCGCCGTCATTGATGCTCGCCTCGAGCTGCGACTTGTCGTCGAGCAGGCCCTGCATGTCGGCCGCGCCCGGGTAGCCGAGCGCGAGCACGCGATCCTGCACCTGCACCTTGTCGGAGTCGCCGATGGGCAGGTTGGGGGCGTCCTTCGTCTCGACCTTGATGACCGCAACGTCGGTGCCGGTGCCGGGCTTGCCGTAGGACCGGACCTGGTAGTTCATCTTCGTCCCGTCCGGGAGGACGATGTACGCGTTCGCCGTGGCCTTGGCGCTGCCGGCGATCGCGCGGGCGATCTCGCCCTTCTGCTCGTCGGTCATCTTCGACAGCTCGTCGGCGTAGGCCTTCGCGACCTTCTCGACGACCTGGCCGAAGGCGACCTCCTTGGCCTTCTCCTCGCCATCGTGGATCTGCTCGACGACGTGCGCGTTCGTGACGACGAAGCCGTCCGCGCTCGCGAAGAAGCCCGACCCCATGCCCCCGACGTACTCGATCGCCTGCTGACCGCCGACGTCGAAGCTGACCTCCCAGTAGCCGACGACGCGCACGACAGATGACTTCGCGAACATCGCCGCCTTCTGCGACGGATTCGGTCCCTGCGCGCGGACAGGAGTGGCGACCACCATGGCCACGAACGAGCACGCGAACGCAGCAAGCTTCCCCGGAGCCATGGAGGGCATCGTATCAGACCGTCTATCATGAGACCGCGTGTCTCCGTCGCTACGCATCGGGATCGTAGGGGCCGGAACGGCGGGCTCGGCGGCGGCAATCCTCCTGTGCCGGGCGGGGCACCAGGTCACGCTGCTCGAGTGCGTGGCCGTCCCGCGGCCGGTCGGCGCTGGCATCACGCTCCAGCCCACCGGCCAGCTCGCCCTGGAGCGGCTCGGACTCCGCGAGGACGTCGCGTCCCGGGGCGCGGTGATCGACCGGCTCGTGTGCCGCCGGCGCGACGGGAAGGTCCTCGTCGATCTTCCGTACGGTGACATCGGGCCCGACCTCCAGGGCATCGGCATCCATCGCGGCGTCTTGTTCGAGACGCTGTTCGGCGCCGCGATGGCGGCGGGCGCGACCATTCACTGCGGTGTCAAGATCGTCCGCAGCGAGCGTGCGGGGCCCGCGCGCCTCCTCCTCGACGATACGGGCACCACACATGGTCCCTTCGACCTGGTCATCGTGGCCGATGGCGCGACCTGCGAGCTCCACGCCGAGGCCACTTCCGTGAGAGCCACCCCGTATCCGTGGGGGGCACTCTGGCTCGTCGTGGACGATATGGGCTTCGCCGCGGAGCGCACGCTCCATCAAACCGTCGATCGGGCGAGCCACATGATCGGCTTCCTCCCGACCGGCATGGCCCCCGGCCGCGACGTCCCCGTCGTCTCGATGTTCTGGAGCCTGCGCGCCGACCGGCTCGACGCCTGGCGTGCCGCGGGGCTCTCGAAGTGGCGCGACGAGGTGCTCGCCCTCGATCCGCGCGCCGAGCCGATCCTCGACACGCTGGACGACCTCGAGCCGGTGCTGTTCAGCCGGTACCGGGATGTCGTGATGTATCCGTGGCACGGTGATCGCATCGTGTTCCTCGGCGACGCCGCGCATGCCATGAGCCCGCAGCTGGGGCAGGGCGCGAACCTGGCCCTGGTCGACGCGGTGGTGCTCGCCGACGCCATGGCGACACACCCCGCGGACCTGCCGCGCGCGCTGGCCACGTACTCCGCGAGCCGCAAGCGTCACCTCGCCTTCTATCAGTTCGCCACGCGGGCCCTGACGCCCATGTTCCAGAGCGATTCGCGCATCCTGGCCTGGCTGCGCGATCGGATTTTTCCGCATAGCTCGTGGTTCCACTACCTGCGGCGGCGCATGGTGCGCACGATGGTGGGCGCCGACCGCGGCCTCGTCCGCGCACCGTTTGCGCTCACCCGGGCCCTCGGCAGCGGACTTGGTGTATAGCGTCCTCACGCATGAGCACCTCGCCTGCGCTCACATCTGTTCCCGCGTCGGCCGGGCGGCTTGCCCCCGAGCTGTGCGTGAAGATTCACGACCTCATGGTGAAGTCCCGCGTCCTCGAGGAGCGGCTCATCACCATGTACAAACAAGGTGACGGCTACTTCTGGATCGGCGGTCCCGGCGAGGAGGCGTTCAACGTCCCGCTCGGCCTCCTGGTCAACAAGGGGATGGGGGTCGACCACGACTTCCTGCACCTCCACTACCGCTCGAGCGCGACGCTGCTCGCGATGGGGGGCGATCCGATCGACTCGTTGCGGCAGATGAAGAACACCGCGACGGACCCGTACTCGCGCGGCCGCAACTTCGCGGGGCACTACTCGGCGCGGAAGTGGAACCTCGTGCCGGTGACCTCGCCGATCGAGATCCAGTACTCGATCGCGATCGGTACGGCGCGCGCGCAGCGGGCCGGCACCGGTGCGAAGGGCATCTCGATCGTGCAGGGCGGCGATGCCGGCACGGCCGAGGGCGACTTCGCGACCGCGCTCGTGTGGAGCTCGCGCAAGGGCGCCGAGCTGCCGCTCCTCATGATCGTCACGAACAACCGCTGGGGCATCTCGACCAAGTACGAGGGCCAGCATGGCTACGACCAGATCGCCGAGCGTGGCCGCGCGTTCGGCATGCCGGTCCGGGTGATCAACGGCAACGACGTCGAGGAGAGCTACGCCGCCTTGAAGGAGGCAATCGACTACGTCCGCACCGAGAAGAAGCCGTACCTGCTCGAGGCGATGGTCTCGCGTCTGCGCGGCCACTCGTCGGCCAGCGGCGCGAACCTCGCGAAGGACGAGGTCGACTGCCTCGAGGTCTTCGAGAAGCAGCTCGCCGAGCGCGGCATTCTCTCGCCGGCGGAGGCGACGGCCCTCCGCGACCGCTACACGCAGGAGCTCCTCGACGCGAGCAAGGTCGTACGCAACGAGCCCCAGCCCGAAGGCTCGACGATCTGGGACCACGTGTTCGCGGACCGGAACCACGTCGCCGGGGAGAACTAGCCATGGCGACCATGATCCAGGCCGTGCGCCTCGCGCTGCATGTCGGCGAGTCGCGCCTCGGTGTCACCGACATCTTCGGCGAGGACGTCGGTCCGCCGCTCGGAGGCGTGTTCACCGGCACGCAGGGACTCGAGAAGGCGTGGAATACGCCGCTCGACGAGCGCGGCATCGTCGGCATGGCGATCGGCCTCGCCCTCGCGGGCCAGAAGCCGGTGGCCGAGATCCAGTTCTGTGACTACGCCTTCAACACGATCGACCTCCTGAAGATCGCCGGCAACACGTACTGGTCCTCGGCGGGCGACTGGAACGTCCCGCTCGTGCTGATGACGCCTGTCGGCGCCGGCATCCGCGGCAGCATCTATCACTCGCACTCGTTCGACGCGCAGGCCACGCGCATCCCCGGGTGGAAGATCGTGATGCCGTCGAATCCGCGCGACGCCTACGGCCTCCTGCTGTCGGCGATCCAGGATCCGAACCCCGTCATGTACCTGCTCCCCAAGGCGCTGCTGCGGTTGAAGGGCCTGCCGGGCGAGGGCGACGTGCCGGGTGCGCCCGACGACAAGAAGCTCTCCCAGCTGATCGATGCGCCGCTCGGCGATCGCACCGCGTGGAAGCCAGCGTGGCCCGAGGTCGAGGACCTGTTCATCCCGATCGGTAAGGCGCGGATCGCTCGCGAGGGGCGTGACGTGACCGTGATCTCGTACGGCCGCAACGTCCCGATGGCGCTCGCCGTCGCCGACGAGCTCGCAGCCGAGGGCATCGACACCGAGATCATCGATCTACGCTCGCTGCACCCGTACGACTGGGATGCGATCGTGGAGAGCGTTCGCAAGACGAACCGCGTGCTCTGCGTGAACGAGGACACCGAGGTCACGAACTTCGGCGAGCACCTGATCCGGCGCATC
>JALHPV010000461.1 GCA_022842285.1 Kofleriaceae bacterium
CGCGACGGCGTCGTCGGGCGCGAGCAGCGGCGCCGTGTCTGTGGAGACGGGCGCAGCGGGCTCTGGCGGCTCGAGCGGCGGCGTGCGCGTGTCGACGGGGGCGTCGACGTCGGGCGAGGTGGCGACGTGGATGACCCCCTCGGCATCGGCGAGGAGACCGGCGATCCGGGGCTCCTCGTAGTCGATGGTCTCGAGGTCGGCGACGATGTCGGCACCCGGCGCGCGGTCGATGCCGACGGCTCCGGGCCAGGCCGCCATCAGGCGGCGTCCGACATTGCCCTCGGATCCGAAGATGATGAGCGCCATTGCGTTCTGCTCCTTTGCGAGCGCTTTACCGCCGCCGATCGTACGTGTACGAGCATCGCCATGAACGCGCAGCGCCTCAATCGCAAAATTCGCATCAAACTCCCCATTC
Organism: Kofleriaceae bacterium; assembly: GCA_022842285.1. Taxonomy (GTDB): domain Bacteria; phylum Myxococcota_A; class Polyangia; order Haliangiales; family Haliangiaceae; genus JABFXX01. The sequence goes on from JALHPV010000461.1 coordinate 416, forward strand.
TTGGCAGATCTTTCCGCCGGGACGCGCGCTGACGACGCTCACTCACCGGCCCGCCATCAGGCGCGACCGGTCGACTGATGGCGGGCACATCCTCGGATCCGCCATGACCACGACCTCGCCAAAGACCTTCGATCTCTCCACCTGGCGCTGGCTGGGCCTGGCGCTGGCCATTCTCGGCGCCTCGTTGTTTGCGACCAAGGGCATCGTGGTCAAGCTGGCGCTCACGGCGGGCATCGATGCGGTGACGACGCTGACCTGGCGGATGATCGTCGCGGTGCCGATCTTCGTCACGGTGGGCGTTCTGGCCTACCGGCGGCGGGCCGCGTCGCATCCGGCCGGAGCGCCACCGCTGCTCACCCGGGCGCTGGTGTTGCAGGCGCTGGGGGTCGGGGTGCTCGGCTACTACCTCGCGAGCCTGCTCGATTTTTCGGCGCTCGAGTACATCTCCGCGCAGTTCGACCGGCTGATCCTGCTCACCTATCCGTTCTTTGTCGTGCTGTTCGGCGCGGTGTTCTTCAAGCGGCGGGTGACCGGCACGATGATCCTCGCGCAACTCATCAGCTACATCGGCATCGCCATCATCTTCTGGCGCGATTTCTCGATCGAGGGCGAGGATGTCGCGCTCGGGGCGGCGCTGGTGGGGCTTTCGGCCGTGGTCTATGCCGCTTACCAGATCCTCGCCAAGCCGTTGATCGACCGGATGGGCGCCGATCTCTTCACCTCGATCGCGATGAGCGGCGCCGGCCCGGCGGTGATCATCCATTTCCTTGCGACGCACCCGGCAGGCGATCTCGCCGTGCCAGGCAGCGCGTGGTGGCTGATGCTGGCCATCGGCACGGTGTCGACGGTGCTGCCGGCCTACTGCATTTCGGGCGCCATCGGGCTCATCGGGCCGGAACGCACCGCGGTGGTCGGCAATGTCTCGCCGGTGGTCACAATAACGCTCGCGGTCGGGGTCCTGGGCGAGGCGTTCACGCCCGCCCATGCCGTGGGAACCGCGCTGGTGCTGCTGGGGGTGGTGCTGTTCACACGCAAGGCCAAGCCACGGATGCCGGAGGCCGAGGTCGAGCCCTGACCGCCAGCGGCCATAGGCGGGCCGCTGGCGCTGCGTGCTTGCAGCCGCGAGAAATCGCGCGGTAGTATCTCCCGTCCAACTACGGGGCAGTGGAGGGTCGCATGGGCAGGTTTCGCCAAGGTCTCGGCGTCGTCGCGTTTCTGGCCGGGGTCGGCCTGGCAGGCCTGGTCTTTGCGGCGAGCGGCGACAAGCTCGCGGACAAGGGCAAGATCGAGCCGCCTGCGACCGTCGCGATCGACTTCGGCGACGACAGCAGCCAGTTCGCCAATGACGGCGAATGCGACGATCCGCGGTTTTCCGGCGAGGGCGCATCAAAGCGCCCCGCTGAGGAAGACCGCATGCGCGATGCCAGCGACTGCTCGGCGGCGATGACCGCCGGCACCGTCAGCTACGACGGCGGCCCGGCCGTACCCGTCATCGACTTCGGCGACGACAGTTCGTCTTATGCCAATAACGGCGAGTGCGACGATCCCCGCTTCGCGGGCAGTACCGGCATGGCTGGCGTCCTGCTCAGCGGCGACCTGATGCGCGACGCCACGGACTGCCGGACGCTGGTCGAGAACGGTTCAATCACGCTCATCCCGGTGTTCGGTGCCGACTATGTGGCGGGCGCACCGTATGATGCGAGCGGCATCAGGTTCGGCAACGATAGCGGGTCTTTCGCCAACAACGACGAGTGCGACGATCCGCGCTTTCTCGGGCCGGGCACGGCATCAACGCTCCTCGACGACGATCTCCTGCGCGATGCAACCGATTGCGAGGCTGCCTACGTCGCCGGAACGGTTGTCCTCAAGTCCGGGGCCGAGGCCAGCCCCGACATCGACCTCACCGTCTATACGTCCGGTCTCGATCCCTCGATCGACTTCGGCGAGAACACGTCCGACTACAAGAACAACGGCGAGTGCGACGATCCACGCTTCGAGGGTGAGGGTGTCGCCAGTGTGCTCAACAGCGGCGATACGGCCCGCGATGCCAAGGACTGCAGCGAACTGTTCGATGCGGGCAGGGTCACGATGCTTCCGGTGTTCACGCCCGGCTATGCCGATGGTGCGCCCTATGACAGCGCCGGCATCGCCTTCGGCGACAATACGTCGGACTACAAGGACAATGATGAATGCGATGACCCGCGGTTCATCGGGCCGGGGGTGGCGGGGGTCCTGCTGGACGACGACGAGATGCGCGATGCGGTTGATTGCCAGGCGCAGTTCGAGGCCGGGCGGGCCGTGCTGAGAGCAGGAGCCGAGGCGCAGCCGGTGGTCGATACCACCGTCTACACCTCGACCAGGGACCCCGCGATCGAGTTCGGCGACAACACATCGAGCTACAAGGACAACGACGAGTGCGACGATCCGCGGTTCAGCGGAGAGGGCGTCGCCGACGTTCTGCTGTCGGGCGACATGCTGCACGATGCCAAGGACTGCAGCGTACTGTTCGATGCGGGCAGGATCAGCCTGATCCCGGTCTACCATCCGACCTACGCCGACGGGGCGCCCTACGACAGCAGCGGGATCGACTTCGGCGACAACACGTCGAGCTATGCCGGCAACGGGGAGTGCGACGATCCACGGTTCGTGGGACCGGGCGTCGCGACGGTCGTGCTCGACGACGACGCGCTGCGCGATGCGGACGATTGCCGCGCGGCCTACGAGGCGGGCCGGGCGGGGCTCAAGGACGCGTCGGCGACGCCGGCCGCCGACGTCACCACCGCCGGCGACTTCGACTACGGCGACGATACATCGAGCTATGCCAATGACGGCGAGTGCGACGACCCCCGCTTCTTCGGTGAAGGGACGGCCGCGAGCCTCCTCGCCAGCGATCTGGGGCACGATGCCACCGATTGCCGGACCCTGGTCGAGGCAGGCTCGATCGTCCCGATCCCGGTGTTCGATCCGGCCTATGCCGCCGGGGCCCCGTACGATGCGGCGGGGATCGATTTCGGCGACGATTCCTCGACCTATGCCAACAACGATGAGTGCGATGATCCGCGGTTCGTCGGCCCCGGCATGGCGTCGATCGTGATCGAAGCGGATACGCTGCACGACGCCACCGACTGCCAAGGCCGGTTCGAGGCCGGACTGGTGATGCTGAAGACCGCCGTGGGTGCGGCTCCGGTGACCACCACCGTCGCTCCCGACGCGCCGAGGGTCGTGTCCGGGATCGATTTCGGCGACGACGATTCGGACTATGCCGAGAACGGCGAGTGCGACGACCGGCGGTTCGCAGGCGACGGGATGGCGAGCATTCTCCTTGCCGGCGACATCGAGCACGATGCCACCGACTGCCGGACGCTGTTCAATGCCGGCAGGATCGCGCTGGTCCCGGTGTTCGCCCCCGACTACGTCAATGGTGCACCCTACGATGCAACCGGCGTCGATTTCGGCGACGACAGCTCGCCCTATGCGAGCAATGACGAGTGCGACGACCCGCGCTTCGTCGGCCCGGGCTCTGCAGCAACTCTGGTCGAGTCCGACACCCTTCGCGATGCCACCGACTGCCGGGTGAAGTTCGAAGCGGGGCTGGTTGCGCTCGTGGCGGTGCCGGGGGCGACGCCGGTCACACCGACGGTGGTCCCGGAACCGCCAGGGCCGGTGTCGGACATCGACTTCGGCACGGATGAATCGAGCTACGCCAACAACGGCGAATGCGACGACATGCGCTTCGTGGGCGAGGGCATGGCCGAGATCCTGCTCGTCACCGACATCGAACAGGACGCCACCGACTGCCGGGCCCTGGTGGACAGCGGCAGTATCGCGCTCCGGCCAGTCTACCAGCCGGACTACGTGGACGGCGCACCCTACGATTCGGCAGATATCGACTTCGGCGAGGACTCGGCGGCCGACAACAACAACGACGGCGAGTGCGACGATCCGAGGTTCGTCG
>JALHPV010000462.1 GCA_022842285.1 Kofleriaceae bacterium
CGTGACGGGGGCGCTCGATCTACCCGCCTCGCCATGCGGCTCGGCTGAGCGCTCCCATTCGGCAGCGCTCGATCTACCCGCCTCGCCATGCGGCTCGGCTGAGCGCACCCGTTCGGCAGCGCTCGATCTACCCGCCTCGCCATGCGGCTCGGCTGAGCGCACCCGTTCGGCAGCGCTCGATCTACCCGCCATGCGGCTCGGCTGAGCGCACCCGTTCGGCAGCGCTCGACAGGCGCCCGAGGTCAGTTCCTGGCGCAGGCGCGGCCGTAGATCGTGGAGCTCGAGGTGCTCGCGACCGGCTTGCACGTGTAGCCCGTTCCGCAGCCCGATTCGCCCGTGGTGGCGCAGGCCGCGGTGCACTTCTTCGCCGAGCCCGAGCCGACACAGAGGTTGCCCGGACCGCCGCAGTCGGCGTTCGCGGTGCAGGCCTTGCCGAAGTTGGCGCGCTTGGTGAACGGGACGAGCTTCGGGTTGTCGTCGATGCCGTGCATGCCGTAGAGCGTGTTGAAGCTCCACGAGTTGCTGTCCATCCGCGTCAGGAGGCCGCTGACCGGCTGCGGACGGAGCCGCTGGGTCGAGTCCCGCGCGAGAAGGGCCTGGACCATCTGCTCGACGGCCGCCGGCGACGAGGCGTCGGAGAACGAGGTCGTGGTGATGACATCGACGTTCCGGCCCATCTTGTTCGGGTTCTCCTTGAACGCCGTGCCGATCTGGTACGTGTCGCAGCCCTCGGCGAGGACGACCTGGTAGCGGTCGCGCGGCAGCTCGGCGACGCGAATCTCGGCGTCGTCGAGGTCACCCTCGGAGGTCTTCTTCCAGTTGGCGAGCGCGAAGCCGTAGAACGGACCCGAGTGGCCCGAGTAGATGATGACGTCGCGCGTCTTCAGCGAGTTCAGCGCGAGCTCCTCGAGGCGGATGCCACCGGCGTCCGTGTCCGGATCCGTCGACGCCCCCGGCTTACCGAAGTACATGCGGACCTCGACCTTCACGTCGCGGCCATCGGCCTTCACGGTGCGGCTGAACGCACCCGACGTCGCCGTCAGGTCGTCCCACGAGCGCACCGGCGTCTCGAAGCCCTCGCTCTTCAGCCAGGTGAAGAACTTCTGGCTGTGCTTGATGTGGTAGTCGGCGTGGTAGTCGTAGCCGAAGTAGACATCGATATCGAGCTTGCCGTCGGCGGTGAGGCGCTCCATATCGAAGAAGCCGTCGGTCGAGACCTTCTCCCTCTTGATGGCGAACGCGATCTTCTCCTTCTTGTCAGCGGCGACGGCGGCCGGGTTCCAGCCATCCCACGGGGCGTTGCGGTACCACTCGGCGTTCGTCTCGAGCTGGGCGAGCTCCTCGTTCGTCGGCTTGCCGATCTCGAGGTCGAACACGCGGTTCGCGCCCACCGTCCGCAGCGGCAGCTTCTGCATGAGGTTCTTCCCCCCGGCCGCGATCTGACGGAACTTGAAGTCGAACGTCAGCATGTCGGCGCGCTCGCGAATCTCGAGGTCCTCGTATGCGCCGGCCTTCGCCATGCCGCCGAGCCCGCCGAAGCCCGCGTTCGCAGCGTCGTCCTCCTTGTCGACCAGGTACTGCGTGATGAACCACGCGATGGCGATCTGCTTGTACCCGACGAGCTTCTTCGCCTCCGCCATCCGCTCGGCGGCGGTCTTGGTCGCGAACGATGCATCGAGCACGACCGTCGAGCTGCCCTCGAGCAAGTACTCGCTGGCGGAGACGGACAGGAAGTCGTCCGCCTTGCTGTCCTCGACGAACATCGAGTCCTCGGGGTCATCCGAGACCGGCGTGCCCTGGTCCGTACATCCGGTGACCAGGCTCACGAACGTTGCGGCAGCAAGCAGAGTCGGGGTGCGCATGTTGGTAACCCATTGCGAGGGGTGTGCCCGCCGCGGCCCGACCGATCCCCAGAGCAAACGCCTGGTTGCGGCGGTGGGCTACTGGCCGGCTACGGGACTAGCCGGCTGCACGAAGACATTCGCCCGGTAGTAGCGGAGCTCCTCGATCGACTCCCGGATGTCGTCCAGGGCGCGGTGGGAGTCCTTCTTCGGGGGCTGCTTCGCGATGATCTGGGGGAACCAGCGGCGGGCCAGCTCCTTGATCGTGGACACGTCGACCATGCGGTAGTGCAGGCGGGCGTCGAGCTTCGGCATGTAGTTGCGGATGAAGCGTCGATCCTGATGGATCGAGTTCCCCGCGAGGACCGGGCGGTCCTTCGGGCTGCAGTGCGCGTTGATGAACGCGAGGATCTGCTCCTCGGCCATCGCGTCGGTGATCTCGGAGGCCTTCACGCGATCGACGAGGCCCGAGGCCTTGTGATGCTTGCGGTTCCACTCGTCCATCGCGCCGAGGACCGCGTCGTCCTGGTGCACGACGAGGTCGGGGCCGGTGGCCAGCTCGGTGAGCTGACCGTCGGTGATGATGACCGCCACCTCGATGATCCGTTCCTTGTCCGGCTCGAGGCCGGTCATCTCCATGTCGACCCAGACGAGTACGTCGGCAGCCATGTGGCGACCCTATATCACGCGGCGGCGTCCTGGCGGGCCTGCGCGATATCCCCTTCCGGCGGCAGGCCCCAGCCAAGCTCGTAGTTGAACGCCTCGCGGGCCGAGCGAGACTGCGTGTTGCTATCGATGAGCTCGAGCGCGTCGAGCGGCACGAGCGACGGGTGCGAGTAGCCCGTGGCGTGCGCGAGGTGGATCAGATCCTTGCGGAGCGTCGCCAGGTAGTTCGCGAGCCGTGCCGACTTCAGGGTCGGATCGAGGCCACGCATCAGCCAGCGATTCTGCGTGGCGACGCCCGTCGGGCAGTGGCCCGTGTGGCACCGCTGCGCCTGGATGCAGCCGATGGCGAGCATCGCCTCGCGAGCGACGTTGATCATGTCGCAGCCCAGCGCGAGACCGAGCAACGCGTGCTCGGGGAAGCCCAGCTTGCCGCTGCCGATGAAGACGACGGCGTGCTGCTGCGCCTCCTCCGCGAACACGCGGTAGACCTGGCTGAAGCCGAGCTTGAAGGGCAGGGCGACATGATCGGTGAAGGTCAGGGGCGCCGCGCCCGTGCCACCTTCGCCGCCGTCGATGGTGACGAAGTCCGGTGCACGGCCGGTCTTGCCGATCTGCCGTGCGAGCTCGCGCCAGAAACCGAGATCGCCGACCGCCGACTTGATGCCGACGGGCAACCCGGTCGTATCGGCGATGCGCTCGATGAAGTCGAGCATCGACGAGACATCGGTGAACGCGGTGTGGTTTGCGGGGCTGATGCAGTCGCGCCCCATGGGGATGCCGCGAATCCGCGAGATCTCGGGCGTGATCTTGGCGGCCGGTAGCACGCCGCCGAGGCCAGGCTTCGCACCCTGCGAGAGCTTGATCTCGATCGCCTTCACCTTCGCCGACGCGACGCTCTCCTTCAGGCGATCCATCGAGAACCGGCCCTGCTCGTCGCGGCAGCCGAAGTAGCCGGTCCCGACCTGCCACATCAGCTCGCCGCCCTTGCGGTGGTAGTCGGAGATGCCGCCCTCACCGGTGTTCTGGAGAGCGCCCGCGATCTCCACGCCGCGGTTGATCGCCTCGACGGCCGCCGGGGACAACGAGCCATAGCTCATGGCGGAGGTGTTCACGATCGAGCGCGGTCGGAACGCGTGCTTGCGCTTGCGATACGCCCCGAGAACTCGGATACACGCAAGCGTGGCCGCCTTGTCGTAGCCGGGCTCGCCGGCGTGGGGCGTGTGGAGCGGGAACGCGCTGTGACGGACGAGGATGTAGCCGGCCCGCTCGATGTCGTTGTCTGTGCCGAAGGAGAAGTAGTTGTTCTCGCGCTTCGCCGACGAGTAGACCCACCGGCGCTGATCGCGCGAGAAGGGCCGTTCCTCGTCGTTGTTCGTGACGATGTACTGCCGGATCTCCGGGCCGATCGCCTCGAGCATGTAGCGGAAGTGCCCGACGATCGGGAAGTTCCGGAGGATGGCGTGCTTCTTCTGCGTGACGTCGTAGATGAATACGAGCACCACGACCGCGAGCAGGCCTACGGCGATCCATGCCCCCACCGACATACGGCGAGCATACGCCTACTCACCGATGCGGGCGCACAGCTACGGGACGGCCGTACGCAGATTCGGCTCGCGCGTCGGCGGTCGCGTCGCGTGCGTGCTTCGAGGCGCTCTCTGCCCTGGAACGCGAGGTGCGGCAGGTGGCGACAGCTGCTGACTCCGCTGCCGCTGCTGACTCCGCTGCCGCTGCCGTCTCCGCTGCCGACTCCGCTGCCGCTGCCGACTCCGCTGCCGTCACCGCTGCTGCTGCCGACTCCGCTGCCGTCACCGCTGCCGAGTCCGCGGCCGCTGCCGACTCCGCTGCTGCTGCCGACTCCGC
>JALHPV010000463.1 GCA_022842285.1 Kofleriaceae bacterium
GGAGCGAGCGACGCGCGAGCGGATCCACGCGGCACACCGAGTCGAGCGCGCTCTCGAGAAGATCCTCGATCTCGAGGCGATCGAGGCCCCAGCCCGTGGCGGCGGTCACGGTGACCTGCCGCTCGAGGTCCTTGTACAGCGCGCGCTGTGTCGGCACTTCGGGCATCGGCCGCTGAGCACATGCCGCGAGGAGCGCGAACGTCACGACGGCCAGGCGCATCGCGCGACCCTAGCGTAAGCCGCGCTAGGGAAACAGCCGACGGGCCGCTGTCTTCGCTCGCGACCGGACGGCCCCGACATCCATCGTGAGCAGCGCGCGATCGCGCACCACGAGCTCGCCATCCACGGCCACGTGCTTCACGTCGCACGACTGGGCGGCGTAGGTCACGGCCGAGAACGGGCTCGTCGAGGGCACGGTGTGCAGCGCGGTCAGGTCGACGGCGATGACGTCACCTCGCTTGCCGACCTCGAGAGAACCGATCTGATCGGCGAGGCCGAGCGCGGCCGCGCCGCCCATCGTGGCGAGCCGCACCGCCTCGGGGGCAGGCAGGGCCCGCGGGCCGACCCGGTGCTTGTGCAGCAACGCGGCGAGCCGCAGCTCGAGGAAGCCGTCGAGGTTGTTGTTGCAGGGGGCCCCGTCGGCGCCGAGCGCGACCGAGACGCCCGCCGCGATCAGCTCGGGAATCTGCGCGATGCCCGATGCGAGCTTCAAGTTCGATGACGGGCAGTGGCAGATATGCGTGCCCGTGCTCGCGAGCGTGCGCTTCTCGGCGTCGTTCAGATGGATACAGTGCGCGAGGCACGTGTGATCGCCGAGGAGGCCAAGCTCGTCGAGGACGGTGATGTTGTCCTTGCCAAAGCGCGCCCGCACGATGTCGATCTCGCCGGTGTTCTCGCTCGCGTGCGTGTGGATGCGCACCCCGCGCGCCTTGGCCTGCACGCCCACTTCGCGCAGCAGCTCCTCGGTGCAGGAGAGGACGAACCGCGGCGCGTACGCATAGCGCAGGCGTCCGTTGGCGCGTCCGTGCCACCGTCCGATGAGCGCGGCCGATTCGTCGAGCGACGCGCGCGTCGTCTCGCGCAGCCCGGCGGGAATCTGCGGATCGGGCAGATCCATCATCGCCTTGCCAAGCGTGGCGCGGATGCCACTGGTCTGGGCCGCGGCGAAGAACTGGTCCGTGTGGTGGACCGTGCCCATGTCGAGAATGGCCGTGGTGCCGCCGAGCAACAGCTCCGCACACGCGAGCTCGCCGGCGGCCGTGGCGGCGGCCGGATCGAGGGACGCCTCGTAGGGCCAGATGACCTGGCGCAACCAGTCGAGGAGCTCGAGGTCGTCCGCGCGGCCACGGGCGAGGGTCTGACACGTGTGCACGTGCGCCTGCACGAGGCCAGGCATCACGACGCAGTCCGTGCAGTCGACGATCGAATAGTCGCGGGTCTGGGGCGTATAGGTCCCGCCGACGTGCACGAGGGCCCCGTTCAGCGTCGCGACGTCACCCGCCAGCACGCGATGGTCAGGATCGATCGTGAGGATCGTCCCGCCTCGAAACACAACTTCGGTCACGTCGTTCGCTCGTCTTCGACGTCGATCACGTCAGAACGTTCGCCACGGTTGGCTGTCATTTCGGTAGTTCACGCCCGCTGAACGATGCCGGCAACAATTCGGCGAGGGTCCAGGAGCGGTGCTCGCCGTCGGGATTGATCGCGGTGATGGTGACGACGGTCGGATCGGGAGCAAACTCTGCGAGGACCTGGCGGCACGCCCCGCACGGGGACGACGGCGGCGTCGCGCTGGTGCACACGGCGACGGCCTCGAGGGTGTGCGCGCCCGCGAGGACCGCAGCCGCGATCGCGTTGCGCTCGGCGCACACGCAGACCGGGTACGACGCGTTCTCGACGTTCACGCCCTCGAACACCTGTCCGCTCATGCGAACCGCACAGCCGACATTGAACTTCGAGTACGGGGCGTACGCCCGGCTCTGCACGGCGAGGGCGCGGGCCTCGAGCTCGGCGTCGCGGATCATGCGTCCAGCTCTCCCGACGTCACGAGGCGCGTCAGGATCGCGTCGAGCAAGCTCTCGAAGGTGGCCCGCACGCGCGTGGCCGTATCGGTGACCTCGTCGTGCGACAGCGCGTTGCCGGTGATGCCGGCCGCCTGGTTCGTGATGCACGAGATGCCGATCACACGCGCGCCCATGTGCCGCGCGACGACGACCTCGGGCACGGTCGACATGCCGGTCGCGTCGGCGCCGACGGTCTGCAGCATCTTCACCTCGGCGGGGGTCTCGTACGTGGGGCCGGGCATCGCGACATAGACGCCCTCGGCGAGCGGGATGCCCTTCTCCTTGGCCGCCGTCTTCGCGAGCACCCGCAGCTCCGGCGCGTACGCCTGCGTCATGTCGGGGAAGCGGGGCCCGAGGCGCTCGTCGTTCGGACCGCGCAGCGCGTGATCGCGGAGCATGTCGATGTGATCGCGGATCAACATCAGCGTGCCCGGGGTCCAGTCGGGGTTGAGGCCACCGGCGGCATTGGTGACGATGATGACCTTGGCGCCGAGGGCGACGAGCACGCGCGCCGGGAACGAGACCGTCTCCGCGCTGTGCCCCTCGTAGAGGTGCACGCGGCCCTGCATGGCCACGCAGTGCGCGCCGCCGCGCTCGCCGAACACGAGCTTGCCGGCGTGGCCGACAACATGGGACTGCGGGAAGTGAGGAATCTCCGCGTACGGAACGGCCCGCTTGCCTACGAGAGAGTCGGCGTACCCGCCGAGGCCCGAGCCGAGGATGAGCCCCACCTGGGGCGGCCGACCCGGGCCGCGCACGGCGGCGGCCGCGGCCTGGACGCGGTCGTAGAGAGCCGTCATCGAATGACCTCGAGGATCCGCGACGTGCGGACGGGCGTGGCCGCTGCGTTTGGATCGATCACGAAGCTGCGCTCGATCATCGCACGCGCTTCGGCGAGCTTGCCATCTCCCGGCGCGAAGCTGTGGTGGATCCAGATCTGCGGCGCCGCCCCCGGCTCGATGACCTCGCCGAGGTACGCGTCAACGACGAGCCCGGCCGATGGATCGATCGTGTCCTCTTTCGTCCGGCGACCGGCCCCGAGAACGACCCCGGCCATGCCGAGGAGCTCCGAGTCGATCGCGGTGATGCGGCCGGGCGGGAGCGTGACCTCGGTCCGCGCCTTTGCCTTCGGCAGCACGCTGCCCGGCGAGTCGCACACTCTCGGATCACCGCCCTGCGCGGCCACGACCTTGCGGAACACCTCGAGCGCACTGCCATCGGCGAGCGCCTTCTCGATCTTCGCGCGGCCCTCGTCGGCATCCTTGGCGACGCCGCCCAGCACCAGCATCTCCCCGCCCAGGACCTGCGTGAGCTCGCGCGTGTCGACGGGGCCGCCCCCTCGCAGCACCTCGATCGATTCGCGGATCTCGAGCGCGTTGCCGATCGTGCGGCCGATCGGCGTATCCATGTCCGTCAGGACGCACGTGATGCGCTTGCCGGCCCGCGTGCCGATCGCCCGCATGAGCGCACACAGCGCGCGTGCGTTCTCGATCGTCTTCATGAAGGCGCCCCGCCCGACCTTGCAGTCGATGACGAGGCCGTCGATGCCCTCGGCGAGCTTCTTCGACATGATCGACGACGCGATCAGCGGTAGCGATTCCACGGTGCCCGTCACGTCGCGCAGCGCGTAGAGGCGCTTGTCGGCCGGGGCGAGCCGCTCCGTCTGGCCGATCAGGCACACCCCGAGCTCGTCCACGAGCTGCGCGAAGCGCTCGCCGGAGAGGTCGACGCGGAAGCCGGGAATCGACTCGAGCTTGTCGAGCGTGCCGCCCGTGTGTCCGAGGCCGCGCCCCGACACCATCGGCACCGCGACGCCGCAGGCGGCCACGGCGGGGGCGAGGGGGATCGAGATCTTGTCGCCGACCCCGCCGGTCGAGTGCTTGTCGACCTTCGCGCGGGTGATCGCCGACAGGTCCATCACGTCGCCAGAGCGTGTCATCGCGTCGGCCCACGTGGCGAGCTCCGCATCGGAGAGGCCGCGCCAGAAGATCGCCATCAGCATGGCGGCCGTCTGGTAGTCGGGGATCGAGTCGTTCGTGATGCCGGCGATGAACGCGCGGATCTCCTCGTCGGAGAGCACACCGCCATCCCGCTTCTTGCGAATAAGTTGCACGGGCAACAAAGCGTCAGTACCCCTTCGCCTTGCCGTCGGCGGTGCCGGTCACGATCGCGACCGACGCGGAGGCGCCGAGCCGGTTCGCGCCCGCCTGCGCCATCTTCACC
>JALHPV010000464.1 GCA_022842285.1 Kofleriaceae bacterium
CGGCCGCCGCCCGCGTGCCCGTCTCGATGTCTTCCTTGTACTCCTGCCCGGGTTCGCGCAGGTGCACGTGCAGGTCGATGAGGCCGGGGACGAGCCAGAGGTCCTTGATGTCGACGATGCGACGGCCCACGAGGCCCCGCCCGATCTCGACGATCCGACCGTTGGCGATCCGGACGTCCGCGACCTGATCCATGGGCTTGGCGGCTGCGGGATCCAGAACCCGGCCGCCTCGCAAGACCAAGTCGCCGTCCATCGGCGCCGGGTGTAGCACAGGCGGCGGGACGCTACATCTCGCAGCCCATGGACTTGCCGGATTCGAGGATCGCGTCGGTGGCCTGCTCGCAGCCGTTGGCCAACGCGCGGGCATCCCCGCCCAGGTGCTTCAGGTCCGCGAACGAAGCGCGCTCGCGGCACGGAGGCCCGGCCAGGCGCCGATGATGGCCACGCCGATCGCCAGCCCGCCGATGTACTCGAGCACCAGCGAGCTCACAGGGCACATCCCATCGCGGCCCCGGTCTGCTTCAGCCCATCGAGGCCCGCCTTGCAGCCTTCGTCCCACGACTGCTTCGCTTCGGGCGAGACGTCGTGCGCGAGCGGTTCCCAGGCCTCGACCGTCGCGTCGTAGCCCTGCTTCATCGAGTCCTGCGCGGGACCGAGCTTGTCGCATTGGGCGAGCATCCGGAACGTATTCAGGTACGCCACGCAGCTCGGCGGGTAGCCGACCATCGATGCGGGCGTGATCGTCGACGGAGGGGGCATCGGTCGCGGCTCGCGCAGGAGGCCCCGCTCGTCGTCGATGTCGGCGGGTGGCAGCGCCTGCGGCCGGGGACCGTCGGCCTCGACCGGCGGCGGTTCCTCGACGACGGCGATGGCCGCATCGGGCGGAGGCGCCTGCGGTGCGACGGGCGGCTTCTCGCTACCACCACCACACGCGACCAGGAGCAGGACGAGCGCGGTCCTCACGGCGTACACCCCAGCGCGCTGATGGTCTGCTCGAGCGCGTCCGCACCGGCCTTGCAGCCGTCGTTCAAGGCCGTGACGGCCTCGGGCGGGAGGCTGCCGTCGAACACGGTGATGAACGACTCGTACGCCTGGTACATGGAGTCCTTGCTCGCGGGGGGCAGCTTGTCGCACTGATAGAGCTTCGCGAAGGCGTCCCGATACGCGAGGCACGTCGGATACTGCGGGGGAACCGGCTTCGCGAGGATCGCGCCCCAGTCCGCGTCCGTGCGGTGCGGTGGGGTGTAGCCGGAGGGGTCGTAGCCGGCCTCGCCACCGTAGGCATCGCCACCGTACGAATCCCCACCGTACGCGGCGGGGGCCGGCTCGGCGCGGGGCGCAGGCGCGGAACTCGCCACGGGGGACGTGTTGGCCGTCTGGGCCGGAGGGGGACTGGAACCGCCGCACGCGGCAAGCGCTGCAAGCAGCGCGAGGCTTCTCATCGTCTAGCGAGTATGAACGAGCGATCGCACCCGTTCCACGAGGTCTGCGCGCGGGACGTCGTGCTCGCGCGGTTCCGCGTTCGGTCGCAGATCCTTCACCTTCACGATGCCCGCGTCTCGCTCGCGCGAGCCGTAGAGGATCGCCAGCGGAACTCCGGCGCGGTCCGCATACTTGAGCTGCTTGGCGAGCTTGTCCGCCGACGCATACAGCTCGACGTTCAGGCCCGCTGTGCGCAGCTCGGTCGCAATCTGGGAATAGCTCGGTGCGAGCTCGGCCTCGACCTGCAGCACCATCACATGGGCCGTGGAGGCCTGCTCCGCGCCCAGGAGCTTCAGCTCCAGGAGCTTGGAGAAGAGCCGCGTCGCGCCGATCGAGATGCCCACGCCCGGCAACTTCGACTTCGTGTAGTGCCCGGCGAGGTTCTCGTACCGACCACCCGAGCAGATGCTCCCGAGCTCGGGGTGCGCGTCGAGGAACGTCTCGTAGACCGTGCCGGTGTAGTAGTCGAGGCCGCGCGCGATCGAGAGGTCGACGCGCACGTCGTCCTCGGGCACGCCGAGCGCGCGCAATCCGGCGCGAACTTCGCCCAGCTCGCGATAGCCCTCGGTCAGCGCGGCGTTGCCAGCCGTCTCGACGTGACCGGCGAGCGCATCGAAGCCTCCGTCGAGCTTGTCGAGCACGCCGGCGGCGCCGAGCGGAGCGAGCCGCTGCGAGACCTCGTCGCGTGACAGCTTCCCCAACCGATCGACCTCGTGCAGCACGGCCGCATGCTGCTCCACCGCGATGCCGAGCGACTCGAGGAGCCCTCGCAAGAGCTTGCGGTTGTTGATCTTGATCGTGAACTTCCCGATCCCGAGCTCCTGGAAGATGCCGTGGATCACCGCCGGCATCTCCGCGTCGTACGCGAGCGACAAGGTGTCCTTGCCGATGACGTCGATGTCGCACTGGTAGAACTCGCGATAGCGCCCCTTCTGGGCGCGCTCGCCGCGATAGACCCGCTGGATCTGATAGCGGCGGAAGGGGAAGTTCAGGTCGTGCTCGTGCTCGGCGACGTAGCGCGCCAGCGGCACCGTCAGGTCGAAGCGCAGCGCGAGCTCGGGCTTCTCGCCATCGGCGAGGCCCTTGCCGAGCGAGCCGGTCGACTGGACGAAGTAGACCTGCTTCTCCGTCTCGCCGCCGGACTTCGTGAGCAGCACGTTGGTCAGCTCGAAGACCGGCGTCTCGACGGGCACGAAGCCGAAGCGCTCGAAGCCGCGCCGGATCGTGTCGAGCATCCGCTGATGCGCGATCTGCTCCCGGGGCAAGAGCTCGAGCACACCAGGCGGGGTACGGGGCGACACGGTCATGGCGCGCCGTTATAGCAGCGTCAGGGGTAGATGCCCTTGCACCGGTACTCCGGCTTGGCCGGCCGAACGATCGCACCCGCGCTGCGCGAGCAGGCGACCACGTCGCGGAACTGACTGTCGAGCGCGAACCGCTGCTTGGTGATGCGTGCGTAGATCGCGGTCGTCGTCTGTGGGCTATCGACCTCGAAGGGCTCACCGAGCACGAGCTCGACCCGCTCCGGGATCCCCAGCGCGCGCAGCCGGTCGCGAGCATGCTCGAGGCGCGGACGGGTCGCGGCGGGTGGCTCGGGACGGAACCATCCGTTGGTGAGCGTGATCTGCTGGATCTCGGGATACGACGCGAGCTCGTCGATGAGCTCCGTGTAGTTCGCGTCTTCGTGCGCGCTACCGACGAAGGCGAGCACGTCGAGGATGCAGTCGGCAGTGGTGCCGATCATGACGCAGCCATCCGGGCACGCATCGCCGGGCGCGGTCCCCGGCGTGTACGGGCACTGGTCCTGTTCGTCGAGGACGAGGTCGCCGTCGTCGTCGGGATCGGGGCAGCCGTCCTCGTCCTCCCAGACATCGAAGTCCTCGGCGTCCGCCGGACACCGATCGGCCGCGCCGACGATCCAGTCACCATCGCGGTCGACCTCGACGACCACGGCGGCCTCAGGAGGGCCGACATTCGCCACGGGCGCCGGTGCCCCCGCCCCACCGCACGCGGCCAGGACCACGAGCAGGCGTCTCACGTGCTTGCCGGCGCCTCGTGCCGCACGACCCGGGCGCCGAGCCGTTCGACGAGCTGCGCGTGGGCAGAGGCGACGGCGTCGGCGTCCCGTCCTTCGAGTGTGAGCAGTACGCGGAAGTCCTTCTCCGAGAACCGGGGATACGAGCCGATCTTCACGCTCGCGTGCGCTGCCACCACCGCATCGAGCACGGCCGCGATCTGACCCTCGTCGGCATCCACGTACACGCGCGCGACCGTCACCGGCTCGCTGCGGAACCGATCGCGGATATCGACGAACTTCCGGCGGAACAGCGAGGGCACGCCCGGCAGGATGTAGACGTTCCGATACGCGACCACGGGCCAGACCTGGTCCTTGCCGTAGACGAGCTCGGCCCCCGCGGGGACGTCGGCCAGCCGAAGATTGGCCTCGTCGAGCTTCGCGCCCCAGTACCCGCGGACGCGGGCCTCGAGCTCGGGCTGCCGCACCACGGTCGTGCCGAAGCCACGCGCGATGCCGGCCATCGTCAAGTCGTCGTGGGTGGGTCCGACACCGCCCGAGGTGAACACGTGATCGAACCGGGCCGAGGCCTCCGTGACCGTCGCCGCGATGTCGTCGAGCTCGTCAGGGATGACCACGATCCGCTTCAGATCGACGCCGAGCGTGCGCAGCTCACCGATCAGGAACGCCGCATTCTCCTCGGCGAACTTCCCGGACAGGATCTCGTCGCCGATGATGACGATCGCGGCGGTCGCCACGGCCCCACCCTACCCTTTCC
>JALHPV010000465.1 GCA_022842285.1 Kofleriaceae bacterium
CGGCGGGCGCCGGGGGCAGGTCGGCCGCGACGATGGGCGCGACGAGCACGGCAGCCACGCCCGGCGGCACGTCGATGCCGTCGCAGGCCTCGAGTCCGATGCGCGCCTGTTCGGCGGCCATCGCGAGATCGACGATCAACCGACCCGACGGGTCGAAGACCGCTAGGCGTTTGGCACCCATCGCCAGGTTGCATCATATACGGCCCGGGCGAGCGTGTATCGTCGCGGGGTGCCAACGAGAGCCCCTCTGATCGCGTTCGCGGTCGGTTTGTCCGCGCTATCCGCATGCGAGGCCAAGGTCGACTACCACACGGTCCAGTTCCCGGGCTTCACGCTGAGTGTTCCGACCACGACGACGTACAGCCGCTCGTCCAAGATGGAGTACCGCGCCGGCCAGTCCGCGTCGTCGGGGCTGCTGCGGATCGTCCAGGTCACGTGGCAGGTGGGGGCGATCAACACCCTCGACGAGATGCCGGCCATGGTCGACGCGATCGAGGCGCTCCTCCCCGATGCGAGCACGAAGAAGTTCGATCGTGCGTTCAACGCCAAGGTGAACGGCAATGACTCGGTCCAGATCGACGGCACGCTCACCCTCCAGGGCACGAAGGTCGGCATGTCGATCGTGGACATCGCGTGCGGCAAGCGCTCGGTGACCCTCACGATCGTCGCCGCGAACAAGATGGCGGCGCTGAAGAAGCACGTCGTCGATAGCTTTGTCTGCACGCCCGACCCCGCCGAGGAGGAGGCGATCGGGACGACGGCCGTACCGTTCGGCGTCGACGATCCGGCGATCCTCGCCGGCTGGAACCGCATGCCCGACGACAGCACCTTCATGCTGGAGAAGAACGGCACCGTCGTCGTCATCACGCAGACGCCCCAGTTCGATAGCGAAGACAAGGCAGCCTTCGAAAAGACGATGCCGGACATGTTTCGCGCCTACGGCCTGAACTGGCGCTCCACCACCCAGGAGTCGCGGCCGTCCGTCACGGGCGTGCGCACGCTCTACCTGGGGACCGTCACGAACGAGGACGGGGAGATGCCGTCGGTGGTGACGCTGTTTCCCTGCCGTGACCGCGCGGACGGCGTGATGGCGATCGCGATGGCCAACGGCGATAGCCTCGACGACGCCAAGGCCTTGGTCCTCGGCATGCGGTGCGCACAGCCGAAGGACCCGCCGCTCGTGCTGCCGACCTCGGCCGTCGAGGGCGAGGCCGAGGCCGTCGAGTAGCGGGCGGCGCTCCCTGCGAGAGCGCGTCGCGGGCGGCTACTTGCCGGGACGCAGCGCGGCGATGCCGGGCAGGTCGAGGCCCTGCACGAACTCGAGTGATGCCCCGCCCCCCGTGGAGACATGCGTGACCTTGTCGGCCAGGCCGGCCTGCGCGATGGCGGCCGCCGAGTCTCCGCCGCCGACGACCGTCAGCGCCAGCTTGTTCTCCGCGAGCGCCCGGGCGATACCGACGGTGCCGGCCGCGAAGCGGGGCTTCTCGAACACCCCCATCGGGCCGTTCCAGAACACGGTGCGGGCCGCCGCGAGGACCTTCCGGTACGCCTCGAGAGTCACCGGGCCGATGTCGAGTGCCATCGCATCGGCGGCGATCGCGTCGACGCTGACGGCCTTGCTGCCCTCGGCGTCGTCGAGGTTCGCAGCCACGACGACATCGGTCGGCAGGTGCACCGTGACCTTCGACTCGCTCGCCTTGCGCAGGAAGTTGCGCGCGACCGGCAGCTTGTCCCGCTCGACCTTGCTCGCGCCGAGAGACTTGCCCTGGGCCTCGAGGAAGGTGTTCGCCATCGCGCCACCGATCACGATCGAGTTGACCTTGCCGAGGAGCGCGTCGAGGACCTCGATCTTGTCGGAGACCTTGGCGCCGCCGAGCACGGCGACGTACGGGCGCTCGACATTCCCGAGGAGGCGCGACAGCACCTCGATCTCCTTCGCCATCACGTAGCCCGCGCCGGCCTCGGCCACGAACTTCACCATGCCCGCCGTCGAGGCGTGGGCGCGGTGAGCGGTGCCGAAAGCATCGTTCACGTACACGTCGCAGTACGACGCGAGCGTGCGCGCGAAGTCCTCGTCGTTGGCTTCCTCGCGCGCATCGAAGCGGAGGTTCTCGAGCATCACGATCTGGCCGTCGCGCAGGTCCGACACGACCTTCTTCGCGCCATCGCCCGTCGGCTCGTCGGCCAGGACCACATCCTGTCCGAGGAGCGCCGCGAGCCTCGCCGCGACGGGCTCGAGCGACAGCTCGGGCTTCACCTGACCGTCGGGACGGCCGAGGTGCGAGCCGAGCACGATCCGGGCGCCGCGGCCGATCAGATGCTTCAGCGTGGGGAGCGTCGCCGTGATGCGCGCGTCGTCGGTGATCTGCTTCGTCTTCTTGTCGAGCGGGACGTTGTAGTCCACGCGGACGAAGACGCGCTTGCCTTCGACGGCCAGCTCCTCGACGTGCTTGATACCGCCCGGCAGCGCCATGGCTTAGAGCTTCTCCGCGACGAACGCGGCGAGATCGAACAGGCGCTGGCTGTAGCCCATCTCGTTGTCGTACCAGGCGAGGACCTTCACCTGGTCGTCGATGACGGTCGTGAGCGCTGCGTCGAGGCTCGCGCTGTGGCGGTCGCCGTTGAAGTCACACGACACGAGCGGCTCGTCGACGACCTGGAGGATGCCCTTGAGCGGACCGGCCGCGGCGGCGCGGAACGCCTCGTTGATCGCCTTCGCGTCGCCCTTCTTCGAGACGCGGACCGTGAGATCGACGAGCGAGACGTTCGGCGTCGGGACGCGGATCGCCATGCCGTCGAGCTTGCCCGCCATCTTCGGGAGGACTTCCTTGAGCGCCTTCGCGGCGCCGGTCGTCGTCGGGATCATGGAGAGCGCGGCCGCGCGGGCGCGGCGGAGATCCTTGTGCGGCAGATCGAGGATCTGCTGGTCGTTCGTGTACGAGTGGATCGTCGTCATGATGCCGCTGACGATGCCGAACTGCTCGTCGAGGACCTTCGCGAGCGGCGCGAGGCAGTTCGTCGTGCACGACGCATTCGAGATGATGTGGTGCTCGGCCGGCTTGTAGGCCTCGGTGTTGATGCCCATGCAGATCGTCACGTCCGGGCCCTTGGCCGGCGCGCTGATGAGCACCTTCTTGGCGCCGCCCGCGATGTGCTTGCTGGTGCTCTCCTTGTCGACGAACTTGCCCGTCGACTCGATGACGATGTCGACGCCCTTGTCCTTCCACTTGATCGCGGCGGGATCCTTCTCCGCGCTGATCTCGACCGTGTCCCCGTTGACCACCAACGCCTTGTCCTTCACCTCGACAGTGCCGGGATACTTGCGGTGGACCGAGTCGTACTTGAGCAGATGACCGAGGGTGCCGACGTCCGTGAGGTCGTTGATGAGGACGAGGTCGAACTTGTCCTTCTGATCCGCGAGACAGCGGACAAACCCACGACCGATGCGGCCGAAGCCGTTGATGCCGATGCGTACCTTCGCCATGCGCGGACCCTAGATCGGATCGCCGAAAATGCGAAACGCCCGGATGACGATCCAGGCGTTGTCAAAAGCAACGTGGCGGCGGCGCGCGCTAGGCGTGCTGCGGCGCGAGCTCGATCTTGGTCGAGGACGTGCGAGCGATCTTGCTGGTGACCTCGCTGATGAGCTCGGTCGCGAGCGCCACGATCTGCTTCTCGTCGAAGCCCTGCGCCTCGAGGTCACGGTAGATGCTCTTGGCCAGGATCTTCACGGCCCGTGACTTCGCTTCGCGGTCGGTCATTGACCACGATGTAGGAGCATCGACCGTGCCATAACGCACGTCGATCCAAGTAGTTATAACCACGCGGTCGGACCAGTTCGTGGCTGCGTAGCTTGCTACGCGCTAGGCGTCCGGCTACGCAGTCGATCCCCATGTATCGCGAGAACGAGGTGACGCTGGCTGGCGCGGTCATGGAGGCAAAGGAGGTCGGCGATCCGCGCCAGATGCTGGATGCCGCAGTGCGGCTCTGGCTCGCGCCGGCCGAGCCATCGTCGGACGGATCCCTGGTGCGCGACGTGTGGGCCGCGCTCGTGAAGGCCCAGCTCGAAGCCCAGGCGGTCACCGAGCTCGTCCGGGTCATCCGGGCGAAGGGGCGGGTGCGAGCGGATGCGTTCGTGCCGATCGCGTACGCCGCCAGCACGGAGCAGCTCCTCGATCTCGCGGACGCGATGGTCGCTGCGGAGTACGACGCATACCCCTATGTGGCGGTCGTCTTCGAGC
>JALHPV010000466.1 GCA_022842285.1 Kofleriaceae bacterium
GCAGGCTCATGAGAGCTGGGGCGGCAGGTGCCACGACAGATCGACGACCGTGTCGGCGTCGCCCTCCCAGGACCGTCGCCGGAACGAGCCAGTCACCGCGCGCCCGCCGGCGAGCTCGAGGAGTCCCTCGAAGAAGCCGAGCGTCTGGTAGCAGGCCGCTTCCTCGGCGGGCATGCCCATGTGATAGCGAATCGCGATCTGCGCCTCGCTGTCGTGGAGCATGAGCACGTCGAGCGCGGGGAAGTCGAAGAACGTCTCGCGCAGGACTCGGAAGCGGGTGAGCGTGTCGACCGGATCCTGCGGCGCGAGCAGCGTCGGGTGAGCCGCGCGCAGCTGACCGGCCGAGAAGCGGCCCCACAGGCGAACGACCTCGAGCTTGCCCTGGGCCGTGGTGCGCAGGACCTCGTTGCCCATGCGCTCGAAGGTCGCCATCGGGTACCAGGCATCGGGCTCGATTCGCCTGGAGAGATACCCGACATCCTCGGGCGGCAGATGCTGGAGCCAGTCGACACTGCGCTGCGCTCGCAGCATGCGCACGTAGTCGAGAAACAGCACGCCGCGGACGTGTCGCACGTTGGGTCATCCTAACTGAACGTGCCCGCGAGAACGATGTAGGTCAGAAGCCGACCGCGAAGCCGAGCCCCGTGTCGGGACCGATGGTGTCGATGCTGCGTGCCGCGACGC
Source organism: Kofleriaceae bacterium (assembly GCA_022842285.1). Lineage (GTDB taxonomy): Bacteria > Myxococcota_A > Polyangia > Haliangiales > Haliangiaceae > JABFXX01. Next base: position 685 of record JALHPV010000466.1, read on the forward strand.
CGAGTCGGAGCGTGCCCCACAACCGCGGCCTGATCTTCAGGCGGGCGTCGACGTGGCTGCGGAAGCCGAGCTGATCGGCGAGCGGCAGATCCTCGAGATGCGCGGACAGGGCGAGGGTCAGGCGCCGGGTGGGATTGACGGTCAGGGTCGTGAAGGTCTCGAAGCCGATCTCGGAGACCATGGTGATGCCGGCCTCGAAGTTCATGCCCAGCTCGTCGCCCACGCGGAGCCGCGCCTGGAACCCACCGCCGACCCCGTTGTCGTTCACGCCGAAGATCATGCGCGGGAGGAACGCGACCGGGGCGGCGGAGCTACGCAACTCGGCCTCGGTATACGCGTAGAGGAACCCGACCTCGCGCCCCTTCAGCACGCCACTGTCGCCGCGGTCGATCGAATAGCCCCGCAGCCAGCCGCCGCCGAAGCGCATCGAGTAGATGCCCTTGAAGATGCGGTGCAGGTATTCGCCCTGGACGCGCGTGTAGTAGTCGTTCACGCCCTCGCGCGAGCGATAGCTCACGAGCTCCGCGAGCGTCGAGGCTTCATCGGCGACGCCATAGCGCGCGAGCTCCTCGGTCTGGTTGAAGCGGCCCTCGACGCCGATGAAGCTGGGCCGCTCGGGGTCGGCGATGGCGAGCGAGCGCGGGGCGGCGGGCTCGTCGACGACGATGTAGTACTCGAAGCCCGGCGCCTGCACCTCGTCGGCGGCGACCTGCGCGGTGAAGTACGAGTCGGGCTTCGCCGTGAAGGGGAGCGCCTTGTACTCCTTCGCCCCCTTGGTGCGGTACATGAGCACGGGCCGCATGAGGGGCTCGGGCACGAACGCGGTCAGCGTGAGCGGCACGCCCGGCGGGACGAGGTTCGGGGCGGTGTGCTCGAGACGCGTGACGGGACCGCGCTTCGCGATCGCGCGCGGAGCCGGCGGCTCCTCGACGTCAGCGGCGACGGTCGCGACGGGCGCTACCGGCACGGGCGGTGGCGGGATCCTGACCAGCGTGCCGGCGCGGATCCGATCGCGGATCTCCGCCGGGACCTTTCCCATCGACGTGCCGGGGCCGACCCAGTCGACGACGATGATGCCGACGGTCGTGAGCTGGCCCGCAGGACCGGCGGCGAGGACCTCGAGCGCGGCCCCGACCGCGAGGCCGTCCTTGCGGCCCAGGTCGATGTACGCGACGTCCTCGTCGACACGCACGATGGAATGCGCGTCGGTGTTGGCCGCGGCGAGACCGGGGACCAGCGAGATGGCGATGGCGAAGACGAGCTGACGGATGGCCTTGGACATGGCGCCACCCTACGAGCACACCTCGCTGGTCCGACCGCTGCGATCGGGCCTTGCCGAACTGCGCCGGCCGCTCGTGGCGATTGCCGACATCCCCGCGTGTCGGATCGCTGTCAGTCGACGCGTCGCGAGGCGAGGACGGTTCTCACCGCGGGAGGTAGTACCCGCGGGCGAACAGGACCGGGGCGCCCGAGAAGCCCGCCGGCACCGCGAACACGAAGCGCCGACGCTCACCAAGGTCGATCACCGTGGGCGCGCCATCGGCGGCCATCGCCGCGGCCGGCCCCGCCGACGGCGCCACGCGGACGCCATCGAACGCGACGGCGAGCGAGTCGAGATACGTCGTCTCGGCCTTCACCTCCGCGACGGTGACGACGAGCTCGGTCTGGCCCGCGGTCACGGCCGGCAGCACGAGGGCGTCTTCGCTGGCCCGGGCGGGACCGACCAGGTTCCGCAGCGACTCGCCAACGAATACGCGACCCGCCCCCGTGCCGACAAAGACATACGGGCACGCCGCGCACTGGCTCTCGTCGAAGGTGCCCGTCGTCTGCTCGTCCTTGACGACCTTGCCGCCGTCGATCCGATACGTGAGCGTCGAGCGCTGCCCGCAGTTGCCGGTCTCGACGCGGAACGTGCCATCACCGGGGAAGGTGGCCGTCTCCTCGCCCACGACGAAGGCGGAACCGGCATCGACGAGCGTGCCGTCCTGCCAGAGCAAGACGTGCCACACGAGGTCGTCCTCGACCACGCTGCTCGACACGGCGACCACGGCCCGACCCCCAAGCTCGATGACCCGCGCGCCCGTGGCCTCCCAGTCTGCCGGGACGGTGAACGATGCCCCTGCCGCCGTGACCACACCCGCGTCGAACGTCGCCGTGTCGGCGGTGCCATCGGCGTCGAGGTCGCTCGCGACGTGCGTCGTCGGGGCGGCCGCGTTGTCGATCGTCGTCGTCTCGGTCTTCGTCCCACCACACGCCGCCGCAAGCGCCCATACCCAGATGTGCTTCATGCGGCGGACATAACCACAAAGCGCCTAGTAGTACTGGGTCGCGTCGTCGCAATCGTTGTTCGGATCGTCATCGTCCTCGTTCGTCGAGCACGACGTCACGAGGTCCACCTGGCGCGCGCCCTTGAGCTCCGATGCGTTGTCGCAATCGGTCGTGGTCGTGAGGTCCTCGCCGACGGTGAAGAAGCGCGCGGCCCGGCAGCCATGGAAGGTCGTGGGGTGGCGCTGGGTCATGACGCTCGTCAACTTCAGCAAGACGCTCGTGTCGCAGTCCCCCGTGGGCGGCCACGAGTAACCACACGCGAACGTGCCGCCGTCGGCCATCGTGTTGTTGATGACCTCGGTCCCGCGCGGCGCGGTGACGAACTGCTTGGAGCCGCCCATCGTGTAGACCTTCTCGATCTCCGCACCGTTCTCGGCGACGACCTTCCACCTCACGCTGTCGTGGCCCGACAGCACCACGAAGTGACGTCCCGGGCGCTGCAGCGTCACGATGGTCTCGTCGATCGGCGCGTCACCGTTGCTGCCGTCGTCGAACACGCCGAACACGTGACCCTCGAGCTCGCCGCACTCGCCGGGCAGGCGAGTCGCAGACTGCGAGAGCGACGATTCATCACCGGCGCATCCGGTGGCAAGGACAGTGGCCAGGGCCAAGGCGAGCTTCATACCCGTCGGCATGAGCAACGAGTGATCCAACTCGCGCCCGAGCAGAGTCACGTGGTTAGCGCGCCCCACCCCTGGGGGAACTCCCTCCTGACACCCCGAACGCTGGGAGTGTCATTCCGCTGTCCGCGGATAGGGATCGCTGTCAGCGCTTGCGAGGAACGTCGTCGCGCGCGGCGGTTTCTTCGGTGGTCGTCCAGTCGACGAGCTGATCGTCATCGACATCGACAGCCAGCGTGGCCTTCCAGTCGTCGGTCTCGCGGCCCACTTCGGTCTCGACATCGAAGGCCGTCTCGCCGGCCTCGGTCTGCCCCCGGCGCGCCGGCGTGGGCGGCGGCTCCGCGCTGGCCTGCGGACGGCGGGTCGTGTTCGCGAGCCGCCCGATGCCGGTGTTGCTCGTGCGGAAGCGACCACCCGTCGGCGTCCGCGTGCGCGGACTCACGGCCGTGTTGGGCCCCTCTTCATCTTCGAAGCCCGAGGTGGGCGGCGGCGCGACGACCGTCGAGGTCGCGCCCGTCGTGAACGACGGGATGCTTGGACCACGTACGGGGGCGGACGGGGGCGTGGAGATCGGAAGAGCA
>JALHPV010000467.1 GCA_022842285.1 Kofleriaceae bacterium
GTCCGCATGGCCCAGGACTTCTCCATGCGTTACGAGCTGGTGGACGGGCAGGGGAACTTCGGATCGGTCGACGGCGACCCCCCGGCGGCGATGCGTTACACCGAGTGCCGCATGTCGAAGCTCTCCTCGGAGATGCTGGCCGACATCGACAAGGAAACGGTCGACTGGCAGCCGAACTACGACGACAAGGAGCTCGAGCCGACGGTCCTGCCGAGCAAGGTCCCGAACCTCCTCCTGAACGGCGCGTCGGGCATCGCGGTCGGCATGGCGACCAACATCCCGCCGCACAACCTGGGCGAGATCGTCGATGCCCTCCTCGCGCTCATCGCGAACCCGACCCTCACCGACGACGACCTGATCAAGATCGTCCCCGGTCCCGACTTTCCGACCGGCGGCGCGATCCAGGGCCGCGTCGGCATCATGAGCGCCTACAAGACGGGGCGCGGCAACATCCAGGTGCGCGGCATCGCCACCACCGAGGAGATCCGCAAGGACCGTCAGGCCATCATCGTCACCGAGCTGCCGTTCATGGTGAACAAGGCGCGGTGGATCGAGTCGACGGCCGACATGGTCCGCGACAAGAAGCTTGAGGGGATCAGCGACATCCGCGACGAATCCGACCGCACCGGCATGCGCGTCGTGTTCGAGCTGAAGCGCGACGCGAGCGAGCAGGTTGTCCTCGCAAACCTCTTCAAATACACGTCGTTGCAGAGCTCGTTCAGCGTGAACATGCTCGCGATCGTCGACCAGCGGCCCGTGCTGCTGACGCTCAAGAAGGCGCTCCAGGTCTTCATCGAGCACCGGCGTGACGTCGTCACCCGCCGCACGCTGTTCGATCTGCGCGAGGCGCGGCTGCGGCGCGAGATCGTCGAGGGCCTGGGCCTCGCGGTCATCAACATCGATCGCATCATCGAGATCATCCGCTCGTCGAAGGACACGGACATCGCCAAGGACCGCTTGATGGCGGAGAAGCTCGGCGGGCTCGCCGGCTTCCTCGAGCGCGCGGGGCGTCCGGCCGACGAGGTCGCGAAGGCCGAAGCGGCACAGTTCATCAATCTCTCGTCGCGGCAGGCGCAGGCCATCCTCGACATGCGTCTCGGTCGTCTCACCGGCCTGGAGCGCGAGAAGCTCGAGGCCGAGTACAAGGAGCTCTGGGACCTCACCGACTACCTCGAAGGCCTCCTCGCCGACGAGAAGAAGATGATGGGCGCGATCACCGACGAGCTCCGTCAGGTGCGCACGGACTTCGCGGACAAGCGCCGCACGCAGATCGTCGACGCCGTCGGCGAGATCATGACCGAGGAGCTCATCGACCAGGAAGACATGGTCGTGACGCGCACGCGCAACGGCTACATCAAGCGCACCCCGCTCAGCGAGTATCAGGCGCAGGGGCGCGGCGGCCGCGGCATCACCGGTGCCGCGAGCAACGACGACGACTTCATCACCGACATGTTCGCCGGGTCGACGCACGACCACCTGCTGCTGTTCACGGACAAGGGCCGCGCCTATCACAAGAAGGTGTTCGAGCTCCCCGAGGGCGCGCGCACCGCGAAGGGCAAGCCGATCGTCAACGTGCTCGACCTCCAGGAAGGCGAGCAGGTCATCGCGATGCTGCCCTTCAAGGAGTTCTCGGAGGAGACCCACGTGTTCTTCGCCACCCAGTCGGGCACGGTGAAGAAGACGGAGCTCTCGCAGTTCGAGAACGTCCGCTCGACGGGCATCAAGGCCATCTCGATCGACGACGGCGATCGCCTGATCAGCACGTCGCTGGTCACGAAGGCCGACGACGTCCTCGTCACGAGCGCGAAGGGCTTCGCCGTTCGCTTCACCGAGGACAAGGTCCGCCCGATGGGCCGGACCGCCGGCGGCGTGCGCGGCATCAACCTGCGAGCGGGCGACCGCCTCGTCGGCATGGTGACGTTCCCCCGCGAGCGCGAGGCGACGCTCATCACGGTGTGCGAGCGCGGCTACGGCAAGCGCACCCCGCTCTCCGACTACCCGACGAAGAATCGCGGCGGCAAGGGGGTCATCGCGATCAAGACGACAGCGCGCAACGGCCTCGTCGCCGCGACGCGCATCGTCACCGACGAGGATCACGTGATCCTCATCTCCGACCGCGGCAAGCTCATTCGCCTCCGGGCGGCCGACATCGCGCCGAAGGGCCGCGCCACGCAGGGCATGCGCCTGATGCGCGTCGATGACGGCGAGCACGTGGCCGCGATCGAGCGTCTCGCCGAGCCCGACGAGACGAACATCGTCGAGGCGTCGCCGATCGAAGCGATCGACGATGGCGACACCGTGCCGAACGAGAGCATGGAGGACGAGCTCGAGGGCGAGGAGGACGATGGGGACGAGGGCGAAGGCGATGAGGGCGAGGGCGAGGCTGAGTAGAGCGACGCTCGTCGCGCTGGCGCTCGCCGCCTGCGGTCCCGACAAGCCGGCGCCGATCACGCCGATCGTCGCGGAGCGCCCGGCCTCGACGCTCCAGCCGGCGACGCAGGATCTTCTGTGGGACCTGCGGCTGCCGGTGATCATCCACGCGTACTTCAGCGAGGGGATGCCCGAACCGTATGCGGCGATGCTGCCGACGATCCGCACGACCGTCGAGGCGTTCGCCAGCTACAACGGCTCGAAGGTCACCCGGACGTGGGACGACCCGTTCTCGAACCCCAACGTGCAGCAGTACGCGCACGACCGGTTCCGCGTCGATGCGGACAAGCTCGGCGAGCAGCCCGCCTACTTCGCCATCGTGATCGAGGTCGGGCGCCAGGTCGAGGTGCTCTCGCGGGCGGAGCTGGCACCGGGCGATACGCTCGCCGATGTCGAATCCTTGATTCGAGAGCGGATTCGGTCCGCGCAGGACGAACGCACGACCTGGTAGGTTCGCCCTCATGGGCACCGACAAGAGCGCTGCGATCTTCGAACGCGCGAAGCAACTCATTCCCGGCGGGGTGAACTCGCCGGTGCGCGCCTGCCGATCCGTCGGCACCGACCCCGTCTTCATCTCCCGCGGCGAAGGTCCGTTCATCTTCGACGCCGATGGCAACCGCTACCTCGACCTCATCGGCTCCTGGGGCCCTCTCATCCTCGGCCACGCGCATCCCGAGATCCTCGCCGTCATCACCGAGACCATGGCGCGCGGCACCACCTTCGGCGCCCCAACGGAGATCGAGGTCACGTTCGCCGAGACCCTCCGCAAGGCCGTCCCGTCGATGGAGATGGTGCGCGCCGTCTCCTCGGGCACGGAGGCCACGATGTCGGCCCTGCGCCTCGCCCGTGGCTTCACCGGCCGCGCGAAGATCATCAAGGCCGACGGCGGCTACCACGGCCACGCCGACTGTCTCCTCGTCGCCGCCGGCTCCGGCGCCGCCACCCTCGGCATCCCCGGCTCCGCGGGGGTCCCCGAAGGCGCCGCTGCCGACACGATCGTGGTCCCGTACAACGACCTGACCACCGTCGAGCAGGCGCTCTCCCACGGCGATGTCGCGGCCGTCATCATCGAGCCCGTTGCCGGCAACATGGGCCTCGTCGCCCCTGCACCCGGCTACCTCGAAGGCCTCCGCGCCCTCTGCACGAAGCACGGCACGGTCCTCATCTTCGACGAGGTCATGACCGGCTTCCGCGTCGCCTTCGGGGGCGCGCAGGCTCGCTACAACATCAAGCCGGACCTCACCACCATCGGCAAGATCATCGGCGGTGGCCTGCCGGCGGCGGCCTTCGGTGGTCGCGCCGACATCATGCAGAAGCTCGCTCCGCTCGGCCCCGTCTACCAGGCCGGCACCCTCTCCGGGAATCCGCTCGCGATGGCGGCGGGCATCAAGGCGATGGAGATCCTCGCGCGCCCCGGCACCTACGAGCGCCTCGAGCAGGTGGGCGCGCGCCTCGGTGATGGCCTCCTCGCCGCCGCCAAGGCCGCCGGCATCCCCGCGGTCATGAACCGCGTTGGCTCGATGCTCACGCTGTTCTTCTGCGATTCGCCGGTCACCGACTACCAGTCAGCCAAGGCCGCCGACACCCAGCGTTTCGGATCGTTCTTCCGTGGCATGCGTGACCGCGGCGTCTTTCTCCCGCCCTCGCAGTTCGAGGCGGCCTTCGTGTCGCTCGCCCACACCGACGAGCACATCGACCAGATCATCGCGGCGGCGAAGGCCTCGCTCGCCAGCTAGGCGGAGGAGGGCGAGCGCCTCGGCGC
>JALHPV010000468.1 GCA_022842285.1 Kofleriaceae bacterium
GCCGCCGTGACGATCGTCGGTTCGAGCCTCGGTGAGCCGCTGCGTCAGCGCGTCGTACGCACTGTCACGCCCGCCGCTCCCGGCCCCGCCGCCGGAGCCTGGCTCGCCGCCTCGTGGGCGCGCGCGCGCATCCGCGATCTGGAGGATCGCTACGCGACCGGAGACCGCTCCGTCGAGGCCGAGATCGTGCGGGTCTCGACGACGCACGGCGTCCTGTCGCGCTTCACGGCCTACCTCGCGATCGATCGCAGCGAGATCGCCAATCGCGGCGGTCGCCTCGAGCAGCACATCCAGCCCGTCGAGGACCCGGCCGGCTGGGAGTCCAAAGCACAGCTCGCGAAGCCGCGCGTGAGCGCAGGCGTGAAGCGGATGTCTGTGGCCATGCCGCAGGCCCTGGCGGAGGGCTCGCCGGGAGTGGGCCGCGCCGCGCCCGCGGCGAGCAAGTTGATGAGCGCTCCGACCGGGGCCCCGGGCATGATCGGGGGCATGCGTCCGCCGCATCCCACCGGCGCACCGCCCTTGGCGTCGACCTACGCTCCGGCTCCCCCCATGCCGCCGCGGCAGGAGCTCGAGATGTTCGACGACCAGTCGTTCGATCTGGAGGAGGCGCCGGCCAGCAGCACCCCCGATGTGTATCTCGCGCAGCTCGCCCAGCTCGGTCGCGAGCTCGCAGCGCAGGCTCGCGGTCGGCTCGATGCGGCCGCGATCCGGGTCCTGCGGCAGCGCCTCGCCGAATGGATCGAGGACGTGCGGTCGGTCGGTCACGCGTCGTCCGTCGCCGCGCAGGTGGAAGGGCTCCTGCATCAGCTCGGCGCACTACTCGCGGCGCCCCTCGTCGCCGCGCCGGTGCTGGTGATCGCACTCGAGCTCGAGCGCCTCGCGACGGGCGTCACGCCACCGGTCACACCTCCGGCCCCGGCCCCCCGCGGCGCGTTCTGGAAGTAGTGCGTCGCTCGGCGTGCCTCGGGTTGTTCGTCGTCGTCGCGGCCTGCTCGTCGCGCGCGTCGCAGCGCGTCCAGCGCCAGGACCCGCCGGATGCCACCGTCGACGGGGGGAGCGACGGCCCCCCGGCGCCGACAGCGTCGCCGGAGGTTGCGGACGCCGGCCAGGGGACCGCCGTGGTGGCCGCGGTCGACGTCGTCGACGCGCCGCTCGCGTGGTCCGACGAACGGGAAGCGCTGACCCTCGCGTACCGACGTGCGCACAGCGATGCCGCCGCCACCGATCTCACCATCGAGCCGCGCGTCATCATCCTGCACTACACGGCGGGCCGCGAGGCCGCGGCCACGCGGCGGTACTTCGACAACGTGAAGATCGAAGCGTCGCGAACCAAGCTCGCGAAGGCCGGCGCGGTGAATGTCTCGGCGCACTACATCGTGGATCGCGACGGCACGATCTATCAGCTCCAGGCCCCCACGCGGTACGCGCGCCACTGCGTGGGCCTGAATCACATCGCGATCGGCATCGAGAACGTCGGGGACGAGGACACGTACCCGCTCACCGACGCGCAGGTCGTGGCCAACGCGGCCCTCGTCCGCTCTCTCGCGGCGCGGTTTCCGATCACGCATCTCCTCGGGCATCACGAGGTCGACGAGTTCCGAGAGCACGCCTACTACGTGGAGCTCGACGCGGCGTACACGAACACGAAACCCGACCCCGGAGCGAAGTTCATGGCCGCCGTCCGAGCGCGCGTCGACGATCTCGAGCTGGCGCGCGAGAAGTAGGCGCTACTTCGGCTTCTTGCCGGACTTCTTCAAGGGCGTGTGAATCGCCTGGTTGTTCTGCTTCGGGGTCACGCGCTGCGTCTCCGACTGATAGCCGGGCTTGGAGAACACCAGCACCGAGGTCTCGAAGGCGGGTAGGCGCGCTGTCGATGGGGTGACGCCAATCGACTTGCCCCCGACGGTGACCGTGGCGCCCGCGGGGCTGGAGCTGACCTTCACCTGGAACGTCTGGTGCTCGAGCTTGAGCTTCAACTTGGCCGACTTGTTCGGCGTGAACGTTCGGACGGCCGAGTTGAAGCGCGGCTTGCGCGCGACGAGCCTTACCTCGTCGGCGCAGGGCAGGGTGAGCTTCGCGGGCGTGGTGCCCACCACCTTCGATCCGATCACGAGCTCGGCGCCGGTGGGGATGCTCGTTACCCCGACGTTGCAGTCGCCCGTGGTCGGGACCACAGGCTCGGGTGGCTTGGTCGGCGTGACGGCGACCTGCGGTGTGGGCGCGGTGCCCGCCCCCGGCTCGGGCGGCGCGGCGGGGCCCGGATTTGGGGTCGCGGTCGTGCCGGGATTCGCGGGCGCGGCAGATCCGGACGCGGCCTTCGTGGGCGCGGCATCGTCGACGACGGTGACGACCGGATCCTGGGCGGGAAGGCTCGCCGTCGGAGCATCGAGCGGGGTCAGGACCTTCTCGCGAGCGGGCGAGCGGTCGTTGGGGCCGCGCGTGAGCTTGACGAGGGCGACGACGCCGATCGCCACCGCGAGGATCGCACTGATGACGATGACGAGCGTGCGCTTGCTCTTCGGAGGCGCATACGCCTGATCGCCGACGAAGCTCTGGCCGCCGAACAGGTTCGGCTCGCTGCCAAAGCGCGGCCGCGGTGGCGGGAACCCCACCTGCTCGGGCATCGCGTGCGCGGCCGGGGGCGGATACACAGACTGCGAGCCCGTGCCCGCGATCGAGCCTGGGGGCGGCGTGTAGGCCGCGATCGAGCCTGGTGGGGGCGTGGGCAAGAGCGGCACGAAGCCGTCGGGGGGCGGCACCGGCATCCCCGCCGAGAGCGGCGGCGCGGCGAAGTTCATCTCCGCGCTCTGCGACGGGGCGCGTGGATACATCCCCGAGGGCGTCGCGGGGATGGCCACCGGAGCGCTGATGGGAGCGCTGATCGGGGCGCTGATCGGGCCCGCTTGCATCGGATAACCACCCGACGGACCGGGCACCATCGGGCCCATGGCCGGATGCACGCCGGTCGGTCCCGTCGCGAGCGCGTGCACACCCGATGGCGTGCCCGGGATGACGTACCCGGCCGACACGCCCATCCCGTTGCCCGGCGGTGCCACCTCCTCGCTGGGCATGTCGCGTGCGACCTCGATCAACGTCGGATCGATCTGGACCTTGGGCTCGCTCGTCGACGGATCGGGCTGCGCCGCCACCGGCTGAGAGATGAGGTCGCGCGTGCTCGCCACGGCGGCCACCGGTGGGCCGGGCGACGTCTGCGCCCGCACCGGACGCTTCTCGATCTTCGAGGGCTCGCTCCAGCCATCGGGGCGTTCCGGATCGAGCGCGATCGACCAGTCCCCCGTGAGGCGCTCGACGGGCTTCTTGATCTCGGGCGACGACTGCTCCGCGGCCATCTCCAGCGGATCGAGGGGCGGGACTTCGACCTTGGGCCCGCGCGGCTCGATCGTCGGCTTGTCCGCGCCGGGGGTGAGCGTCCAGTTTCCGCTCGGGGTCGGCTCCTCGACCGTCGGCTTCTGCGACGCCATGACCGACGTGTCGGGCACGGGCGTCCCCGGCGACGACGCTGGGGGAGTCGCGGGCAGGACGGTCATTCCGTCGGGAACGACCGCGATGCCGAGCACGGTCTTGCGCGGGATGCGGTCACTCTTGTCGGGCTTCTCGACCTTGTCGCTCGGCTCCGCGGCGTGCGGCTGCGGGACGGCCGCGAACGGACCCGGCGTCGGGGGACGTACGATCGGAATGTCGGTCAGGTCCGTCGGCTCGTCGAGATCGACCTCGGCGGCCGGCACGGGCTCCTCGACGGCCGCGGTGTCCTCGTCGGCGGAGATGAGCTCGACGATCGGCACGTCGCCGACAGCCGTCGGTCCCGACGGGGCGATGATCACCGATGGCTCGGGCACCGGTCCCGAGGTCGGTGGTTCCGCGACGACCGGAATCGGACCCGAGCTACTCGGAGGTGCGGGGGCACGGACGAGTGTGGGGAGCGCCAGCGTCGCGTTGCGGACCTTCCCGGAGTCGCCCGGCGACGGCACGGACGGCATCGGAGGTGGGGGCGAAGGCGTGACCGGGCGCGGTGGTGGCACCACGGCGGACGGCTGCGTCGATGTCGGACCTTTGGTCCCTCGCAGCGTCTCGCGCAGGGGCGGCTCGGCGGGACGCGCGGTGACGGGCTGCTGGCCGGTCGCCGGTCGCGGCCGAGCGCTCGGTGGGGAGCTGGGCGGCGGCG
>JALHPV010000469.1 GCA_022842285.1 Kofleriaceae bacterium
AACGTCCGGCGGGGCGACAGATTCGCATCCGGCCCCCGGGCGAGCCGCGCCGCCTCGACACCGCCCGTCACCGCGTAGCGGATGGCGTTCGGCGCGACAGGGCTTGTCACGAACCGGTCCGGCTGCAGATCGAACGCGTCGATCATGGTGCGGATCGGGCCCTGCTCGTCGCCGACGACGATCACGACGACATGCGCGCGCGGAACCATGCCGCGCAGCGACTCGATGAGCGTGGCCGCGTCGCCCTCGGCGAGCGTGGCGGTGACGATGACGACGTGGGGCTTGCGCTCCGCGAACTCGTCGATGGTGTCGTCCCCGCCGGAGGTCGCGATGACGGTGACCGGACCGATGGGCAGCGGTGGCGCCTCGGGGCCGAGCGGGCCGACCAGCTCGCCGACGCGGCCGGGGTCGCAGACGACCAGGACGCAGGGTTGGGCAGGCTCGCTCATGGGTCCACCGCCTTGGCGCTGGCCCCGACGATCGCCTCGCGAAACGCGCGGCTATACGGAAGGTTCGCTACGCTCACGGGTCCACCGCCTTGGCGCTGGCCCCGACGATCGCCTCGCGAAACGCTCGGCTATACGGAAGGTTCGCTACGCTCACGGGTCCCGAGGAAAGCCCGCCGAGTATACGTCACATGGCGCTCATCGGGTCCACGTCGAGGGCCACGCGCACGGTGGCGGTATGCTCGGTCGACGCGACGGCACGGGCGACCCGCCGCAGGGCATGGCGGTCGGCGCTGCGGAGCCAGAGCTGCCAGCGCGAGCGGCCGCGAATGCGCGCCATCGGCGCGGGGATGGGCCCGAGGATCGTGACCGGCTCCTGCGCACGCTCCGCCGCCGCGACCGCCACGTCACCGAGCTGCTTGGCAACGCCGGCCACCATGTGCTCGTCGGGTCCGTCGATGCGAACCGCGACGAGGCGTCCGTGCGGAGGGAACCCCTGCTCGGCCCGCTCGGCCATCTCGGCCGCGAAGAACTGCGCGTAGTCGTGGGCGGCGGCGGCGACCACCGCCGGGGCCTCGGGCCGGTACGTCTGCACGAGCACCCGGCCGGGACGGTCACCGCGTCCCGCGCGGCCCGCCACCTGGGCGAGCAGCTGGAAGGTTCGCTCCGACGCGCGGAAGTCGGGAAGGGTCAGGCCCGTATCGGCGCAGAGCACCCCGACGAGGGTGACGCCCGGGAAGTCATGTCCCTTCGTGACCATCTGCGTCCCGACGAGGATGTCGACCTCGCGGCGGGCCACGCGTGACAGCACGGCCTCGGCCTTGGCCCCGCTCGCGACATCGCGATCGAGCCGGGCCACACGCGCGGTCGGGAAGGCCTCCGCGACGGCGGCCGCGATCCGCTCCGTGCCCAGGCCCTTGCGTTCGATGGTCTCGGTGGCCTGGCAGCTCGGACACGTCGTCGGGACGCGCTGCTGGAAGCCGCAGTAGTGGCATGCGAGGCGGTCGTTCTCCTTGTGATAGGTGAGCGACACCGAGCAGTGCGGGCACCGGAACGAGTGTCCGCACGCGCGGCACAGCACGAACGTCGCGAAGCCGCGGCGGTTCAAGAACAGGATCGTCTGGTCCCCGGCCGCGAGCGTCTCGGTGATGGCCACCCGGAGCGGCGCCGAGAGCATCGACTCCTGATCCGGCAGGTACGTGCGCAGGTCGATGATGTCGACGTTTGGCATCGGGCGGGCCGTCGGCCGCTTCGCCAGGACGAGCTTGCCGTACGTGCCCTTCTCCGCGTGCGCGGCGGTCTCGAGGCTCGGCGTCGCCGACCCCAGCACGCACACCGCCCCGGCGCGCTGTGCCCGCACGAGCGCGACGTCGCGGCCGTGGTACCGCACGCCCTCGTCTTGCTTGAACGAACCGTCGTGCTCCTCGTCGACGACGACCACACCGAGCTGCTCGAGCGGCGCGAACACCGCTGACCGCGCCCCGACGACGATCCGCGCCTCGCCGCGCCGGAGCCGCGACCACTCGCTCAGGCGCTGCTGTTCGGACAGTCCCGAGTGCAGGATGGCCACGAGGTCGCCGAACCGCGCCCGAAACCGCGCGGCGAGCTGCGGCGTCAGCGAGATCTCCGGCACGAGCACGAGCGCGGTGCGTCCCGCCTCGAGCGCGTGCTTGATGACGCGCAGATACACCTCGGTCTTGCCAGAACCCGTCACGCCGTGGAGGAGGAACGCCCGTGGCGTACCGAGCGCGGCCGTGATCGTGTCGACGGCGACGACCTGCTCGGCCGTGAGCACCGGCGGCGCGATGACGAGCATGTCGGCCCCGGTCTCGACCGCATCGAGGGCGACCTCGCGCGTGCCCTGCTCGACGAGGCCGAGCTTCGCGATCGCGGTGAGGTGGCTCTTCGCGCCCGGCACGCGCTGCTCGAGTGCGTCGACGGTGACCACGGTGCCCGCGGCGGCCTCGAGCTCGGCGAGCGCCTCGATGATCGCGAGCCGCTTGGGGGCGCGGGCGACCTGCTCACGTGCCGCCGCAAGATCTCCGACGAGCTTCACCGTCCGCTCGCGCCGGAGCCGCGCGCGCGCTTTCGCGCGGTGATCGCGCACCTCGACGAGCCCCTGGTTGCGCAAGAGCTCGACGATCGAGCGCGTGGCGGCCTTCATCCCCGTGGTGGGCAGGTCCTCGAGCGCGAGCTGGCCGAGCACCGCGCGCTGCTTCGCTGGCAAGGCCGCGCCCGCCCCTTCGGCCACCACGCGGCCCGCGGCGGTGAGCGCGAACACGGTGCGCGCTGCCTCGCCCGTCCCGGCTGGCAACGCGCCGCGCGTGACCTCGCCGAGCGGCGCCTCGTAGTAGTCGGAGATCCACGCGCACAGCTCGACGAGCTCCGGCGTGAGCGCCGGCAGGTCGGCCGGATCGAGCACGTCGCTGATGGCGATCGGCGTGACGCCCTCGGGGGGCGGGGTGTCCATCCGCACGACGACGCCGGTGAGCTTGCGGGCGCCGAAGCGCACGAGGACGCGCGTCCCGACGTGTACGCGCCCCACGAACCCGGGCGGCACGATGTAGTGGAAGCGATGCCCGACCGGCACCGGCACCGCGACCTCCACGTACCTGACGTCGCCGCTCGCGGTCTGGCGACCGGTGGTCACTACCCCGCCGCCCCCAGGATGTCGCGACACAGCTCGAGCACGCCCGCCCGGAGCTCCGGGCGCTTGAGCGCGTACGACAGGTTGGCGCGCAGGTACCCGAGCTTGTCGCCGGCGTCGTGGCGCGTGCCTTTTACGACCACCCCGTAGAGACCGTCCTTCGACGCGGCGAGCTCCTTCAGCGCATCGGTCAGCTGGATCTCACCGCCGGCGCCGGGCTTCGTGTTCTGCAGGTGGCCCCAGATCGCGGGCGGCAGCACGTAGCGGCCGACGATCGACCAGCGACTCGGGGCCGTGCCGGCCTTCGGCTTCTCGACCATCTCGCGAATCTTCATGCGGCCCGGCTGCACGAAGTCCCCGGCGACGATGCCGTACAGATGCTCCTGGCCCTCGGGCACCTCGAGGATCATGACGGCGCCGGCGCCCGTCTCCTCGTACACGCGCATGAGCTGGCCGATCGCCGGGTTGTTGTCGTCGTCGACGAGGTCGTCGCCGAGCAGCACCGCGACCGGCTCGTCACCGACGGCGCGGTGGCCGCTCAGCACGGCGTGCCCGAGGCCGAGGGGCTGCTTCTGGCGCACCGAGTGGAGGTTCACCATCGTCGAGATGGCGGCCACGGAATCGGCGAGCTCCGTCTTGCCGCGATCGCGCAGCGTGCGCTCGAGCTCGAACGCGTGATCGAAGTGGTCCTCGATCGAGCCCTTCTGCCGGCCGTTGATGACGACGACATCGGTGATCCCGGCGCGGACGGCCTCGTCGATGACGAGCTGGATGGTCGGCACGTCGACGATGGGCAACATCTCCTTCGGGATGGCCTTGGTCGCCGGGAGGAACCGCGTGCCGAGGCCGGCGGCCGGGATCACTGCCTTTCGCACGGGACGCGTCGCGGTCATCGCCGCGGACCATAGCACCGGGGCCTGATCGTCGGCCCCCGCGGCTAAGCTATGCCGGTCGTGGCCGACCTTCGTCCGTTTCCACCGTCGCCGCGGCGACGGGCGCTCGCGCGGTCGGCGGGCCTGCACGCGGGCAGTCCCCTGCTCGTCGGTGGCGTCGCCTGCGCCGCGGCGGCGCTGGCCAT
>JALHPV010000470.1 GCA_022842285.1 Kofleriaceae bacterium
CCCGGCGCGCGGCAGCATGCGCCTCGCGTCACGCCCCGCGACGGAGGCGGCGACCCGGTTCCAGAGCGCGAGGCCGGCGACCTGCGACATCGCTGCAAGCGCGACGACGAGCAGGACCGGCGGGGCACCGCGGTCGAGCAACGTCGGGGCGGCGGCGGCCGTGACGCCGAGCAAGCCGAGCAGCGCGAAGTCGACAACGCCCGTTCGCGCCCGGCGGGTGATGGCGTCGTAGCCGATGGTGGCGATCGCGAATCCGCCCGCACTGGCGACCAGCAGCCAGGCAGCTTGGTCGGCCCGTAGGAGGCGAGGAAGCGCGCCTCCGCATACGAGCGCAGCGCGACCGCGACCAGGTTGCAGGCGAGCACCATGGCCGCCCCGAGGACGAACGCGCGACGATTCATGCGGCGAGCGTCCGGGCGAGCGCGCTGGCGAGGGCCGAGAGCGCGGCCGGATCTTCCTCGAGGATGTCGCGGATGTCGTCGGTACCGAGGGCGACCACGACCGTGGCCTCCTGCGCGACCGCGTCCACGACGGGCGTCGCCGGAGCGACGATCCGGATCAACCCGACGGCGCTCCCCGGGCCGGCCGTGTCGCCCTTGCGCTTCAAGGAGCTGATCGAGAGGTCGACCTCCTGGCGCGCGATGATCGCGAGGGCGCCACTCGCCACGATCCACACCGTGTCATCGGTGGAGCGGCGCTCCCCGGCGGCGAGGTGCTCCGGGCGTGCGCGCTCGGCGAGTCGGACCGCGACCGCAGGGGCGAGGTCGGCAAACAGCGGGCACGCGACCAGGGCCCGCGCACGCTCGAGGAGATTCACTCGCTACTTCTTCGCGAGGATCTTCTTCTGATTCGCGAGGACCTGGTCGAGCTTCTTCTGGTTGCCGGCGATCGCCTTCTGGTTGGCGAGGACCTGGTCGAGCTTCTTCTGATTGCCCGCGATCTTGGCCTGGTTGGCGAGGACCTGGTCGAGCTTCTTCTGGTTGCCGGCGATCTTGGCCTGGTTGGCGAGGACCTGGTCGAGCTTCTTCTGGTTGCCGGCGATGCGCTCCTGGTTCGCCAGGATCTTCTGCTGATTCGCGATGATCTTCGCGAGGTGCTCCTGATTGCCGGCGATCTTCGCCTGGTTGGCCAGGATCTTCTCCTGGTTGCTGATGATCGTCTCCTGGAGGCCAGTACCCATGTCTTCCATAGGGAGGAAGGTCCCGCCGAGTGCCAGGCGTTGCAAGCGAGCCGCACCCAAACGTGTCACGCCCGCGCTCGCCCGCTCGCCCCTCCCGGCGATCCCGGGGAATTCCCGGCCAGCGTCGGGGGGCCACACTCCAGGTTTCACGGTCTTGTCATCGGGCTCACCGGACTTGGAGTAGGCACGCTGGTCGCAATGAACTGCGAACCAGATGTTCGACGGCGCCTCGGCAACCACTGACTTCTCGGGAGACACCCCCGTCCCGGTCTGCCACGATGCGGCTGGCGTCGCCCTGGATGGCCGTGATCGAGCCCTTTACGTGGCGGATGGCTACGGCGGCGCCGTCATCCGGGTGGACGGCCCCCGGCAGCAGCGGATCGCCACGATTGACGGTGGAGGGGTGTTCGCCGCCGAGCGCATCGCCGGCCTGGTCTCGACCCCACACGGCACCCTCTACGTCAGCCGGATCGGCCACGGGAAGGCCGGGGCGATCTTCCGGGTCGATCCGACCGGACACATGGAGTCGCTCGAGAAGATCCTGCCGGTCTACTGGCGCGGCGGCCTCGCGTACGACGCCCGCGAGCATGCGCTCTACGCGACCCAGTACCTGTGTTCGGCACGCGGCGCTCACGATGGTTCGATCGTCATGATCGACCTCGTCGGCGGCGAGCCATCCACCGTCATCGACGGCTTCCACAAGCCCATCGGCATCGCGAAGCTCGGCGCCACCCTCGTGGTGAGCGATGCCCGATCGCGCGCCGTGTACGCGATCGAGACCCGCGGTGGCCGCGGCGTGCATCGCCTCCAGCTCGCCGCGCTCGCGGATCGCCCCGGTGCGATCGCGGCATGCGGTAGCGACAGCGTGCTCGTCGCGTCGTACGACGAAACCGACAAGGTCGGCGTGATTCGCCGGCTCTGGCTCGATGGCAAGCAGGAGGAGGTCACGCGCGGGGCGTGGGATCCGCGGGGCGTGGCGACGGATGGCGTGCGCGTGATGGTCGCCACGAGCCGCATGGGGCGCGTGCTGGGCTTCCCGCTCGAAGCGTAGTAGCTTCCGCGCGTGATCCGGCTCCGCCAGCGCAGCACCATCGCGATCGCGATGCTCTGCATCGTGGCGCAGCTCTTCACCGTCGCTCACCTCGTGCTCGTCCGCCACGCCCGCTGCGCGGAGCATGGCGAGGTCACGCACGCGGGCGAGAGCCATCTCGATGTAGCGCCGGCGGTCGGTCCCGAGACCGTGCTCGCGGCGAGCGACAGCGGCGCTGCCACCGACGACGACCACTGCGGATGGCTGTCGGAGCGCGGCGAGGTTCGCGATGCGTCGATCCCCGTCTTCTCGACCATCCCCGTCGCGCGCGTCGCCCCGCCGGTCGGGGGGCACCTCGTACGCGCGGTCACCCGGCCGCTCTACCGACTCGCCCCGAAGCTCTCACCGCCCCGCCTCGTCACGTAGGGCGTCGATTCACGCGAGTCGTCGGCGGTTGTGCCGCTGACGCTCCCTCGAGCGTTGATCCACTTCGGCCCCGTGGGCCGGAAGGGCAGTTGTCGTGTTGTCACGTTGGTTGTTGGCCGGTCTCGTAGGCACGCTCGTGCACGCGGCCCCGGCAGATGCGGAACCCGCGGCGTGCGATGGCGCGCTCGACGGTCACGTGGTCGATGCGGCGACCCACGAGCCAATCGCGGGTGCGATGGTGCAGGTCGGGACCGGCGAGATGCTCCTCACCGACGAGGACGGGCGCTTCTCGGTGACCCAGCTGTGTCTCGAGTCCGTCGGCGTCACGGCGGAGCGCGCCGACTACCAGCGCGGCGAGCTCTACGTAGACGTCCACCCGCGCGCCTCCGTGGAGCTCGAGCTCACGCTGGCGGGCGACGAGGTGATCGAGATCCACGACCGCACGCCGCCCCCCACGGAGCTCCGCGCCGTCACCACGCTCTCGGGCGAGGTGCTGGAGCGGACCCGCGGCGAGAGCTTCTCCAAGGCGCTCGAGGACGTGCCCGGCGTCGCGCAGCTCGGGTCCAGCAGTGGGCTCGCGAAGCCGATCATCCGGGGGCAGTTCGGGCGGCGCTTGCTCGTGCTCGTCGACGGGCTGCGGCACGCGTCGCAGGACTGGGGCGTGGACCACGCGCCCGAGGTCGATCCGTTCGTGGCCTCGTCACTCTCGGTGGTGCGCGGCGCGGCCGGGGTGCGGTACGGACCGGACGCGATCGGTGGCGCGATCATCGCCGAGCCCGAGCCGCTGCCACAGGTGCCTGGCACCACCGGCGAGGCGCACCTGGTCGGCCTCGCGAACGGGCGCGGCGGCAGTGCGTCCGCGCGTGTCCAGGGCGCCCTGACGTCGATCGACGGGCTCGCGTGGCAGGCCTTCGCGAGTGGCAAGCGCACGGCCGCGGCGGAGACGCCCGACTACGCACTCGACAACACGGGCACGCGCGAGTGGAGCGCGGGCGCGACGCTCGGCTATCGGCGCGGCGTCGGCGAGTACCGCCTGTCGGCGATGCACTACGACGCGACGCTCGGCGTCTGTTCGTGCCTGCGCGTCGAGTCGATCGATGACTTCTACGCCCAGCTCGGCCGGTCCCAGCCGATCGGCGTGGAGAGCTACGCCGCCGACTTCGAGATCGAGCGGGCCTACCAGGCGACCACCCACGACACGGCGCTCGCCCGCGCGCGCTGGAAGGTGCACGGCCTCGGCGACGTGACCGCGACCTACGGCTTTCAGCTGGATCACCGTCGCGAGTACGACATCGTGCGGCAGGCCACCACCGGGCCGCAGTACAACTTCAAGCTGTTCACGCACGACGTGGATGTCGCGTTCGAGCACGTCCCGATTCACATCTCCGATCACCTGCACCTGCGG
>JALHPV010000471.1 GCA_022842285.1 Kofleriaceae bacterium
CCGAGGAGAGCTTCGACATGCGGCACTCGGTGTAACGCATCGCCGCCGGGGGGTCGCCGTCGACCGATCCGAAGTTCCCCTGCCCGTCCACCAGCTCGTAACGCATGGAGAAGTCCTGCGCCATGCGGACCAGGGCGTCGTAGACGGAGGAGTCGCCGTGGGGGTGGTACTTGCCGATGACATCGCCGACGATGCGGGCGCACTTGAGGTAGGGCCGGTTCCAGACGTTGTTCAGGCCGCGCTGGGCGAACAGGATGCGGCGGTGGACCGGCTTGAGCCCGTCTCGCGCGTCCGGGAGGGCGCGGGAAACAATGACGCTCATGGCGTAGTCCATGAACGAGCTCTTCATCTCCTGCTCGATGGAGATGGGCGTGATGTTGGAGGCAGTTACGTCGCTCATCGGACGGGCGCAGGTATACCCCGGCAGGGTGATCGGGTTGATCCGCCCGCACCCCCATTCGGGGGGTGCTCGCCGGGGGCGGCCGCTCGGGATCGGGTGCTGCCAGCCTCGATTGACGCTGAAAAACCGCCGTGCTACTTGGGCCCCGCTGATGGAGCCCGTGCGGACACAGAGCGGCGATTTGTCGCAGGATTCGGAGCACGCCCGCGTGCATCCGAACGCCGTGCCGCCCCTGACGAGATCGGTCGATCGCCCCACGCCCTCCTTCGGCGCCGCGAAGACCGACCGCTCACTCGGTCGCGATGTCGTGACCCCGTCCGCGAAGCACACGCGGAAGGCGTACGAGGCGCTGAACGCGAGCTCGGTCGGCCTCGAGCTGGGCATCTCGGTCGTGCTGGGCTTGCTCGCCGGCTACTACCTCGACAAGGAGCTCGGGACGTCCCCGTGGCTCCTGTTCGTGTTCCTGGCGTTCGGCCTCGTGGCCGGCTTCCGTGGCGTCCTGCGCTACGTGCAGAAGTCGGATCGCGCCGCCGCGAAGGAGGCCGCGAATGGGTAACCCCAGCATTCATCGCATCGAGCGGATGAACTACGGGATCGGCGCTGTCCTGATCCTCCTCGCGGTCATCTCCCAGCCCAAGCCCATCGCGCTCGGGATCGCCACCGGCACGGCGCTGACCTGCCTCAATTTCTTCATTCTCCGGAAGCTCATCGTCAAGTGGACGACGGCCGCTCAGGAGAAGAAGCACGGCTATGCGCCGATGCTGATGCTCCCGAAGATGACGGGGCTCATGGTGGCGGTCGCGGCGGTGGTCCTCTTCCTGCCGGTCGACGTCGTCGCCTTCGTGATCGGCTATTCGATCTTCGTCGTCTCGATCACCATCGAGGCGATGTACAGCGCGCTCCGCACGCCGGAGCCAAGCGAGTAAGTCATGGGTGAACACGGCACTTGGTTCGACTACCTGAACCGCATCCCCGCGTGGACCCACTTTAACGAGTGGGCGAAGCACAAGCTGGGTCGCGGTTGGACGTGGCAGATGTTCGGCGAGTCCGGCTGGACGCTGACGCACGTTCTCATCACGCTGATGGTCGTCCTCTTCGCGACGTGGGGCGCCTTCGCGTTCTTCCGCGGTACGAAGACGGCTGACCAGGGGCTCGTCCCGCCGCGCAAGATGAACCTGCGCGGCTTCTTCGAGTACCTCGCCGAGAGCCTCTACGGCTTCGTCGAGGGCGCGATGGGAGAGGCCAACGCGGCGCGGTTCTACCCGCTCATCGGCTCGCTCTTCATCTTCATCCTCTTCAACAACCTCTGTGCGCTGATCCCGGGCCTCTCGGCCCCGACGGACTCGCTCAAGACGAACGTCGGCATCGCCGTCTTCGTGTTCCTGCTCACGCACATCTACGGCGTGAAGGAGCACGGACTCGCGTACTTCAAGCACTTCCTCGGCCCGACGCCGGCGCTCGCGCCGCTCATGCTGCCCATCGAGCTCATCAGCCACATCGCGCGGCCGATGTCGCTGGCGGTTCGCCTCATGGGCAACATGATGGCCGACCACAAGGTCGTCATGAGCTTCTTCGCGCTCGTGCCGATCCTCGTCCCCCTGCCCTTCCTCCTCCTGGGCCTGCTCGTCTGCTTCGTGCAGGCGCTGGTCTTCTGCACGCTGACGATGGTCTACATCGGCGGCGCGATCGAGCACGAAGAACACTAACGACTGACCTGGACGCTGCATCCAAACCGAGTTAACTAACGGCGCCTCGCGCGACCGTCGACAAAAGGAAAAACCGCCATGAACCGCACCATCAAGATCCTGTCCTCGTTCACCACCTTCCTCGTCCTCTTCCTGATCTCGGGCGTTGCCTTCGCGGGTGACGTCACGTCGACCAACCCGGCCGACATGAAGGTCGAGGGCCTCGCCGAGAACTACGGCTGGGTCGCGATCGCGGCCGGTCTCGGTATCGGCATCGCCGCCTTCGGTGGCGGTCTCGGCCAGGGTCGCGCGGCGACGGCGGCTCTCGAGGGTATCGCTCGCAACCCGGGCGCTGCCGGTCAGATCCGCGGCCCGATGATTCTCGGCCTCGCGCTCATCGAGTCGCTGGTCATCTACGCCCTCATCATCTCGCTCCTCCTCGTCCTCAAGGTCGGCGCGTAAGCAGCCCCTTCGACGGAATCGCGAGACGCGGCTCGTCACCTCGGTGACGGGCCGTTTTGCGTTTCGGGGGGTGGTATGGGACGCTCGTCCTCGGTGTCCGACGACGACGAGAAACCGGGGCTGGATCTCGCTGGGAAGTCCACGCTCGAGATCCTCGCGGCGATCGATCTCTTCTCCGGCCTCCCTCAGTCACACCTGAAGCGGGTCGTCGCCATCGGCGTCGAAGAGGCCTACAAGGGCGGCGCGACGGTCTTCAAAGAGGGCGAGCCCGGCGACAAGTTCTATCTGATCGTGGAGGGCGCCGTGCGCGTCTCCCGCATCGTCCCCGGCATGGGCGAGGAGGCGCTAGCCGTCCTTCGCCCCGGCGCCTACTTCGGCGAGATGTCGCTCATCGACGACGCGCCGCGCTCGGCGACCGTCATGTGCCACGAGAAGTGCCGGCTGTTCGTCGTGAACCGGAAGGACCTCGAGGACCTCCTGTTCGTCGACCGGGATCTCGCCTACGAGCTGCTCTGGAACTGGGTACGCACGCTGTCGCGTCGCCTCCGGGCGACGAACGACAAGATGACGTTCCTCGCGACCACGTCGAAGTTCTGATGAAGGCGCTACTCGCGCTGCTCGTGTTGACCACCGTCGCGCAGGCCGAGCCCCTGCCCTCGGGCCGCATCGGCGTCCAGGCTGGCGGCCTCGGGGGGACGGGGGCGGACGCGGAACGCCTCGGCTTCGGCTATCAGGTGGGCGCCCTCGCGGCGTGGCAGCCGATGGCCACCGAGCGTCGCTTCGGCTGGAGCGCGAAGTGGTCGTTCATGTACACGTGGATGTTCGACGCGGGCGCCGCGCGCGTCGGCTCGCAGCTGAAGGCCCTGCAGATGGACCTGATGCTCGGCGTGCGGGTGCGGCCCGGCACGAATCCCAGCCGCTACCTCACGTTTCACGCGGGCGCCGAGATGCTCCGCACCGACCAGGTCATTCCGCCGAGCATGCACCGCGCGTTCATCGGTGGCGTGGCCAGTGTGGGCGTCGACCAGTACGGCAACCTCCTTGGTCAGGCCGGCGTCGCCAGCCTCGAGGTGAAGCTCTCGCAGATCGGCACCGGGCCCACGACCCTCGCGCTCGTCCTGTCGCTGTCGAAGACCGGGACCGACTAGCAAGGTGTGCCGCGCCGCGGCATCACTTTTCCCTGCGCCGCCCCCGGCCGCTCGTTCCGACCCCGAGCGCTTTGCGTTACCGTCTCCGGATGCCCGCGCTGACGACGGCGCGCCTGCAGCTCGTGCCCGTCTCGCTCGAGGCGATCGAGGCCGTGCTCGATCACGATCGCGAACGCGCCGAGCGCGCCGTCGGGGCCGCCTTCCCCGACGCCTGGCCAAACGACGAGCTCGTGGCGAGTGGCTTCCCCTATTCGCGGGCTGCCATCCGCGCGGAGCCCCACATTCGCCTCTGGGGCGATTCCCTCGTGGTGCTACCAGGCGAGTCGCCCC
>JALHPV010000472.1 GCA_022842285.1 Kofleriaceae bacterium
GAGAGCGAGCAGCACCCGCAAGAACGGCTCGAGCCCGTCGGCGATCACGGTGAAGCTGTGCGGATCCTCGGCGAACTGCACCACCCCGGACGGCCCGATCAGGAAGTACGGACTCCCACTCTCGGTGAAGATCTCGAGCGAGGTCATGACGACCTCGATGTCGCGCTCCTCGAAGAACCACTCTTCCTCGCGCACGCCCTCGGCATCGAGCTCGTGCTGCGCAGGAATCGTCACGAAGCTCCCGACGCGCAGACCACACAGCGGCGGGACCACCTTGCTCGTCACGAGATCGTGCAGCGCCCCGACCTCCCGCGCGAGCGGCGCGGGGAGCTTCGCGATGAAGTGGCGCGCATCGAGGTCTTCTTCGTCGTCCTCGTCCTCGTCCTCGTCCTCGTCCTCGACTTCGTCCTCAGCCTTGGCCTCGAGTCGACCGACGAGGCGCTCGAGGTCGGCCTGAAACTCACCGCTGCTCACGTAGCTCGAGGTGCTCACCCCGCCAGTATGCCGGCCGCGTCGCCGGGTATCGTGGACGACGCGGTCGACTCTCCTGACGGACCATACCGACCGATGGATGATGCCTCGAGGTCGATAAGATAGTATATATGAATCCTTATGCGCTCCGTGGTGGGTGACATCATGCCAGCCAGGCTACGGCGAGGACTCAAGAAGTTCGGGGAGGACATCAGCGTCGCGCGTCGCAAGCGCCGTCTGACGGTCGCGATGATGGCGGAGCGAGTTGGGGTCGCGAAGAGCACGTATCTCCGTGCGGAGCGGGGCGATCCCAAGGTGGCGCTTGGTGTGTACGCGATGGTCCTGTTCATCCTTGGCTTCGGCGATGCGATGACTGACCTCATCGACACACGCAAGGACGATCAAGGCTTGCTGCTCGATGCGGAGCGGGTCCCCAAGCGCGTTCGGGCGAGGAAGGTCCCGACGTCGTCGTGAGTCGCGTGATCGATGTTTATCTTGGCGAGAGCCCCGTGCGCGTCGGTGTCATCCGGCACGACGCAAGGGGGGCGCGACAGAGCGCGTCGTTCGAATACGCGAGCGACTGGTTAACATCGCCCGATTCGTTCCCACTGGCTCCTGGCCTCCGGCTGGTGCCAGGCCCACAGTTCCACAAGCCCTCGCGCCACGGTTCGGTGTTTCATGATCCGATCGCGGACACCGAGCCGGACGGTTGGGGCCGTTCTGTCATCCTTCGCGATCACGCCAAGCGTCGACAGGAAGCGAAGCGTTCGGGATCCCCCCCTCTCGCGTCCGCCCTCAACGACCTCGACTTTCTTTTGGCAGCCGACGACGTGAGTCGGATCGGCGCGTTGCGCTTCCAGGACGAGACCGGCCACTTCTGTCGGGTCCCCAAGGCGGGAGAGCGAACGACTCCCCCACTCATCGAGCTCGGTGTACTGCTGGCAGCTTCGCGAGCCATTGAAACCAACACCGAGACCAGCGCCGATCTGGCGTACCTCCGAGGCCGGGGCACCTCCCTTGGAGGGTTGCGACCGAAGTGCAGCGTGCTCGACGAGAGCGGCCGCCTCGCCATCGGCAAGTTCCCGAGCGTCCAGGACCAGCGCCCCGTGACGAAAGGTGAGGTGCTCGCGCTGCGACTGGCCAAGCTCGCCGGCATCAACGCGGCAGATGCACGGCTCGTCGATTCGGATGGCGTCGCCGTGGCTCTCGTTCGCCGCTTCGACCGGTCGGAGCGAGGCCGCATCATGTACATCAGTGCCGCCTCCATGCTCGGCGCTGACACCACCGGGCCAGGCGAGCACTCGTACACCGAGATCGTCGACGCGATCCGGGCGCACGGTGCCGCTGCGCAGGCCGACATCGAAGAGCTGTTTCGCCGCATCGCGTACACGATCCTCATCACCAACGTCGACGACCATCTCCTGAACCACGGCTTCCTGCACGTGAATCATGGGCTGTGGCGGCTCGCTCCTGCGTTCGACATCAACCCCTTCCCAGAACGCGTCCGCGAGCTCAAGACCTGGATCTCGGAGGAGACCGGCCCCACGGCCTCCATCGAAGCCTTGATGTCGGTCGCGCCGTACTTCCGCGTGGATACTGCACGAGCGACGACGATCATCCGCGACGTCGAGGCTGCCGTCGCTCGGTGGCGGGAGGAGGGACGAGCCCTCGGGATGTCCACGCTCGAGCTCGACCAGTTCGCCGACGCCTTCGAGCACGACGAGCGGGAGACGGCACGCAAGCTCGCCAACCACTGATGGCAAGCTCGCTCCGTTGAAAGCGGAGGACCTCGCTTGCACCTCGCTCCGCGGTCTTCGCGCACGCTGCCTGCGGGGCTCAGGTCGGCGCGGTCATCGAGGCGACCCGCACCAGCTTCTTGTTCACGAACTCCTGGATGCCCATGTCGCCGAGCTCGCGCCCGTAGCCGGAGCGCTTGATCCCGCCGAAGGGCAGCTCCGCGTCCGACCACGAGAGGTTGTTGATGAACATCATCCCCGTGTCGATCCGGCTCGCGACTCGACGGCCGCGGGCGATGTCCCGGGTGAACACGGATCCCCCGAGGCCGAAGTCAGAGTCGTTGGCGAGTGCGATCGCCGCCTCCTCGTTCTCGACCCGGAAGAACAGCGCCACCGGCCCGAAGAACTCTTCCCGGAATGCAGGGTTCTCGGGTGTGATGTTCGTCAGGATGGTGGGCTGCATGTACGAGCCCGCGCGGTCGATCCGCTTGCCGCCGAGCACGACCGTGGCGCCATGCGCGATCGCGCCCTCGACCTGCGCGAGCAGATCCGTGAGGGCGGACTCGGTCGACAGGGGGCCCAGCCCCGTCGTCTCGTCCATCGGATCGCCCGGCACGAGCGCGGCGAGCGCCGCCTTGAACTTCGCGAGGAACGGATCGGCGAGCTTGTCGACGACGATGAAGCGCTTCGCCGCGCAGCACGTCTGACCGGCGTTGTACATGCGGCCCCAGACCGCCCACTTGACGGCGTGGTCGAGGTCGGCGTCCTCGAGCACGATGAAGGCATCGCTGCCGCCGAGCTCCATCGACGAGATCTTGAGGTTCTGCCCCGCGCGCGCGGCGAGGCTCTGACCCGCGGCGGTGCTGCCGGTCAACGCCACGCCCCTGATCCGCGGATCGTCGACGACGGCGTCGGACTGCCGATGCGAGATCAGGAGATTCGTGTACAGCCCCCGCGGCGCGCCGGCATCGATCCACAGCTGCTCGAACGCGATCGCGCACTGGGGGACGATGCCCGCGTGCTTGACCACGACGACGTTGCCCGCCATGAGCTGCGGGCCGGCCACGCGCGCGAGCTGGTAGAACGGGAAGTTCCACGGCTCGACGCAGAAGATCACGCCGAGCGGGCTGCTCTCCATGTGGGCCTCGCCCACAGCCGGGTGCAGCATGACCGGCGCGAGGAACCGCTCGGCGTGCTTCGCGTAGTAGGCGAGGATCTGGCTGCTGAACGTGACCTCGCCCCGCGCCTCGGTGATCCGCTTGCCCATCTCGAGCGTCGCGAGGCGCGCGAACTTATCGACGTTCGCCGCGAGCAGCTCCGCGGCCTTGGCGACGATCGCGGCGCGCGCATCGTAGCTCCGCATGCGCCACTGCCCGAAGCACGTGGCGGCGGTCGCGAGGGCGGTCTCGAGCTGGGCGTCGGACATCTCGTCGAACGTCTTGATCGGCTTGCCAGTGCTCGGATTGACGGACTGGTAGCTCACAGCGACCACCGGTTGTCGACGGCCGGGACGAACTCGTATGGATAGAGGTAGCCATCGTCGAACCAGGCGTTCTCGCGCAGATCGCTCTTCGCACACCGATAGGCCTGCCCGCCGAGGCGCTTGGCCAGCGCGTCGATCGGGCTCGTCCAGTCCTCGCTGACGTCGGCGATGATCGCGGTCTGACCGGTGTGGATCACGGCGCGGGCACCGAGCTCCGCCGCATCTCGCGTCTCGAGGCGCTGCAGGTCAGCCGCGATCCCGATCGCGCCGCCCGTGGCCGCGCCGATCCCAGCGCCCGCCGCGACGCCGATCGCGACCCCCGCGGGCCCGG
>JALHPV010000473.1 GCA_022842285.1 Kofleriaceae bacterium
GATCGCCCGAGGAAGCGGTGCGGGCGGCGAATCGCCTGGGGTTCCCCGTCGTGGTGAAGCCCCTCGACGCGAATCACGGCCGCGGCGTATCGATCGATCTCAAGACCGACGAGGAGGTACGCGTCGCGTTCGAGAAGGCGCGCGAGCACGCCCGCACGATCGTCATCGAGACGTTCCTCGCCGGCTACGACCACCGCATGCTCGTCATCGGCGGCAATCTGGTCGCCGTCGCGAAGCGCGTCCCCGGTCACGTCGTCGGCGACGGCACGAGCACCATCGCGCAGCTCATCGATATCGTGAACTCCGATCCGCGCCGCGGGATCGGCCACGAGAAGGTCCTGACGCGCCTCGAGCTCGACCACCAGGCCGAGCGCCTGATGGCGGCGAAGGGCGTGACGACGGAGACGGTCCTCCCGGCGGGCGAGCAGTTCTTCCTGCGCTCGACCGGCAACCTCTCGACGGGCGGCACGGCGATCGATCTCACCGACGTGGTGCACCCCGACAACCGCGAGATGGCCTGCCGCGCGGCCAAGGCGATCGGCCTCGACGTCGCTGGCATCGACTTCATCACGCTCGACATCTCGCGCAGCTACCGCGAGGTCGGGGGCGGCATCTGCGAGGTGAACGCGGCGCCCGGCTTCCGCATGCACGTGGCTCCCACCGAGGGCAAGCCGCGCGACGTGGGTGGCCCGGTGATGGACATGCTGTTCCCGCCGGGCGCTCCCTCGCGCATTCCGATCGCGGCCATCACGGGCACGAACGGCAAGACCACGACCACGCGCATGGTCGCGCATATCCACAAGATGGATGGCCGCAAGGTCGGGCTCGCGACGACCGACGGTGTCTACATCGACGGTGAGCGCACGGTCGTCGGCGACATGACCGGCCCGCGCGCCGCGCAGATGGTGCTCCGTGATCCCGAGGTCGACTGCGCGGTCCTCGAGACGGCGCGGGGCGGTCTCGTCCGCGCCGGCATGGGCTACCGGCACTGCGATGTCGGCGCGGTCATCAACGTCAGCGCGGACCACCTCGGCATGCGGGGCATCGACACGCTCGAGCAGCTCGCCGAGGTGAAGCGGATCGTCGTCGAGGTCGCGCGGGACTGTGCCGTGCTCAACGCCGACGACGAGCTGTGCCTGCGCATGGCCGACCACACGAAGGCGAACCGCATCGCCTACGTCACGATGAATCCGCGCCACGAGCTCGTGCGCCAGCACATCGCGGCTGGCGGGACCGCGGCGGTGCTCGAGGAGCAGATCCGCGGGCACATGATCACGCTCTATGACCGCGGCACCCATCTGCCGCTCCTCTGGACGCACCTCATCCCCGCGACGCTCGAGGGCCGCGCGATGCACAATGTCCAGAACGCGATGTTCGCGGCGACGATCGCGTTCGCGATGGGCGTGAAGATCGAGAACATCCGCCAGGGTCTGCGGACGTTCGACACCACGTTCTTCCAGGCGCCCGGGCGGCTGAACGTCTACGACAAGCTTCCCTTCAAGGTGATCCTCGACTACGGCCACAACCCGGCGGCGATGAAGGCCATGGGGGACCTGGTGCGCCGCATGGATGTTGCCGGTCGACGCATCGGCGTCGTGGCCGCGCCCGGGGATCGCCGCGACGAGGACATCTGCGAGATCGCACGCTACGCCGGCGCCGCCTTCGATCACATCGTCATCCGGCGCGACGACGACACGCGGGGCCGCAAGCCCGACGAGGTCGCGGAGATCATGATGAAGGCGATGCGCGAGGCCGGGATCGCCGCCGACCGCATGCAGAACGTCGGGGAGGAGCAGGCGGCGATCGAGACCGCGCTCACGATGGCGAAGCCCGGTGACCTCGTCGTCATCTTCGGCGACAACCTCACGCGCTCGTGGAAGCAGATCATCTACTTCCAGGGTGGCGACGGCACCCCGGGGGACGATCCGATGCCGCCGACGCCAACGCTGCCGCCGCTGACCGACGCGGATGTAGTGCCGCCGATGCCGGCGCTGGGTGCGAACGTGATCGCCGATGCGCGTGGTGTGCGCATCGCGCGCGAAACCGAGGACTAGGAGGTTGCGTATCGTCGATTCGCGCCGGGTGACCGGCTCGAACTTGCTGACACGCGAACCGGGCGCCATCGCCGAGGTGGCCTGGGAGCCCGGCGAGGATCCGGCCACGCTGATCCACGCCTGGAAGCGCGCGCTGACCGAGGCGCTCCCGGCGCCCGAGCTCCTGGTCCGCGAGTTCTCCGGCGGAGCCGCGCTGTTCGTCGCCGGTGCCGTCGAGACCTTGCTACCGCTCACCGAGGTCAATGACTGGGCGATCACCACCGCGTCCGCGTCGGCGCGCGGTGAGGACGGCCCCGCCCTCGACCCCGCGTTGCTGCACGCGATCGAGGCCGCGCGCCTCGAGGGCCTGTCCGATCTACGCGCCGCCGCGCGCGCCCGCCGCCTCCCGCTCCTCGTCGACGAGGAGGCGATCACCGTCGGGGCTGGTCGCAGCCAGCTGCGCTTCGACCGCAACGGGCCGCTGCCCGCACCGGACTCGATCGACTGGGCCGACCTGGGGCGCATCCCGATCGGCATCGTCACCGGGACGAACGGCAAGACCACGACCACGCGCCTCGCGGCCCGCATGGTGAAGGAAGCGGGCAAGGTCGCCGGACTCACCTCGTCCGACGGCGTGGTCATCGGCGACGTCGTCACGCACCGCGGTGACTACAGCGGCCCCGAGGGCACGCGGATCGTCCTGCGGCACGCCGAGGTCGAGCTCGCGATCCTCGAGACCGCACGGGGCGGCATCCTGCGGCGTGGTCTCACCGTCGAGCACCCCGATGCGGCCGTGATCACCAACATCAGCGCCGATCACCTCGGCGACTTCGGCGTCGACGACGTGGCCACGATGGGCCGCGTCAAGGCGGTCGCGGCGCGCGATGCGAAGACCGTCATCCTCAACGCCGCGGACCCGACGCTGCGAGCGCTCGCGGGCACGTTCCGCGGCACCATCGTCTGGTTCGCCCGCACGCCCGAGGACCCCGAGGTCGCGCGAGTGCTCTCCGCACAGCTCCACGGTGAATCGTGGGTCGTGCGCGACGGCAAGCTGATCCGCATCACCGGCGCGGGTGAGGTCGCGTTGATCGACATCACCGACATCCCCCTCGCGTTCCACGGCCATGCCGCCTACAACGTCGAGAACGCGCTCGCCGCTGCCGCGCTCGCCCACACGCTCGGCGTCCCCGACGCGGCCATCAGCACCGCCCTGCGCGAGTTCACCTCCTCGGCCGTCGACAACCCCGGCCGCGGCAACCTCGCCGAGGTCCGTGGCATCGCGGTCCTCCTCGACTTCGGCCACAACGCGGTCGCGATCCAGAACGTCATCGCGCTCGCGCGGGGCATCCTCGCCGACACCGGGGGAGGCGCGCTGCGCATCACCATCGGCATGCCTGGCGATCGCACGCCGACCGACATCGCCGCGATCGCCCACGAGCTCGCCGCCGGTGAGCCCGCCCTGGTCGTGGTCCGCGAGATGGCGCCGACGCTCCTGCGCGGTCGCGCCCCGGGCGAGATGGCCGCGCTGATCACCGAGCACCTCCGCCGCACCGGCATCTCCGAGATCCAGCAGGCCGCCTCCGAGCCCGCCGCGCTTGCCTCGCTGCTCGCCGCATCCCGCCCGGGCGACCTCGTCCTCGTCCTCGTGCACGTCGACCCCGCCGTCGATGCGCTGCTCGCGACCGCGGCCCCGTAGCGCCTCACGCCCGGTGGTCGTAGAGCGCGGCGAGTCCCGCGCCGATCGCGTACGCGAGCAGATCCCACGGATCGAACGTGTTCCCGAACACGAGGTGGCCCGCGGTCGAGTGCACGGTCCACAGCGACTGGCCGACCTCGACGAGCGCGGCGATTCCAAACGCGATCGCCGCGCGGGCGCCGATGCGCGTCGGCCGGAAGCGCACCGCCACGAGGCTGATCACGGCGTACACCGCCATCGCCGCCGCGACGTCGCCGACGTGCCCACGCACGATC
>JALHPV010000474.1 GCA_022842285.1 Kofleriaceae bacterium
GGAGACGAACGTCGGCTGCGAGAGCGTCAGGTGATCCGTGAGCTCGCCGACCACCAGGTGCTCGCCTGCCAGCACGCGCCGCTGTTCGGTGCCCGGACACGTGAACCAGCGCGTGCCATCGAGTGACACGGTGGCGCCGGCCTGCGTGCAGCTCACGGCCACGACACCGGTGCGCGCGTCGAGTAGCTTCCGGTACGTCATCGCCTCTCGGTAGAGCTCGGGCTTGTCCTTGAACGGCAGCTCGCGGAAGCGGAGCGCCGCGGTCAACGCCTCGTCGGCCTCGAGAATCCGATCGAGCTGGATCAGCGTGACGGCGAGGTTGAACCGGATCCGGGGGTGGTCCCAGAGCGCGAGCGCTGCGCGGTATTGCACGACGGCGTTCGCGAGATCTTGCTTGGCGAAGAGCTCGTTCGCGGCAGCGAAGAGCTCGTTCGCTCGATCCTGTACCTCGACGGAGATGCCCTCGGCCCACGGTTTCGTGTCATCGGCATGCGCGGGCAGCGCCGCCAGGAGTACGCCAAGCACGGTGGCACGCGCGGTCATTCAAGCCTCCGGTCATCGATCTTCTTGAGCCGATCCTGCAGCTCCTTGCGTTCCTTGCGCTCGCGCTCGAGGAGCTGCTCGGTCTTCGCCGTGGCGGCCCGCGCAGCGGCGCTGGCCTCGCGCGCGGCCGCTTCCGCCGCTTGCGCCTTCTGCTGCGCCCGCTCGGCGTCGCTGACCTTGCGCTTCAGCTCCTCCGCGGCGCGCGCGAGCTCCTGGTTGGCGGCAGCCAGCTCCTCGCGGGTCTGGAGGCCGGACGCCTGTGCGGCCACGAGGCTGGACTCGACCTGCGTGCGACGCTGTTCCTCGCGATCGCGCGCGGCGGTGGCCTCGAGCCGGGCGCGCTCCTTCTCCGCGATCACGTCGAGCTGACGCTGCAGATCCGCCTTGGCCGTCTCGGCGGCGCGCAGCGCGCTCGTGGCCGTGTCCGCATTCTGCTGTGCTTCGCGCTCGGCGAGCGAGACTCGCACGGCCGCGATGGAAGCGCCGAGCGCGACGAGCGCGAGCGCGCAGCCGATGCCCACGAACATGAAGAGCCGGCGCCGTCGCTCGCGCCGGACCGCCGTACGCATCGCGCTGATGTACGCACGCTCGCTGGCGGCGAGGTCGAGGACGTTGCGGTCGAGCTGCGCGAGTGCGTCGCGGGCCGGAGCGCCTCTCCAGACGAGGTCGGGGGAGCAGTCGCGCTGCATCCACTGGCGGGCGGCGTGGCGAAGCTCGTCGAGTAGACCGCGGAGGGCATGATTCTCCTCGAGCCAGCGCACGAGCACGGGCCACTCGCTGATGAGCATCTCGTGCACGATCTCCACCGTGGTTCCGCTTTGTGCATCCGCATGCACCTGCACGAGCCGGCCGTGGGCGAGCTGGTCGAGGATGCGCTCGACATCGGCGCGCGAATCGCCGATGGAGAGCAGCTCGTCCTTTTCGATCACGGCGCGCGTGGCGTCGGCGGTGACGAGGCGCAGCATGATCGCGCGCAGGAGCGGTGCCTGGGCCGGCGTGACGGCAGCGGCGACCTTGTCGGCATGGCGGGCGAATGCGCCGACGACGCCGCCGATCTGGGCGTAGCCCTCCGCCGTCAGCACCCGCTTCTTGGGGTCGCGCGTCTCCCATAACCGGAGAGCGGCGAACGAGAGCAAAGGCAGTGCGCCGCGGCCAGATGCGACGCGCAGCATGTCGTCGACGATCGATGCGGACTCGAACCGGTACCCGACGAGCTCCGCGGGGCGGACGATGATCTCGCGCAGCCGGGTCGGGTCGGGAGCAGAGAGGAAGAACAGGCTGCGGGTGAGCTCGTCGAGGAATGCGGGATGGGGCGCGAAGCGGTCGAGGAAGTCGGCGCGCAGCGTGACGACGACACGCACCGGCGCCGCCGGATCATCCGCGGCCGAGAGGAGGGCGGCGAGGAAGAGCGCCCGGTCTCCAGGGTCGTCGCACAACGTGAACAGCTCCTCGAGTTGGTCGACGACGACCAGGATGTGCTGGCTGGTCTGCGCGGCCACTCGCCGGAGGAGCACGCCGAAGAAGCCGGGGGCCTCGCGGAGCTGGCCTATGAACTCGGGAGAGTCACGGTCGGGGGTGGCAAGCGCGGCGAGCGCGACGGCCAGACGCATGAGGGGCGAGCGGCCCGGACGCACCACCGCCACTCCCCAGCTCTCCTCGGACGAGCGCAGGGAGGGCACGAGCCCGGCGTGGACGAACGACGACTTGCCCGCGCCAGAGGGTCCGATGACGGCGACGAGGGCCGCGCGTGCGAGCTGGGTGCGTGCGCTCCGAACCTCATCCGCCCGACCGAAGAAGTACTTCGCGTCTGCCTCGCCGAACGCCTGGAGCCCCGGGTACGGGCAGGCCTCCTCGGTCACGGCAGGGGACAGGGGCGTGAGGAACTGCTGCAGGTCGTGCGCGAGATCGGTCGCGTTCGCGTACCGGTCCTGCTTCTTCTTCGCGAGACAGCGGTCGACGATGGCCGCGAGGGCAGGGGGGATCTGGGGGTCCTGGTGCGTGATCGAGCGCAGCGGCCGGTCGAGTGCGCGCATCTCGCTGTGCAGGGCGTCGGGGGTGAGCTTCCGGACGGGGTGCGCGCGGGTGAGGCCGCGCCACATCAGGATGCCGATCTGCCAGAGGTCCGTCTGGTGGTCCACGTCCGCGACGCCCCATTGCTCGGGCGACATGTACGGGATGGTGCCGACGAACGAGTTCGCGCCGGTGAGCTCCATCGCGGGTGAATCTGGATCGACGGTGGCGAGCGAGGCCGAGAGCCGTGGGTCGGCGGCGTCGTAGCGGTCGAGCATCCGCGCGATGCCGAAGTCGAGGACTTTCACCTGACCTCGCTCGGTGACGAAGACGTTGGTCGGCTTGAGGTCGCGATGCACGATGCCCATGCGGTGGGCACGGTCGAGCGCGCGCACGATGGGCAGCACGAGCTCGACGATCTGCTTCACCGGCGGCTGGTCTTCGAACACCGCGGACAGCGTCCGGCCTTCGAGCAGCTCGAGCACCATGTACGGGAGGCCGGCATGCTCGCCGACCTCGTGGATGGTGATGATGTTGTCGTGCATGCACCGCGCCGTCGCCCGGGCCTCGACAAGGAAGCGTTTCGCGAACTCGTCGTCGGTGTCGAGCAGGAACTTGATCGCGACCTTGCGGCCGAGGGTGGTGTCGCGCGCCACGAACACGCGCCCCATACCGCCGCGAGCAAGCTCGCGAATCAGCTCGAAGCGGCCGACGCGGTCGCCACGTCGAGGTTCGGGGCTCGCCGTCGGTGATGCCTCGGCGACCACGACATCCTCAGGGTACCATGGGGCCGGGGCCCGCCGTAACCTGCGCCCTCCGGTGGGCATCGAACCGGCATGGAAGAACGGATCCTCCCCGCAGGCAAAGACGTCGAGGTGTTCTTCGATGGCGAGTGCCCGCTGTGCATGCGGGAAATCCGGATGTTGCGCCGGCGCGACCGCGAGGAGCGCATCCAGTTCACGGATATCGCGGCCCCGACGTTCGACGCGGCCGCATACGGCACGACGCAGGCCGACCTGATGGCCCGCATCCGTGGTCGCCTCCCCGATGGCACCTGGATCCAGGGCGTCGAGGTGTTCCGGCGCCTGTACGCGGCGGCCGGGTTCCGGGTGATCGCCGCGATCATGGGCGTGCCCGGCATCTCGCACCTGCTCGGGCTGGCGTATCGCGTCTTCGCGGCGAACCGGCTGCGGCTCACCGGCCGCTGTACGCCGGCGTCGTGCGACCTCCCCCCGGCGCGCCGCGCGGCCTGACGTCGGATTCACACCTTCCGCGCTGCAACGAGGGCTAACGTGCTCACGACCACGGGGCGCCTGGAGCGCCTGACCTTCACCGCGCCGTCGGGGCGTTCGATGAGCTACCGGGTGGTGTTCCTCGAGCCCGAGCTCGAACGCGAGCTCTTCGGTGGCAAGCGATACGCACGGTTCGTGCGCGCGAATCGCCTGCGGT
>JALHPV010000475.1 GCA_022842285.1 Kofleriaceae bacterium
GCGCTGGA
Source organism: Kofleriaceae bacterium (assembly GCA_022842285.1). Taxonomy (GTDB): domain Bacteria; phylum Myxococcota_A; class Polyangia; order Haliangiales; family Haliangiaceae; genus JABFXX01. The sequence continues at coordinate 9 of JALHPV010000475.1, forward strand.
TCGTCGGCGATGGCACCAATGCGGCGCGCGTCGCCGGTGCGGCGGCCCAGGCCGGCGCGTCGGGGGTGTTGCTCGCGCCGGTGTCCGCGGCCGCCCTCGCGGCCGTCGCCCAGGTGCAGGCCGCCACTGTCGACTTCGATCTCGTGCGCGCCCGCGGCCTCATCGCCACCTCGCTCGTCGACCTCACCGGCGCGGCCGCGGAGACCCTCGCGGCGGTGGCAGAAGGCTTCGCCGCCAACGACTGCGTGGTCTGGTGGCGCGACGGCAACCAGATGACGCCGACCGCCGCGCGCACCCCGCCGACGGATGGGTACCGGCAGCAGATCGCGGGGGCCGCGCGCATCGCCGCTGCCGCCTCGGGCACGGTGATCACGGCCGGCCCGGAGCCACGCTCGATCGTCGCGGACGCGCTGCGCTCGAGCCCGACGGAGGTCGCGGGCCTGGTCGCGCTCGTGTCCGATCAGGGCCGGCGCTTCTCGGCCGCGGAGCGGACCGACCTGAAGGCGATCGCGGCGCGCCTCACGCGCGAGCTGTCGTGGCTGACCAGCCATCGCCGCCTCGTCGCCGAGGGCGAGCGCCTGCTCGCCGCGAGCCTCCACGATCCGCTGACGGGGGCGATGACGCGCGGTGCGTTCGAGCAGAGCGTCGCCCACGAGGTCGCCGCCGCCGCCCGCCGCAACGAGAAGCTCACCCTCGCCGTGATCGACGTCGTTGGCCTGCGTCGCATCAACCTCGAATACGGCCACCGCATCGGCGACGAGGTCCTCGCGCAGGTGGCGAGCCGCGTCCGCGCGACCGTGCGAGGCAACGATCCGATCGGTCGCCTCGGAGGCGACGAGATCGCGGTGCTGCTCGTCGGCGCGACCGACAGTCAGGCGGCGCTCGTCGTCCGGAAGCTCATCCACAAGATGCAGCAGGAAGAGATCCGCGTGGAGGGCGAAGGCTCGGCCGTCGCGCTCACGCCGCAGATTCGCGCGGTCGCTACGGAGATCGCGCATGGCGAGCGCAGCGGAGAAGCCGCGCTCGCTCGCTGCTATGCGGAGCTGCGCAGTGCCCCCGCCGGCGACGTGCGCGTCATCGCGTCCGACGAGCGGGTGACGGATGCGGATTCCGCCTCGGACACCGGCTCGCTCTCGGGGGGCACGGTCGTCGGGGGGACGTACCGCGTGGTCCACGAGCTGTCGCGCGGCGCGATGGGCGTCGTCTACCGCGGCGAAGATCTGGGCCTGAATCGGGCGGTGGCCATCAAGGTCCTGCGCTCCGACCTCGCGTCCGACCGCGATCTCGTCTCGCGCTTCCGCGCCGAGGCCGGCATCCTCGCGTCGCTGCACCATCCGAACCTCGTGCAGGTCTACGCGCTCGGCGAGCACGCGGGTGACGTGTACTTCGTGATGGAGCTCGTCGAGGGCCAGCCGCTCTCGGAGGTGCTGCGTGCGACGCTCGAGCGGAAGGAGTGGTTCCCGATCGCGGCCGTGGCCCAGATCGCGCTCGAGATCGCCGACGCCCTCGACTCGATGCACGTGCTCGGCCTCATCCACCGCGACGTGAAGCCAGCGAACATCCTGCTCGATCGCGAGCGGGACCGCGCCGTGCTCGTCGACGTCGGCGTGGCGGTGCGGGCCGGCGATGCGCGCGATGCGGCCGGCACCCCAGGGTTCGCCGCGCCCGAGTCGTTCCTCGAGCAGGCCGACGCGGCGACGACCGATGTCTACGGCCTCGGCGCGACGGTGTACTGCATGCTCACCGGCCGGCCGCCCTTCGGCTCCGGCCCCGCTCCGCAGGTGGTGCAGCGCCAGCTCCACGAGCCACTGGTGCCGCCGTCGCAGCTGCGGTGGACGCTCACGAACGCCGTCGACGAGGTGCTGGCGAAGGCCCTCGCGCCCGTCGCCAAGAAGCGCTGGGCTTCGGCCTCGACCTTCGCGACCGCCCTCGGCCGCGCGCTCGAGCGCATCACCGACGAGGATGCCGCGCCCAGTGGCACCACCGATCAGGCGACGTCCCAGGCGCAGAAGGCGCCCTCCGAGATCGCCATCGAGGCGGTGCAGTCGCTGCTCGCGCCGACGCAGGGCCTCGAGCTCGCAGACATCGTGGCCCTCACGAACGGCCGGATCGTGCGCGGCACGGTGCGGGCGGCTCACCTGCGTGTCCTCTCGCGCCTCATGCAGCACCACCTCGGCGAGTCGGGCCTCGCGCGCCTCATCAGCGAGTCGCCGCACCTCGCGAACGCGCTGTCTCCGACGCTGGCGCCGCTCGCCTGGATCGATCTCGCCGAGCTCGTCGGCGCCCTCGAGATCTGCCGCTTGAAGATTCCGCAGGCGCTGCTGCCTCGCAAGGTCGGGCGCGGCGTGATGAGCGCGACGTTCCCGCGGCTCTTCGGTGCCGATCCGTCGTCGCTCCCGCCGGAGACCGTGCTGGCCGCGCTGCCGAGCTTCTGGAGTCGCTTCCACGACTGGGGTGAGGCCGATGTCGTCGTGCATCCCGGCAGCGCCGACGTCACGCTGCATGGCTTTCCCGGCTCGACGGAGGTCTGTCAGGTCATCGGCGCCGAGCTCGAGCGCATCGTCGAGCTGACGGGCTCGACCGCCGTCGGGGCGGCCCATACCGAGTGTTGCTGCAACGGCGGCCCGCGGTGCGAGTTCCGCCTGAGCTGGACGGGAACGGTGCAGTGACGGGCCAGGGGTCGGGTTAGAGTCGCAGCATGCGCACCCCGTTCGTCGTCGGTAACTGGAAGCTCAACAAGTCGATCGCCGAGGCGACGGCGCTCGTGACGGAGCTGAAGAACCAGCTCGGTACGGTGAAGGGGGTCCAGGTCGGCGTCGCGCCGACGCTCGTCGCGCTGTCGTCGGTCGTGAAGCGACTCGAGGGCTCGTCGATCGCCGTCGCCGCGCAGAACTGCCACTGGGAGACCTCGGGCGCGTGGACGGGTGAAGTCTCGCCGCCGCTCCTCGCGGACGCAGGCGCGACGTGGGTGATCGTCGGTCACAGCGAGCGCCGGCAGTTCTTCGGCGACACGAGCGAAGGCGTCGGCAAGAAGGCCGCGGCCGTGCTCGCCGCCGGGCTGGGCGTCATCGTGTGCGTGGGCGAGTCGCTCGCGGAGCGCGATGGGGGGCGGACGCTGTCGGTGGTCGACGAGCAGCTCATGGCGGGCCTCGCGCCGATCGAGACGATGGATCCGGCCAAGGCCGCCAAGCTCGTCATCGCCTACGAGCCGGTCTGGGCGATCGGCACTGGCCGCACCGCGACCCCCGCTCAGGCCCAGGAAGTCCACGCGTACATCCGCCAGCGGCTCGCGAGCCGATGGAACGCGGCCGTCGCGGAGGCGGTCCGGATTCAGTACGGCGGCTCCGTGAAGCCGAGCAATGCCGAGACGTTGATGAGCGAGAAGGACATCGACGGTGCCCTCGTCGGTGGGGCTTCGCTTGAAGCCGCTGATTTCATTGCGATCGTAAAGGCTGCCCGATCGGCGTAGGTGCTTGTTTCTCCTGGCTGCTTAGGCTAAAAGCCAGGCCTTCCGTATGTCCACGCTCGTCACGGTCCTGCACGTCATCGTGTGCCTGTTCCTCGTGCTCACGGTGCTCCTGCAGTCTGGCAAGGGCGGTGGGATGGGCGGCGCGTTCGGCGGCGGCAACGCCGCGACGGTCTTCGGCGGCGGCGGTGCGTCGACGTTCCTGAAGCGCCTCACCGCGATCGCCGGCACGATCTTCATGATCACGTCGATGGTCCTCGCATTCATCTCGAGCCACAACTCGGCCGATGCCCTCGAGAAGTACGGCGAGGAGCAGCAGAAGCTCGCCGACCAGAAGGAGGCCGAGCGCCAGAAGGTCCTCGAGGGTGGCTCGGGTTCCGCCGGTTCGGGCTCGGCCGCGCCGCTCGACGTCGAGCTGACCCCGCCGAGCGAGCCGTCCGGCTCCGCCGCGACCGGCTCCGCTGACGGCTCGGCCGCCACCGGCTCCGCTGACGGCTCGGCCGCCACCGGCTCCGCC
>JALHPV010000476.1 GCA_022842285.1 Kofleriaceae bacterium
GGGCGGCAGCAAGACGCAAGCGGGCGCGGGCGGTCGCGCCGGCGCGGGCGGGGGCGCGATCTACGTCGCCGCCCGCGAATCCATCACGCTCCTCGACGATGCGCGGATCAGCGCGAACGGCGAGGGTGGCGGTGGCGGCTGCCGTGACTGCGGGGCGGGCGGCGGCGGCTCCGGCGGCATGATCTTCCTCGAGTCGGCGGCGGTCGCCGCGAATCATCTCTTCGCCAACGGCGGGGGCGGTGGCAAGGGCGGCACGTCGCAGGAGGACGGCGGGACTGGACAGACCGGCCCGAACGAGTTGGCTGCCGCGGAGGGCGGAACGGACGGTCACTCCAACGGAGGCAACGGCGGCGAGGGCGGTTGGCGCGACGCGAACGCCGGCGGCGACCCGGAGGGCGCGCAGCCCGGCGGGGGTGGCGGTGGGGGTGGGGCCGTCGGCTACATCCGCATCGTCGGCGCCGGAGCCCTCGGCGACGCCATCTCGCCGGCGGTGATGAACTAGCCATGCGAGCAATGGCGCGTTTCAGGCGCTGCCGGCGGAGTCGGGCGGCACGTTCCAGGTCGGGGCGTCACAGCGCTTCTCCGCGCAGTACCTGGCCGCGGACAACGTCGGGTGTGACGTCGATGGCAACGCCTACGACGTGGACTTGCCGCAGGGCGACATCAATCCGTCGAACGGCTCCGGCGTCTGCCTCGTCACGTTGTTCATGAAGGCGTCGTTCGCGTACGTCATCGCGATCGACTGAAGGGCGTCCTACCGCTTGAGCAGGTGGAGCTGGAACGTCGTGCCCTTGCCCGGCACCGACGAAACATCGATCGACCCGCCGTGCCGGCGAATGATGCCGTGGATCATCGCGAGCCCGAGGCCGGTGCCCTGGCCCTTCGCCTTCGTCGTGAAGAACGGTTCGAACAGACGGGCGAGCGTGGCCGCGTCCATGCCCGAGCCGGTATCCGTGACCAGCAGCTCGACGTACTCGCCGGGGCCGGCGAGCTGGTGCGCGACCGCGTGCGATGCGTCGAACGTGACGCTATGGGCCGCGATGCGTAGCTCGCCACCGTCGGGCATCGCGTCGCACGCGTTGTAGATGAGGTTCAGGAGCACCTGCTGGAGCTCGTCGTGGCTTCCGAGCACCTTGAACGTCGGTGAGACATCGACGGAGAACCGCACCCGCCCCGCGCCGCGTCGCCGGCTCATCTGCACGCTCTGCGCGACGACCTCGGCGAGGGAGACCACACCGATCGTCATTGGCTCGTTGCGGCCGAGGCGGAGCAAGCGCTTGGCGAGACCGGTCGCGGCATGCGTCCCGCGGCGAATGGCTGCCATCGCCTCGCGCGCTTCGCTGTCAGGCGGGAGCGCCTCCTCTACCTCGTCGAGGTGCGCGACGATCACGGCGAGGGCGTTGTTGAAGTCGTGCGCGATACCGCCGGCCATCGTGCCCATGGCCTCGAGGCGCTGGAGGCGCTGGAGGCGCTCTGCGATCTCGTCGTGCTGTGCGACCACCAGTACCGTGGAACCCACCTGGATCCGGTCTCCCACCTGGAGCGCACGCGGACCGACGACACGCTCGCCGTTCACGAACGTACCGTTCGCGCTGTCGAGATCTTCGAGGACGAACCCGCGGCCCTCGCGGACAATCCGAGCATGCCGACGCGACACCGCCGTGCCCTTGATGGTGACGCCGTGCTCGGCGCGGCCCAGGGGCAGGGGATCGTTCGTGAGAGTGTAGGTGCGACCGATCTCGTCGCCCGCGATACAGACCAGGTGGGGCCAGGCCGCCCCGCGACCAGTCGGGGAATCGAGGAGGATGATCTCGACGGCACGGGTCGCTTCGCCTTCGGACCCAGGACGCATCAAGCTCATGCATCGGCCAGGATGCGGTCTCGTGAATACTCCGCCAGGTAACTGCGGGGTGCGCGCGGGGTGAGGGTCCGTTAGAAGCCCTGGGGGTTGCGCTGGATGGTGTCGTCGCCGATCTGCGCGGCCGCATGCTTGCCCGTGATGTTCTGGAGGTGATGTCCCACTTCGTGGGCAATCACGTACGCCTGCGCGAAGTCGCCCGCCGCGTCGAAGCGATGGCGGAGCAGGTCGTAGAAGTTCCGATCCCGCGCATGGCGCGATGCTCTGCAGATCGCGGCTGGTTCGTCCGCGGACCGGACCAAGACTCAAGACGGCGCGGCGGGAGCCGTCGACGCGATCGGCTCCGGCGAGTGAATGACGGCCGGTGCGTCGCCGAGGCGCGCGACGACGAACGCGTACAACCCGGCACTGTCGAAGCCCCGGCGCAGGCCGATGCGCCACCCGATCTGCGCGAAGTGATCAGCCTCGATCTCCGCGAGGGTCTCGCCCCAGTACTGCGACGTCACGGGCACGAGCCCATCATTCACTCCGCTCGTTCGCCGCAGATAGGCGTGCGCGGGGATCAATGGCAACGGAATCACGCTGTCGTCGCGATGCATGCCACCGACGACGCACGCATAGCGAACGTCGGGATGATCCGTGATCTCCGCGTTGAACTTCTCGAGCGCGCTCGTCGACAACCAGTCGACGGCCTCGAGCGGCATCCCGATGGTCTTCAGCAGCCGATGCGCCCACCCGAACGGCGCGGACAGGACGAGGTCCGCGATCGGACTCCCGCGATGCGGCGTGCCGATCGTCACGAGCGAGCGCACCCGCTCCGCGAGCCCGAGCTTGGACAGCGCGTAGCGCGCATCCAGACCACCGAGGCTGTGGGCGATCAGATCGATGCGGTCGTGGGGCAGTGCCCTCACCAGCTCGACGAGCTTCGCGGCGCGTGCGGGCACGCTCCCGATCGGCGGGAGCCGCACCGCGTGGGCGTGACAGCCGAGGCGGCCGAGGTGCTTCGCGATGCCGCGGAAGTAGTCGAAGCGTGCCCCCGGTACGCCGATCCGATCGAAGCCGAAGAGGCCATGCACCAGCACGACCGGCAGGGCCGGCCCCCGTGGCACCTCCGTTCCCTTCGTCTCGACGCCCGCGATCGGCGCGTCGACGAGCACGGCGGTGGGCGGCGGCCGCGTGGCGCGCGTGTGAATCGCGACGACCGCCAGCAGCAACAACCCGACGACGAGCGTGATGATCAGCGCCGTCAGCACGACGGGAGCACTATATGCCGAGCTACGTGATTCGCCTGGTCTGGTTCCTCGCTCTCGTCGCGTGCGGCCCTTCCTCGCCGCGGATGAACGAGCTCAGCAAGCCCAAGCCGCCGCCCGGTGACAGTCCGGCGCCCGCTCTTGTAAGTGACCCCCACAATCCCGACGAGGATGCCGATGGAATTCCGAACGCGAAGGACGCCTGCCCGACGGAGCCCGAGGATCTCGACGGGTTCGAGGACGCCGACGGCTGCCCGGAGATTGACAACGACGCCGACCAGATTCCCGACGCCGCGGACAAGTGTCCGGCCGAGCCCGAGACCTACAACGGCAAGCAGGACGGGGACGGCTGCCCCGACTGACGACCATTCGGAGCCGCACCAACGGCCGCGCGATGTGTTTGGCCGATGTGTCGTCAGGCAGCCGCCGGCACAGCTGAACGACCCCGGCTGCATCACGGCCGACCGAATCGGGAACAGGGTAGCGGAGCCGAGAAGGCGAGCGGCGCGGTGCCGATGATTCGGATCCGTGCTTAGCCGACGATCATCGCGAGGATCTTGCGTTCGACCGCGTCGAGGTTCGGCTCGCCGGTCTTCGCGAGGAGCACGCGCACCTGCGACTTCACCGTGTTCTCGCTGACGCCCAGGGTCACGGCGAGGTCCTTGCGCTGCACGCCCCGGAGCGAGCACGCGAGGAGCTGTACCTGCTGCCGGGGGAGCTCGTTCGTCTCGGCGTAGCGGGCGAGGGCGCGACCGATCGCGTTGTCCTCCGTCATCGCGACCGCTTCGACGAGCTGGAGGAAGTAGCGGATGTTCTGCGGCGGGACGGGCTTGGGGAGATAGAT
>JALHPV010000477.1 GCA_022842285.1 Kofleriaceae bacterium
GTGCTCTTCCGATCTGAGACGCGGCGCCAGCCGAGCTGCACGGAGCTGATCATGCGCTTCCCCGCGCCCTCGGCGACGAGCGTGCGGACGACGACCTTGCGGGTCTCGCCGGCGCGGATGTCGGCGACGGGGACGATGACCTGCGAGCCATTGCGCGTCATCGGGTAGCCGTACACGTCCTGGATCGAGACGCCGGGGCCCTCGGTGAGGACGAGCGAGACGTCGGATGCGATCGTCTCGGCGAGGCCGCCGAGCTCGGCGGCGAAGATGCCCTCGAGGTTCGCGGTGTCCTCGACGAAGTAGTAGTTGCCGCGGCCGACCTCGGCAAGGCGCTGCATCGTGACCTCGTCGAAGTCGAGGCCGACCCCCATGGTGGTGATGGACGTGCCCTTCGCGGCCGTCTGCTGCGCGAGGCGGGCGAGCTCGTCGCGATCGGAGACCCCTTCGTTGGCGCGGCCGTCGGAGATGAGCACGATGCGCTCGACGCTCTGCGGGAGGGGCGTGCGCGCCAGCTCGTTCGCGCCGCGATTGATGCCGCACGAGATGCAGGTACCACCGTCGTCATAGATGGCGGCGATGGCGCGGCGGGCCTGGTCCTTGTTGGCGGCCGTCGCGAGGCCCATCGGCATCACCGTCTCGTCACTCGTCGAGTAGGTGACGATGGAGAACGCGTCGCCGGGGGCGAGGCGATCGACGAGCTTCTGGGCGGCGGTCTTGGCGTTCTCGAGGGGGACGCCCGACATCGAGCCACTGCGATCGATGACGACCGCGAGCGAGACGGGCGGCCGCACGGCGCCCTTGCCGGCGGGCGCGGTGATCGTGATGGCGATGCCCTGCTCGCCCGGCAGCACTTCCTGCGAGGTCATGCGCGCGGTGAGCTTCATGCCGTCGTCGGCGCGGTCGGCCGGATCGGGCGGCGCATCGACGGCCTTGATGGGCCCCGTCGCCGGGTGCAGCAGCAGCGCGGCGAGGACAGTGGCGCTGGCGGCGCCGATGGCGAGCGTGGTCCGGACGCGAGACGCGGTGACGAGCATTTGCGTTTCAACGCTCGACCTGGCGCCGGCGATCTAACGGGCCGGCAGAGATCTGAATGGGATTAAACCCGAATAATGATTCACGTTTCGAAACCGAGACGTCCGGTCGCCAACTACTTGTTAGTACGGGTCAAAGGTCGGAAAGATCTTGTCGCTTGACCCGCCGCGTCACGCATACTACATCGGCGCCATGACGAACGCTCAAGAACGGAAGGCACAGGAACGACAGGCGCGGCGCCGCCGTATCCAGCAGGCCGCACGGGCTGTGTTTGCCGAGAAGGGGTACGCCGGGACGTCCATCGAAGCGGTCGCGCGTGCGGCCCAGCTCTCGGTCGGCGCCATCTACCTCTACTTCCGCTCGAAGGAAGACCTCTACATCTCGCTCATCGAGGACACCCTGACGGTGTTCGATGTGGAGATGGCGCAGGTCCGCGAGCAGTCCGATGTGGGGCAGCGCCTCCGCAAGACGTGGGACCTCCTCGTCCGGTGGTCCGAGACCGATGCGGAGGGTCCGCGCATCCTGCGCCTGCTGTCGCAGCCGGCGATTCGTCCCCAGCTGTCCGATGAGGTCGTCGCGGCCGTGTCCGCGGGCATCGCGCGCGTGCAGGACCACATCGGCGCGTGCGTCGCTGACGGCATCCATGCCGGCGTCTACCGCCAGGTCAACGCGCGAGAGATCGCGGACCTCGCGTGGAGCGTCCTGCTCGGTGCGCTCGACGCCGCCGAGATGAGCGCCAGCCTCGGCATCGCCACCGACGCCCTCGCCGCCCGCACCGACCGCGCCCTGGCGCTGATCGAGAGCGCGCTCGCTCCGCAGGTCGCCGCCGGCCTCCGCGCCGTCGCGTAACTCGCCGCGTAACTCGCATTCCGCAACAGGCGCGGTACCGTCGTCCTAGTCGTGAGGACCTGTCCGGGCTGCGCCATATCGACCGCCGAATCGGGGCAGTACTGCCCCGAATGCGGTACGGCGTTCGCCCGCGTGAGCGCCGTGGCCGTCGCGGCCTCCGCCGCGGGTGGGGCCGCGCCCAGCCGTGAGCAGCTCGCCGCGAGCCTGGTCGGGGCTCACATCGACGGCTTCCTCGTGGAGTCCGTCCTCGGCTCCGGCTCGTTCGCGACGGTGTACCGCGCGAAGCAGATCGGCCTCGAGCGCATGGTCGCGCTGAAGGTGCCAACGCACGAGATCGCGATGGACCCGGTGATGGCGAAGCGCTTCGCCCGCGAGGCTCGCTCCGCCGCGAAGGTCCATCACCCCGGTGTCGTCACCATCTACGCCGTCGGCGAGCTCGACGACGAGCGCCCGTACATCGCGATGGAGCTCGTCGACGGGCAGTCGCTCGAGCGCGCCCTCGATGACGGACCGCTCGCCCCGGTGCGCGCGCTGAAGATCATCCGGCAGGTCGCGAGTGCGCTGTCCGAGACCCATGCCGCCGATGTCGTCCACCGCGACTTGAAGCCGTCGAACATCGTGTGGCGCGTCGACCGCAACGGCGACGATCGCATCACGCTCGTGGACTTCGGCATCGCCGTCAGCAAGCCGGGCACCGCCGACGCCACGCGCCTCACGGCGAACGGGTTGATCGGGACGCCGCACTACATGTCGCCCGAGCAGGCGAACGGGGAGTCCGTCGATGCGCGCGCGGACCTCTACGCGCTGGGGGTCGTGCTCTTCGAGCTCGTCACCCAGGCCACTCCCTTCGATGGCTCGGGCTACGAGGTTCTCCTCGCGCACCTGGGCCGGGCCGCCCCTGCGCCGAGCACCGTCAACCCCGACGTCCCCGCCCCCGTCGACGATCTGGTGCGGATGCTCCTCGCCAAGCGCCCCGAAGCGCGCCCCCAGACCGCCGACGAGCTCGTCGTGCTTATCGATCGCGCCATCGCGCTGCTCGAGGCGCGCGGCTCGACCGGGGACCGCAACGTCGCCGAGTCGCGACGCGAGCCGATCGAGGGTCGTCCGCCGCCGCTCGATCCGCCGCGGCGCCCTTCCGCCACGTCCGAGCTCCGCGCCCGGACCAGCATTCAGAACAACGAGACCATGCGGGTCAGCGGCCACGAGCGACCGCAGCCCAACCTCGGCGCCGGCAGCACGATCGAATCGCTCGCCCTGGATCGAACGCTGCCCCGAGCCCCCGCGGTCGCCCCCGACTCCACGACGTCCGAGCACATCGACAGCGACGACTCGACCGCGCGGACCACCAACCGCGCCACCGCGGCGGATGTTCTCGCGGCCCGCGCCGCCGCTGCCGCCATCCTCGAATCACCGAATGGCTCGATGGTCGTGCGCCCCGCCCCCTCGCGTGCGCGCTGGTTCGCGCTCGGCGCCCTCATCTCGCTTGTCCTCGCGACCGGCGGCTTCCTGGCCTACCTCTTCGTGTTCGCCCCCGCGCCCGTCCACATCGACGACACCCCGGCCGAGACGCAGCGCCGCGAAGTCCTCGTCGAGTCGGGCGAGGCCCGGCTCCGGGTGTGGATCCCCACGCCGCTCGTGTCGGCGCGGACGGCTCGCTTCCGCCTCGAGCTCCGCAACAAGCTCGGCGAGCTGATGAAGCCGGACCAGCTCGTGGTCACGGTGGAAGACCCGTCCGGCAAGGCGATCGGCCTCGCCGCGTTCCCCCGGTCCTCCGATCCGGATCAATTCGGCTTCGGCCACACGTTTCCGGTGTCCGGCCGCTATCGACTGCGCGTGTTCCCGCCCGATACGTCGACGGCGTTCGAGCTCTCGCTCGACGTCCGCTGAGAGGAGGCTACTCCTCTTCCTTCACGCCGCCGTTGGCCTCTTCCTCGGAGAAGTCGACCTTGCCGTTGTACTTCTCGCCCTCGCCGAGGATCTTGAAGCGCGCCGAGCAGAGGACCTTGCCCTTGCTCTCCATGGTGATCATCAGCTGCTTGTTCACGCCGACCGTCTTCTTCTC
>JALHPV010000478.1 GCA_022842285.1 Kofleriaceae bacterium
CCGGAGCAAGCTTGCCGGCCTGATCGAGACGCGCGAGCTCGGCGTTCATCGTCTCGAGGTGGTCACTCGCCTCGCGCACCTTGCCGCCCGACGTCACCTGCTGGAGATAGATCGTGTAGAGCTCGGCCGCGCGCTGCACGAACCGCGCTTCCGGTTGCGCCTGATAGCGTCGGCGATACGCCTGCGCGGCCGAGAACGCGATCTCCGGCAGCGGCAGCTCGGTATATGCGAGCTCGAAGGCCTCCGACGCGGCGACGAAGTTCTGCGCCTTGTACGCGCTCGCACCGGTGCGGAAGTGCGCCTCGGCGGCGGCGCGATCGGCGTACGCGGGATTCGTGAGCACGAGGAGCAGGATCACGACGACGGTACGCATCACGGTCCCTCCTCGAAGGTCGCGCGGGCGCGGCCGGAAGCATCGCCAGATGGCGATGCGGGTTGATCGACAAGAACGGCACAGGTTTCGGGGTCACGAGAGGTGCATTGCGGCAACACGTAGACGCTGCCGGCCGCGGACAGCCCGATCAGATCGTCGACGCCGTCGCCGGTGACATCGCCACTCCGCAGCGCAGTCACGCTCGCGCGCACCGCGGCGAGTCGCCGTGCGAAGAACACCCCGCCCTCGAGCTCGACACCGTAGATCATCGTCGTCGTGTCGTCGCCGCAGGCGACCGCGAGGGCCTGCGTGGGGGCGCCTCGCGCGATCCGGACCGGTGCCGCATCTCGACAGGCGAGGCCGTCGCCGAGTGCGGCGATCGTGGGCACGATGTCCTCGCAGGCCGTCGGCATCCCCTCCCCGCTCACGCTACACACGAGCACGCGGCCCCCTCCGCCGGCGAACGCGGCGATCAACCGAGGGCCTCCCGCGTCGAGCGTCGCGGCGTGCAGGGACACCGGACGCAATCCCGGCGACAGCGCATCCACGAGTGCCGGACTCGGTGAGGCGGCGGGCGCGAGCACGGCGGCGCGCAGCCCTTCATCGACCCCGATCGCGACCTCGAGGCCACTCGAGGTCGGCCAAGCGAGGAAGCGCGCGTCGGCCACGCACGGCGCCGACGACAGCTCGCGACAAGCTCCGAGCGCGACTTCGGTGCCGGGCCCCTGCGGCGTATCGAGACCCGTCGCGGTGGCGGGCAAGTAGTAGCCGAGCGTCGGCCGCGCGAAGCCTGCCTTCGGCGTCGCGAGCGCGAGCACGCCAGCGCGCTCGCCCGGTTCGAACTTGGCGATCACGCTGGTCGCGATCTCGTAAGCCGTTCCGCCGGGGGCGGTATCATCGGACGGGCGCGGATCGAAGTACGAGATGAGGGTGCGCTGCGAGCTGCCCTTGAACAGGGCCACGCGTGAGGTACGCGACGCGAGCGAGCCATCAAGCGTGACGAGGTCCGCGGCGAGGCTCGCCGGATCAGCTGAATCGGGGGCGGCTGTGCGGGTGAGCGCACGGATCTTGTCGGTGGCCACCACCGTCGTTGGCGGGAGGGGCCGATCCGGCGTGCCGTACGACACCTGCACCCGCTCGAACGAGCCCTGGGCGACGAAGGCGATGTCGTCGATGCCGTTGCCATCGTAGTCCGCCGCCACGAGTGGGCCGATCGCGCCCTCGGTGTCGACGCGCCACGCCTGGATCGTGAAGTTCTGCGGCGCGGGAAGCTGCTTCAGGAACAGGACGTCGAGGTCATCCGCGTTCTTGCGGACGAGCACGCCGTCCCCCACGCCGTCACCGTTGAAGTCGCCCGACGCCGAGCGAACGATCGTGCCGCTAGCCTCGAACACCTTGCCCGCGAACACCCCGAAACCACCGACATCGATGACGCCGTAGACTCCATCCGATCCCACGAGCGCATCCGCCGAAACCGTCGGGATGCGTGGCGTCAGGTCGACCACGCCGACGAAGGCCACATCCGGGGCCGGCGGCAGCTCATTGTCCGACGAGAACTGGAGCCGGCGCGAAGTGGGCGCGAACTCGCAGTGTCTCGCCGCCACGTTCATCTGCCCCGTGTGGATGACGATGTTGACCGCGCCGCCCGTCGAGTCGACAAGGTCGGGACAGAGGTCGTCGTCGGCGTGGAGGCGAGCGAGGAGCGCGCGCGGCCGTGGCTCCGCCGTGAAGCTCGCGGGCGTGATGTCGGTGAGCTCGGCACCCTGACCACGGTTCGTGTGGATCGCCAACACGCAGGTGTGGCCGGCGGCGCTGAGCGCGAGCACGGCGTTCCCCTCCTCGATTGGATCCTGGCCCGCATTCAGGAACGGTTCGCGCGTGACGTACGCGAGGTCGATGCCGTCGGGCAGGAGCTCGGCCGCTGGTAGCTTCCCGAACCGCGCGAGACACGGGTATACGAAATCCACCGGGGACTGGTCCTCGGTCGTGACGACGAGCACCGCGTTCCCCTCCTCATCGGCGAGGATCGCCACGGTCGAGAACTCGGTGAGCTGATCGAACATGTAGATGTCGAGCAGCTCGTTACTGTCCCCCAGGAGTTGCGAGGCCGCCGCCACCGCGGACAGCTCGCCGAAGCGCGACGTGTACGTGACGATGCCATCGGGCGCGCTGATGGCAACATCGATGGTGCCATCGCGATCCACATCGCCCAGTGACGGCCGCGCCCGCTGCTGCGGGGTGATGAGCGAGTCGACGCGAGCGAGCACGCCATTTGGCGCACCGTAGCGAACCGTGATCGAGCTACTCGATGCGCCGAGGAGATCGCCGACTCCATCGCCGTCGATGTCGGTGACCGCGAACTCGCTCCCCGGCAGCGGATCACTCTCGATCGCCTCGGCAAAGCCGCCCGACGGCGCATGACAGACGTTGTCGATGCCACACGCAAAGCTCGCATCGGGGCAGTCGCTGCTCATGGTGCACACGACGGCGCACCGCTGGCAGCTTGCATCCGTCGAGTCGCAGTCTTCGCCGGGCTCGAGGAGGCCGTTCCCGCACACGCCGCGGTCGACGGCGTCGAAGTCAGTACAGGCGGACAGGATCAAGCAAACGAGTACGAGGCCTATTCGCATGAGGCTCCTAGAACGGGTCGAGAATTCCGTCGGTGCTACCCCCCGGGCGGGGCTGATGCTTCTTCTTGTTTGGCTTGGCCGGCGTGGCCTGCGCGTCGGGCGGAGGCGCATCGGGCACTGGATCGATCGCGGCGTCGGGCGGGGCGACGCTCGGCGTCGGAGCCACTACCTCGATGATTGGCGCGGGCCGCTCGGGTGGTGCCTCCGTCGCAGGTGGCGTCTCGCTATCGCCACGCGTCGCATCGCGACGCGTCGCCATGACGACGATTATGGCCGCGACCATCGCGACGGCGGCGATCACCGCGATCCAGCGGGCCCGCGAACGGGGCGCCGGCTGCGCCTGGCGCTCTGCGGGCAAGGCGACCCCCGCGACGCTCGACTGCGTGAACGGCGTCGCGGTCGGAGCGACCTGGGTCCGCGGCCCCGTGAGCGCGCGGCCGTCGAGCGCCGCGTCGAGCGCCGCCACTGCCGTCCGCAGATCGGCCGGGCGATCTGCCGGATCCTTCTGCATCAGCATCAGGATCGCGTCGTCGACCGCCGGGGGCAGTGCGGTGTTGTGCGTGCTCGGCGGATCGGGGGTCTTCGAGACCTGCCCGATCAGGATCGTCATGTAGTCCTCGCCGTCGATCGGGTAGACGCCCGTCAGCATCCGATACGCGAGCACGCCGAACGAGTAGATGTCCGTACGGTGGTCGATATCGCGGCCCCGACACTGCTCCGGCGACATGTAGTAGGGCGTGCCGATCGAGATCCTGGTGCGGGTCTTCACGCTCACGCCCTCGTCGGGGGCAAGGAGCTTCGCGATGCCGAAGTCGAGCAGCTTCACGAACATGCCGTCGGGGCTGTCGGGGTCGCTCGCGAGGTAGATGTTCTCGGGCTTGAGGTCCCGGTGCGCGATGTTCTTG
>JALHPV010000479.1 GCA_022842285.1 Kofleriaceae bacterium
GGTGACGGCGAAGGTCGAACAGCAGGGCGCCGAGATCCGCCGTGGGGCGCAGCAGCACGAGCAGGACGGCCTCCGGCGACATCGCGGCGATCACCGCGGTGCCGCTCACCTGCTCATGGACCGCCGTGAGGAGGTGCCCCTGTCCGGCGGCGGCGGCGAGTTCGTCGGCGTGGGTGAGGATCGACGGCACGTGCGCCGCGACGCTCTCAGCGTCGAGTCCGGCGTCGGCCTGGTGGTCGATGAGCAGGCCGTCGCGGCCGAGCACGAGGGCGGCATCGACGCCGTCCCGGCGCCGGATGGCCGCGACGAGGTCGCGAATGGTGGGCATCGCCGCTCCGGGAAAGGTTGCCGAAGTGTACCCACCCCCAGAGTGAAGTCAAGCAGGTTTCTCTTGGCGTGTTCCCCTGTATCCCGTTAGCTTCCACGGCTGTGACGACCATGCTGAATCTTTCCGAGCGGCGCGCGCGCCGCGGCCTCCTCCTTGCCGTCCTCGCCCTCGTCGCCGGTGCGACCGCGTGCGAGGATCCCTTCGAGATCACGGCGCAATATCCGAACGTCGACCAGACGTTCGAGCTCTGGGCCATCTCGGGTTCGCCGGCCGCCTATCCGTCCGGCCTCCTCGTCGTCGCCCCCGGCCTCCCGCAGGCCACCGCGGTGCGCCTCGATGCGTCGGGCAACTTCGACATCGCGGTGGACATCGACTCCCTCGGTCGCCTCCGCGTGCTGCCCGTCGGCAGCGTCGTCTCGCCGATCGGCGGCTCGCGCGTGATCCAGTTCCAGCGGCCGACGGTGTCGTATAGCGTCATTCCCGACGCGCCTCGTGACGGCTGGTCGCCGGACTCCGTGCTGCTCCTCGGCGAGGGCCAGGCGTTCCTCGTCCGGATCAGCACGCTGTACTGTCAGTTCGACATCCGACAGGACATCTACGCCAAGTTCTACGTGGACTCGATCATCCCGGCCGATCGTCGGGTCAAGCTGCGCTCGCGCATCAATCCGAACTGCGGGTTCCGCTCGCTCCTCAATGGCGTCCCGGAGTACTGAGCGTGCACGACCTGCGCATGGTGCGCGACCAGGTGGAGCAGCTCCGTGAGGGGATGCGGCGTCGCGGCAAGCTCGAGCAGTACGCGAGCGAGATCGACGAGGCCGAGCGGCTCGACGTCGCGCGACGCACGGCCATCACCGCCGTCGAGGAGAAGAAGGCCCGCCGGAACGCGCTGACCCAGGAGGTCGGCCGACTCAAGAAGGCCAAGCAGGACGCCGACGCGCCGATGGCCGAGGCGCGCGCCCTCGGCGAGGAGATCGCGCGCGTCGAGGCCGATCTGGCCCCGATGCAGGCGCGCCTCGATGAACTCCTGCTGTCCATCCCCAACGTCACGCTGGCCGACGTCCCTGCGGGAGACGAGACGGCGAATCGGGTCGTACGCACCTGGGGCGAGCCGCGCGACGCCGAGAGCGTCAAGCCGCACTGGGAGGTCGGGGCGCGACTCGGCATCCTCGACCTCGAGCGTGGTGCCAAGGTCTCGGGCTCCGGCTTCATCGTCTACCGCGGCAAGGGCGCGCGGATGATCCGGAGCTTCATGAATGCGATGCTCGACCTGCACAGCGGCGAGTTCGGCTACGAGGAGCTCTGGGTCCCGGTCGTCGTGAATCGCGCGTCGATGGTCGGTACGGGCCAGCTGCCCAAGTTCGAGGACGACATGTACGCCGTGAAGGACGAGGAGCTCTTCCTCATCCCGACCGCGGAGGTCCCCGTGACGAATCTCTATCGCGACGAGATCCTCGCGGCCGAGGAACTGCCGAAGGCGTTCTGCGCGTACAGCCCCTGCTTCCGCCGCGAGGCCGGGTCGGCGGGCAAGGACACGCGCGGCGTGCTGCGCGTGCATGAGTTCGACAAGGTCGAGCTCGTGCGCTACTGCACCCCGGAGCGGTCGGAGGCAGAGCTCGAGACGCTGCTGGGCCACGCCGAGACGGTCCTGCAACGCCTCGGACTCCCGTACCGCGTGGTCCTGCTCGCCGCCGGGGATACGGGATTCAGCAGCGCCAAGACGTACGACCTCGAGGTCTTCGCCCCCGGGGTCGGGAAGTGGCTGGAGGTCTCGTCCTGCTCGGTCTTCACGGATTTCCAGGCGCGCCGCGCGAACATCCGCTTCCGCCCGGCGGCGGGCGAGAAGCCGCGCTTCGTCCACACGTTGAACGGATCCGGCCTCGCCTTCCCGCGCGTCTTCGCCGCGATCCTCGAGCACTACCAGCAGGCGGATGGGACCGTCGTCGTGCCCGAGGCGCTGCGCCCTTGGCTGGGCGTGGACCGCCTCGCGTGACGACACGCCTCAATCCCTCCCAGCAGGCGGCGGTCGAACATCACGAGGGTCCCCTGCTCGTCGTGGCCGGCGCCGGGTCGGGGAAGACGCGCGTCCTCACGGCACGCATCGCGCGCCTGATCGAGGTGCACGGCGTCCCGCCCCAGGCGATCCTCGCCGTGACCTTCACCAACAAGGCGGCGGGCGAGATGCGCGAGCGCGTCGGCCGCTTCCTCGGTCGTGACCCCGCCGGGATGTGGATCGGCACCTTCCACGGGATCGGCGCGCGCCTGCTGCGCATGTACGCCGACCTCGCCGGTCGGACGCCGGAGTACACCATCTACGATGAGGACGACACCCTCGCCGTCGTGAAGCGCATCGTCGAGCGGCTGCGCATCGACCCGAGGCAGTTCGCGCCGAAGACGATCGTGCACGAGATCTCCTCCGCGAAGAACGCGCTCGTCGAGCCCGCCGAGTTCGAGGCGCTGGCGCGCACTCCGCTCGCCCAGGCGGCGGCGCAGGTCTACCGCGAACTCGAGCCGACCATGCGGCGGGCCAATGCGGTGGGCTTCGACGACCTGCTGGTGCTGCCGGTGCGGATCATGCGCGAGCACGAGCCGGTGCGCGCGCGGCTCGAGCAACGGTTCCGGCATGTGCTGGTGGACGAGTACCAGGACACCAACCGCGCCCAGTACGAGTTCGTGCGGCTCATCGCCGGCAGGCACGGCAATCTCGCCGTCGTCGGTGACGACGACCAGGCGATCTACGGCTGGCGCGGAGCGGACGTGCGCAACATCCTCGACTTCGAACGCGACTTCCCGGCGGCGACCGTCGTTCGCCTCGAGGACAACTATCGCTCCACCGCGCCGATCCTCGCCCTCGCCAACGAGGTGATCGCCCGGAACGAGGCGCGGCGCGGCAAGACGCTGCGGGCCACGCGCGCCGGCGGCGAGAAGGTGGTCCTGCTCGAGGCCGCCGACGACCGCGACGAGGCCGAGGCGATCGCCGAGGCCGTCCAGCAGTGGCGCGCCTCGCGCGGCACCCTCCGCGACTGCGCCGTGCTCTATCGCACCAACGCGCAGAGCCGTTCCATGGAAGAGGCCATGCGGAAGGCCGGCGTGCCGTACCGGCTCGTGGGTGCGGTGCGCTTCTACGACCGCCGCGAGATCAAGGACCTCGTGGCCTGGCTGCGGCTCGTCGCCAATCCCGCGGATGACGAGGCGTTCCGCCGCGCGCTCACCGCGCCCAAGCGCGGCGTGGGGGACACCACGCTCGAACTGCTCGCCACCGAGGCCCGCGCGCACGGGCTCCCGCTCCTCGAGCAGTGTCGCCGCGCCGCGGCACTCGAGGGCGTCCGCCCCGCCACCCGTACCGCGCTGCTCGACATGGCCGCCACGGTCGATCGATTCCGCGCGATCGCCGTCGACACGAGCGTCGACCAGTTGCTGTTGCAGCTCATCGCGGCTGTCGGATACGACACGGCATTGCGGGCCGAGGGCCCGGAGGGCCTCGAGCGCCTCGACAACGTGCGTGAGCTCGTGACCTCCGCGGCCGAGGTCATCATCGACGATGGCGGCGAGGTCGGTCTCCGCCCGCTCGACCA
>JALHPV010000480.1 GCA_022842285.1 Kofleriaceae bacterium
GCAAGATGATGCCCGTGATGTCCGCCGTCAACGCTTGGTCGATGGTTTCGGTGGCGAAGGTCTTCCAGCCGCGCGAAGGCTCGGTGCCGAGCAGCAGGTAGATGTTCTCGTGGTTAGTGCCGCTCACGTTCATGGCGGCGCCGCCAATGGGGTTGTCCGCGGCCGAGCGCGAGCGGGGCATCCCGTCATCGCCCGCTGGCCCATAAAGCGTGACGCTGGGCCAGCGCAGTCGGCGCTTGCCGTCATCGTCGAATTCGACGTGCGGGCGGTTGAGCTGAAAGTCGTAGTAGTCCTCGGGGTCGATGTCGGCGATGGGTACGACATCGAGCACCTCTTTGAGCGCACGCACGGCGCCACTCGCGGCTTCGCCGGCGTCGTTCCAGCCTTCGAAGGCGACGACGAGCAGTCGCCCACTGCGGAACAGATCGCTCTGCGACACCGATGCACCTTCCTGACGCGCCCCCGGACGAGCGCCGAGGGGTCGCCCCAGGATAGAACGCAACTAGACTCGTGCGTCGTGACCGCCCCGCTTCGACCCGCCGCTGTTCTCTGGGACATGGACGGCACCATCGTCGACACCGAGCCCTATTGGATGCGCGCCGAGACCGACCTGGTCGCCGAGCACGGCGGCGTCTGGACGGAGGCCGACGGCATGCAGCTCGTCGGTTCGGGGCTCGTGCAGTCGGCCCGCATCCTGCAGCAGGCGGGCGTCGCGCTCGAGGTCGACGAGATCATCGGGGCGCCCACCGACCGCGTCATGGTTCAGATCGAGCAGGGCGTACCGTGGCGGCCGGGGGCGCGCGAGCTCATCGCCGAACTGCGGGAGGCGGGCATCCCGATCGCGCTCGTGACGATGTCGATCCGCCGCATGGCGCTGCAGGTCGCCGCGGCGATCGGCGAGGGCGTCTTCGACGTCGTCATCGCGGGCGACGACGTCGAGCACCCCAAGCCACACCCGCAGCCGTACCTGCTCGCTGCGGAGCGTCTCGGCGTCGACATCGGCGACTGCGTCGCGATCGAAGACAGCGAGTTCGGGCTCGTCTCGGCCGTCGCCTCGGGCGCCGCCACGATCGTCGTGCCCCTGCACCTCGCGCTGCACGATGGCCCCACCCACGAACTGTGGCCGACGCTCGATGGCCGCACCGTCGCCGACCTCGGCGCCGCGCTCGAGCGCCACCACCACCGAGCGACAGGGGCCTGAGCCATGACCACCCGCCGTCAGAGCGGCCCCTTCGTCGAGGGCGATCAGGTGCAGCTGACCGACCCCAAGGGCCGGCTCAACACCGTGACGCTCGAGGCCGGCAACGCCTTCCACAGCCACCGCGGCGTGCTGCAGCACGAGGTGCTCATCGGCCTGCCCGACGGCAGCGTCGTCGAGAACTCGCAGGGGGTGCCCTACCTCGCGCTGCGCCCTTTGCTGACCGACTTCGTCATGTCGATGCCGCGCGGCGCCGCGATCATCTACCCGAAAGACGCCGCGCAGATCCTCGCGCAGGCCGACATCTTCCCCGGCGCGCGCGTGGTCGAGGCCGGCGTCGGCTCGGGCGCGCTGAGCATGTGGCTGCTGCGCGCGATCGGCGAGCGCGGGCACCTGTTCTCGTTCGAGCGCCGCGAGGAGTTCGCGCAAATCGCCGAGGGCAACGTGTGCGCCTACGTCGGCGCGCGGCCTGAGAACTGGACGATCACGATGGGCGATCTGCAGGATGCCCTGCCCGAGGCCGTCCCGGCGGGCACCGTCGACCGCGCCGTGCTCGACATGCTCGCGCCCTGGGAGTGCCTCGACGCCGTGGCCACGGCGCTCACGCCCGGGGGAGTGCTGCTCGTGTACGTCGCCACGGCCACGCAGCTCTCGCGGGTGGCGGAGGCCATCCGGCTCACCGAGACCTTCACCGAACCGGTCTCGACCGAGACGATGGTGCGCGGCTGGAACGTCGACGGCCTCTCGGTGCGGCCCGACCACCGCATGGTCGCGCACACCGGCTTCCTGCTCACGGCGCGGCGGCTCGCCGACGGCGCCGGCCGGTTCGTGAAGGCCAAGCGCGGCTCGAAGACCGAGTACGGAGATGTCGACCTCGAACTCTGGACACCCGGCGCGGTCGGCGACCGGCAGGCGAGCGACAAGCGCCTGCGCAAGGCCGCCCGCGAGGCCCAGGCTCTCGCCGAGAAGTCGGCGCGCCGACCCGTAGAGTAGGTGGCGTGATTGTGACCTCCCGGCGCCTCGCGCGCACCGCCTCAACCGTTGCTGTGATGACCGTCGTCGCGACCGTTCTGGCCGCCTGCACGGCCCCTGTCAATTCGGATTCGTGCAGTCCGCTCGTTCCCTTCGGCGACTCTGCCGGGTACGTCGATGCGTCGGGATCCTTCGGTAGCCAGCCCGTCGTCGACTTCCCCACTCCTCTGCGAAGCGACGGCGTGCAGCAGTCGGTCATCGACGCTGGCGAAGGCTCGCCCATCGCGGCCGGTCAGATCGTCGATTTCCAGGTCGCTTTGTTCAATGGTCAGGACGGAGAACTGATCACCGCGAGCGCCTACAACGACGCCGAGGCGCCCTTGCGCCGCACCGCCGGCAACGAGATCGACCTGTTGGCGGAGGCGCTGCAGTGCGCGCAGGTCAACTCGCGCATCGCCGTGACCGGCACAATCGAAGATGTCTTCGGGGCCGGCGCGCTCGACCCCGCGCTCGGGCTTGCCGACAACGACGCGATCGTCATGGTGCTCGATGTGCAAGCCGCTTACCTCGGCCGTGCCACCGGAATCCCGCAGCTCGGCGCCTCGGGCATCCCCGCGGTCGTGACGGCACCGAACGGTGTCCCCGGCGTGACGATCCCCGACGAGGCCCCGCCGACCGAGCTGCGCTCGCACACGCTCGTGCTCGGCCAGGGCGCCGCGATCGAGGAAGGCGACCGGGCCGTGCTGCACTACACGGGCCTGCTCTGGAGCACGAAGACGATCTTCGACTCGAGCTGGGACCGCGGCGCCCCGGCGACGTTCACGATCACGAGCTTCGAGAACGACCCCAACGGCATCGTGACGGGGCTCGCCGACGGCCTCGTGGGCCGCACGGTGGGCTCGCAGGTCATCGTCGTGATCCCGCCGGAGTTCGGCTACCCCGCCGGTCAGGCGCCCGCGACGATCCCCGACGGCTCGACGATGGTGTTCGTCGTCGACATCCTCGGCATCGAGGGCTAAGGCCCCCATGCCCTCGTCGTCACGGCGGGTACCGGTCGAAGAGCGCCTGTTCAGCCTCGTGCTGGCGCTCCTCGCGACCGAGCAAGGGCTGACGAAGGCCGAGATCCTCTCGACCGTCACGGGCTATGCCGCGCGCTACGACGTCGCGGCCGACCGCGCGAACCTCGAGCGGCAGTTCGAGCGCGACAAGGAGGAGCTGCGCGAGCTCGGCGTGCCCCTCGAGACCGTCGACGCGCCCGGCGCCGACGGCGACACGAAGCTGCAGCGTTACCGCATCCCGCCCTCGCGGTACCAGCTGCCCGACGACATCGTGTTCAGCCCCGAGGAGTACGCGATGCTCACGCTCGCGGCCCAGGTCTGGCGCGAGGGCACGCTCTCGACCGACTCGCGGCGCGCGCTCACCAAGCTGCAGTCGCTCGGCGTGCGCATCGACGACGCCGTCATCGGCTTCGCCCCGAGAATCCGCACGCGTGACGCCGCGCACGAGCCGCTCACGGCCGCGATCGACCGCGGCCAGCAGGTGACCTTCCCGTACCTGAAGCCGGGCCAGGCCGCCGCCGAGCACCGCACGGTGTCGCCGCTCGCCCTCGTCTTCCACGAGGGGCGCTGGCATCTGCACGCCTTCGACGACGGGGTGGATGCCCGGCGCACCTTCCTGCTGCGCCGCATCGTGGGCCCTGTCGTGCTCGCG
>JALHPV010000481.1 GCA_022842285.1 Kofleriaceae bacterium
ACGACCGCGATCGGCACCACCACGCCGATGCCGGCCGCGAGCAGGACCGCGATGAGGCCGCGCCGCCCCGTCAGCTCGAAGGTCATGCGCGGCGCGACCCGGCGATCCACTGCGCGGGTCGCGAGCGCGATCACGAGCGCGATCACGACGAGCAGTCCCACCGTCAGGAGCGCGACCGGCGTCGCGGCGTGGAAGCGATACGCGACATGGATCCACGCCACCACGCGAAATCCCACGGCCCCGAACAGCGCGAGCGCGAGGAGCGCCAGCACGCCTCGCCAGGCCGCCCGTGCCCGGCCACCGGCGGCACGCGGACCACGCGGCGCGAGGCGACGATCGATCGCCAGGGCCCCGCCCATGATCACGAGGGCGAGGGGCGTGAGCAGGCTCATCACCAGCAGCGCGACCGGGCCCGCGTCGCGGAACCGATACGCGACGTGAATCCCGGCGACGACGCGAACCGCGATCGCGCCGAAGACCGCGACCGTGGCGAGGGCCAGCATGCCCCGCCGAACGGTGAGCGGTGCGCGCGCGCCCTCCACGGCCATGCGGGGTGGCGGCGGCGCGGCGCCCTCCTCCTGGATCAGGTCCGCGGACCACGTCGCGATCGGCTCGATCCGCACCAGCACCGCGAGGCCCGCACGCACGATCAGCGCCGCGAGCGCCCACCCGGTGACCGCGAGGGCGGCGACGGTCACGAACGACCGGCCCACCACCAGCGCTTCGAAGAGGCCCACCAGCACCGCCACGAGCAGCGCCTCGGCGCCGGCGGCTCGGATGCGGGCGGTCATGCGCGCGGACGATACGCGACGCCCGGACCATACACGTCGTAACTCGGTGGGCTCACGAGATCGGGATCTTATGCCCGCAATAACAGGGGCTTACCGACGGCATTCCACCTGCAGAAGAGGTCACCATGCCCACCACCGCCCCGCGCGACAAAGCTCCGTTCGCCACCCTCTCCGATGACGAGCTGGTCACCGCCACCGGCGGGTTCGACATTGGTGGCATCACCAACATGGCCGCGGGCATCGCGAACCAGGCGGGGTCGCCGGAAGCGGCGAAGTGGATCGGGATGGCGGGCAACCTGGCGGGCTCGTTCCTGGGCGGCGGCGCCGGCTGATCCCCGCGGGAACCGACCTCGGGCGCGTGGTGTCGGACCGCGCGCATGAAGCTCGTCCTGGCAGCCGTCTTCGCCGTTGCCGTTCCCTCCATCGCCTCCGCTGATCGGTTGGTCTCCACCCGCGAGCAACCGCTCGCGGAGGTTTCGCATTCGGTGGTCATCTCGATCGCGGACGGCGTCGCGACCTACAAGGTCCAGCGTCAGTTCGCGAACAGCGGCAAGGTCGCAGACGAGGCCGGCCTCGCGATCGATCTGCCCGCGGGAGGCGCGGCCACCGGGCTGCGCATCCGGGCGCGCGACAGGTGGTACGACGGCGAGCTCATGGAGCGCGAGGCGGCAGCCGCGCTCTACAAGGAGATGACGGGCCTCGGGGCGTATGCGCCGAAGGACCCGGCGCTCCTCCAGTGGCTGTGGGCAGACAAGCTGTATCTCCAGGTGTTCCCGGTGATGCCGGGGCAGGTGTCGACGGTCGAGTACACGCTCACGGTGCCGACCCGGTATCAGAACGGACGCTACTACCTGTCGTATCCGCGCTTCGATCCGACGGCGCGCGTGGAGGGCGATACCACCGCGCGGCCGCTGGCGGTCGCCACCGTCCAGATCGATCCGAGCTGGGGCGATGCGCAGACGATGGTCAGCGTCGACAACCAGCGCATCGCCCCCGGCACGCCGTTCGTGCTCACGCCGCCGGCCCGCCCCGACTGGAGCGACAAGGTCGAGATGGACGCGGCCGGCAGCTACGTGGCGAGCTCGCTCGTGGTTCCGGCGGACCCGACGACGAACAGCGCCGCGACGACGGCCGAGCTCGTCCTCGACATCTCGCACACGTACTCGAGTGACCTGCGCGTCGAGCTGATCACGCCGCAGGGCCAGGTCATCTCGCTCATGAGCCAGACGGGCGGCGGCGCGAACGTCCTCAAGTCGAAGCAGACCCTGAAGCTGCCGGCCGGCACCATCCCCGCCGGGACCTGGCGCCTCGTCGCGAGCGACCACGCCGGGCTCGATACCGGCTCGATCGACGCCTGGTCACTGACCTTCGGCCGCACGGTGGTCACCGCGTCCGACACGCCCGTGTTCATCCCCGATGCGCCCGAGTCTGCGGGCGAGGCGGGCGTCGCGACCAACGCGGTGGTGCCGCCGGTGATCAAGACGTGGCTCACGCGCTTCGGTCGCGTCGTGGCGTCCGCCAAGCACTCGTTCGGACGCCTCGAGGTGGACATCGCCCCGCGGCTCTCCGAGCTGCCCAAGCGGGCCCAGATCGTATTCGTCGTCGATGCCTCGTACTCCGTCGGCGAGGAGAACCTCGGCGCGCAGCTCGATGTCATCCGCGCGTATCTCGCGCATGTCCCCGACGCGGAGGTCGAGATCGTCGCCACGCGCCGCCAGGCCACGCGCGTCTTCGGCGCGTTCGTCAAGGCGTCGCACGTCGAGACCAAGCTCGCCGCTGCGCGCGCGGGCACCACCCTCGCCCTCGGCAATGGCAGTGCGCTCGACGAAGCCGCGAAGCTCGCCGTCTCGCTCGTCGAGGCGCGCAAGGGCCCGCGCCGCATCGTGCTCCTCACCGACGAGCTCTTGCGGTCGTCGCTCTCCGTGCCGGCCACGCTCGCGTCGCTGGCGAAGGCATCGAAGGACACCATCGTGCACGTCGTCGTCCCGCGTACGAGCGGCGGATCGCTCGAGGTCGTGCGCGATGACGCGGCCCCCCTCGCCTCGCTGGCCACGAAGCACCGCGGCATCTTCGCTCGCATCGAGGCCCTCTACGCGAAGGGGCAGAAGGAGCTGGTCCCGGTTGTCCTCGAGCTGGTGCGCCCGACGAAGCTCGAGAACGTGGTCGCCACCGGCGCCACGCTCGAGCAGAAGACACTCTCCGAGGGCGCGGGGGTGCGGCTGATGCTGCGCGGCGAGCAGGTCGCGGAGCGCATCACGCTGACCGGCGAGCTGTGGAGCACGCCCGTCACGAAGACCCTCAAGCCGACGACCGCGTTCACGAAGGCAACGGCCGCGTTCATCTTCGGTCTCGACGAGCACCAGGACCTCACCCTCGAGGAACAGATGAAGGTCGCCCTGCTCGGCCGCGCGGTCTCACCGGTGACGTCGTACGTGGCCGCGGAGCCCGGCACCCGCCCGTCGTGGATCGGCCTCGAGGGCACGCTCGGCACCGGCTCCGGCTCCGGCGTCGGTAGCGGGGCCGGGGGGATGCACGGCTTCCGCGTGACCGCTCCGCCGGAGATCACGATCGATTCGACCGCCTGCGTCGCCCAGCACAAGCCGGCGACCGGCTGGATGGTGGAGCTCCAGCTCGAGACGACCTACCGCGAGATCGTGGACGTGTGGACCAGCGCCACGGGGCCGATGGCGGCGTGCATCGTCGAGGCGGCGTGGGCGAAGGTGCTCGACGACCGCTGGAGCAAAGAGCGCGACTCGTTCCACGTCACGGTGCGCTAGTCCGGGCTTGCTACTACTGCGAGCGTTCGTGCTCGGAGGCGGCGTGGAGCTGCGACTGGTGCGTGACGCACGCCCACTCGATGCGCTCCGGCGTCGCGAGCCCGAGCGTGACGATCGCTGTCGCGAGCTGCACCTTCATCGAGCGCTGATACGCCTGCGCGGCGCGGAGGCGCTCGCGGGTGAGCACACCGGTGTCGACGAGGTAGTCACCGAAGCCCGGAAGCTCGGGCGTCAGGGAGCGCACGAGCGCGCGCGGCGCGGGACGACGCGGCGCCGGTAGCGGC
>JALHPV010000482.1 GCA_022842285.1 Kofleriaceae bacterium
CCCGACGCCGCTCGGCCCGACCCCGCGCCGTCCGACGCGGCCGCCCGCCCGCGGGTCGCGTTGCGCGAGCACATCGAGTTCGCGACCAACGACTTCGGCATCGGCGGGGCCGGTGACGTGATCGCGCGGGTCGCCGATGCGTACGCCCCGGGGAGCGTGGTGAGGATCGTCGGGCACGCCGAGCAGAACGAGTCCCAGCGCCCCGAGGGCATCGCCAGCGCGCGGGCCAACTCGGTGCTGACCGCGCTCGTGAACCGCCGGGTGCCGCGCGATGCGATCGAGGTCGACCGCGAAGTTCATCCTCCGACTGCCAACGGCGCCGGGCGCCGCGTGGACATTCGCGTGGAGTGACCGGTACCGTCTAGGGATGATGGGACCGGGTAGCGTCACGAGGACGGCGGACCCTCCGGCCGGGACGTCGGAGCGCGTCGAGTCGTTGCTGTGTCTGCATGGCGAGCGGTCGTTCCGCGTGCTCGTGCCCGCGGCCGGCGAGCTCGTGATCGGCCGGGGGCCCGATGCCGGGTGTTCGATCGACGACGCGCTGGTCTCCCGAGCGCACGCGCAGCTCCTGGTGACCGCCGAGGGACTGCGGCTCACCGACCTCGGCAGCCGCCACGGCACGCTGCTGAACGGTGAGCGCCTGGCCGAGCCACGGATCGTGCGCGGCGGCGATGTGATCGGCATCGGCGCCACCTTGTTCGTGGTGCGTCACGCCCATCCGGTGCGCCCCCGCAGCGTGCTCGCGGCCACCGCGTTCACCGCTCGCCTCGCGGAGGAGCTCGCCCGGTGCGTGGAGTACGAACGCGAGTGCTCGGTGCTCTACCTCCGCAGCACCGGAGGCGATGTGGCCGAGCTGGCCCCCGCGCTGGGCGCGAAGCTCCGCACCATCGACACGCTCGCCGTCCTGGGTAAGCGTCACGCGGGGGCGATCTTGCCCGAGCTCGACGCCGACGAGGCTCACGCGGTCGCCCAGCAGCTCGTCGAGGCGTTTTCGGGTCAGATCGCGGTTGGCGTCGGGACGGCGCCGTACGACGGGATCGACGCGGATGCCATCCTCGCCGGCGCGCGACGAGCGTGCGAGCTCGCTCGCGAGCGCGTCATTGTCCGAGTTTCGGACACGGCGACCACGCTCTCCGTACCGCCACACACGATCATCCTCGGGGATCCGGCGATGGCGGAGCTCTACGAGCTCGCCCGACGGGTGGCCCGGTCGTCGATCCCGGTGCTCATTCGCGGCGAGACCGGCGTGGGCAAGGAGCTCGCCGCGGCCGTGGTTCACGCCGCCTCCCCGCGCGCGAGCAAACCCTTCATCAGCGTGAACTGCGCCGCCATTCCCGAAAGCCTCGCGGAGAGCGAGTTGTTCGGTCACGCGAAGGGCGCCTTCTCCGGTGCCCTCGCGGCGAAGACCGGCCTCGTCGAAGCGGCGGACGGGGGGACCCTCTTCCTCGACGAGATCGGCGAGCTCGCACCGGTGACCCAGGCCAAGCTCCTGCGCGTCCTCGAGAGCGGCGAGGTGCTGCGCGTCGGCGAGGTGATCCCTCGCAAGGTCGACCTGCGGATCGTCGCGGCCACGAACCGCGATCTGCAGCACGAGATCGCGACCGGCGCGTTTCGCAGTGACCTGTACTTCCGCCTCGGTGCGGCCCGGCTCGAGCTCCCTCCCCTCAGCGAGCGACCGCGCGACCTCGCCCTGCTCGCGCCCGCGATCCTCCGGGCCGCGTGCGCGCGCCTCGGCCGCGAGCCGCTCGAGCTCTCGTGCGCGGCCGCGATCGCACTCTTCCGCTATCGCTGGCCGGGCAACGTGCGCGAGCTCCGCCATGCCCTCGAGTACGCCGCCGCCGCCACCCCCGATGTCGCGCGCACGATCGAGCCCTGGCGCTTGCCCGCGGCGATCGCCGCGAGTGCGCGGGCCGAGCGTGATCGGGTCGCTCCTCCGGCTCCGGGCGCTCCGCCGCCGCCGCCGCCACCGGGAGGCTTTCGCCCCCTCGCGGATGAGGTCCGGGAGCTCGAGCGCGCGCGCATGATCGCGGCCCTGCGCGCGAGCGGCGGCGTCCAGAACCGCGCCGCCGAGCTGATCGAGATGCCCCTCCGCACCTTCGTCACGAAGCTCAAGCGCTACGCGATCGGCCCCGCGGACTGGACCGGCTAGTACCAGCCCTTGCGGTTGCGGAACCGCAACGCGGCGTCGGCGTTGCCGTAGCGATCGCTGACGTACGCGTTGAAGGCGTTGATCTGCGCCGAGCAGCTCGTCGAGTTCGCGTTCGCCCCCATGTAGTGGCGCCGATTCGCGATGAGCAGCTGCCCGAGGCCGAACGCCGTCGATCGCGGGTTCTTCGCCGTGGGGTCACCACCCGACTCCGCCATGATGATCGAGCGAGCCGAGGCCGACAGGCCCGAGAGGTCACACGAGGCCGAGCCCTGCGCGCGAACGAGGAGCTCCGACGGGATGGTTTCGAATTCGTTCATGCGAGACCCCTATTTCAGGGTTCGCGCCAATCGGCCCTGTCGACCGCGGGTACACCCGTCCTCGACGGCGGTCACCGCGAGGATACAGGTGTCGGGGGGCAATCCCCCGGCCGGTGTCGCCCGCGGCGAGCACGCGACTAGCCGGCCGGTCGAGGAGCCCCTGGTCCTGCGGCAAGTACCGGCTCGTACGTACCAGGCGAGCTTGTCGTTCGTCTTGTCGCCCGCGTTGCGGATCTTGTCGCCGGCGTCGCTCGCCTTGGCGCTCGTCACAACTTGAACGTGCGGGCCCACCAGCTCAGGCGCGCGCTCAGGAGGCGATTCCACGCTGGGACGAGCGCGCCCAGTTCCGACGGTCGCGCCTTCCGCCACTCGATCGCCGTCGGGAGGACCTCGGGGTCCCCTTTCTCCAGCGCCATCATCCGCAGGAAGATCGAGAGCAGCTGATGGGTGCGGTGCACGGGCGCACGCATGTCCTGGTAGAGGCGCACGAGCCGCCAGTGCGGCGGCCGCACCCCTTGCCCGCGTGCGACCGCCATCATCCGCACCGCTCCGAGCCCCGAGAACATGACGCTCCCCACGACGTCGCCGCCGGAGACCTGATCGAAGTCATAGAGGAAGTCGACGGAGTCGAGCTTCCGCTCGAGACGCACGCCGTTCGCGTACTGCACCATCGGGTCGGTCAGCGGATCCTTGGTCACGTAGCCACCGAGGTCCGCCTCGAAGAAGCGCTCGGGTAGCGACGCGTGCTCGCCCGCGATGGCGGCCTCGACGAGACCGAAGCGCGCCAGGTACGGAGCGGAGCCATCGGGGGTCAGGAGCTCGATGGCCCGGGTCGCGATCTTGGCCATCCGCGTGCGCGCCGCGCCGACCTGCGCGAGCGAGCCGACGTAGGCTGCGATGGTCCACATCGGAGCGTCGGAGCGGCGCTCCCACCCATCGAACCACACATCGACGAAGTCGCGATTACCGACATTCGTGGTCGTCAGGGTGAACGCACCGAGCGTCCACAGGTCGGTGCGCTTGCCGAACGCAGCCTGGTACTTCCGCAGCAGCGCCTCGATCGGCTTCGCCTCGCCGAGATCGCTGACGAGGCGCTCGAAGACGACCGCCACATAGGGGTATGCGTCGTACTCCGCAGCGACCATCGCGTCCGCGAGATCGAGGAGCTGCTCCGTGCTGGCGGCGTACGCGATCGGCACGAACGCATCCGCGCGCACCCGCCCCTTCGCCCGGATGACCCGGACGAGCTCGGTGACAGCCTGGGCTTCGAGCTGGGCCTTCACGAGCGCGGCCCACACGTCGCGCACCAGGGATCCGTCCGACGATGGCTCGGCCGGCGCGAGCCAGAGCCGCACTGCGGCATCCAGCATCTGGC
>JALHPV010000483.1 GCA_022842285.1 Kofleriaceae bacterium
CTTCAGGGTGACCTGACCGGCGAGCACACCGCGCTTGCGGGCGCGCGCACATACGCGTTCGCACAGCCCCGATAGCACGGCGAGCGCCGCGTCCCCGTCGGTCTCGGCGAACGTGCGCTCGTTCGAGATGGTCCCGTGGACCACGCCGCGCGGATCGTGCTCGCGAAACGCCGGCCGCTCGCGCCCGAGGTCAGCGTTGCCGCCGCCGCGCGCCGCCGTGATCAACTCGGACGTGTACGCGCCGAAGATCGTCCGCACGTGCTGCGGCGCCGCCTCCGCGAGCTGCCCCAGCGTCACGATGCCGAGCGCGTGCAGTCGGCGCTCTGCCACCGGCCCGATCCCCGGCAGCTTGCGAACACCGAGGGGGGCCAGCGTGGCCGCCTCCGTGCCGGCGCGTACCATCAACACGCCCGCAGGCTTCGCGAGCCCGCTCGCCACCTTTGCCATCGGCTTGCTGGTCGCGATGCCCGCACTCGACGGAAGCCCCAGCTCGCGCTGGATCGTGCCCGTGATGTCGCGGACCACACGCTCGATGGTGGCGTCGTCATCGACATCGCCAGGACGCCGATACAGGCGCTCGCAGCCCGTGAAGTCGATGTAGTGCTCGTCGATGCTCGCCGCGATCACGATCGGGCTGAACCGCTCCACGATCTCGCGCGCCTTCCGCGAGTAGTCCACGTACAGCTCCCCATGCCCGCTGAGGAACACGGCATCGCGCGGCGCCTGCTCCGACGCCTCGCGGATCGACATCCCCGACCGGATGCCGAAGGCCCGCGCCTCGTAGCTCGCCGACGTGACGACCCCGCGCCCGTGGCGCGGTCCGCCGACGATGACGGGCTTGCCGTTCAGGCTCGGGTCGAGCAGGCGCTCGACGGAGACGAAGAACGTGTCGAGATCGAGGCAGCAGAGGCGCGGAGCCGGCAATGCGCAGCCAGTCTACGACCGGCCTGTGACACTGGGCGTGTGTTCAGGTTCAGCAGCCGGGGATGCAGGCCACGCCGAGCCGGGTGGCCGCCGCGGCGCGGGTCCTGCTCGCGATCTCGAGGACGCGGTCGACGGTGTCCTGCGCGAGGGTGCGCGCCTCGGGCGTCGCCGCGTACTTCTCGAGCAACGTCCGTCCGATCAGCTGATGCTCGCGCTCCTCGGGCTGAATGATCGTCTCGTAGATGCGGACCGTCTCCGTGTCATCGTGGGCGCGGCAGTAGGCGATGAAGCTCTCGTTGACGCCATAAGCGATCGCCTCCAGCGTGAAGAGGCCCGCGGCGATCCGCGCGACCGTGCCGTCCAGCGTCGCGAGGACCTGGAACAGCGGATTCGCCGCCGGTGGCACGAAGGCATCCATGTCGAAGCCGAGGGCGCGCAGGCGCTCCGCCACGAGCTGGAAGTGGCCGGCTTCGTCGCCCGCTTGCCGCGCGAAGGCAAGCTTCACGTCGAGCTCGGGCGTGGTACCGACCCACGATGCGGCGAGCTCGGCGACCGCCACCTCGTTCGCCAGCGCGATCTGCAGCAGGGCGTGTGACGTGCCGCCATCGGTCGAACCTCGGCTGGCCCCGATGATCGCGGAGAGGCGGTCTGCAGAACGCGCGGTCAGCTCGTCGACAAAGGTCATCTCGCGCTCTCATAGCACCTCAGGCCGCTCGTCGCGGCGGTGACGCGGCGCTACGGTGGGACCATGCCTCGCGCTCCGTCGAAGCAGGTGCTCGAGCGTGCCCTCCTCGAGTTGCTCGAGCAGCGCGGCCCCGCCACCGCGTGCCCCAGCGAAGTCGCCCGTGCCGTCGGTGGCGAGCACTGGCGGGACCTGATGCCGTCGGTGCGCGACGTCGCGGGCGAGCTCCAGGCGGCCGGCACCATCGACGTTTGCCAGCGCGGGCGCGTGGTGAAGCTCGCCGATGCGAAGGGCCCGATCCGCCTGCGCCTTCGCACGTCGTAGCCGACCGCGCCTCGATTCGGGGGCGGCCCTCAGCGAGCAGGAGCCGCGTGCGAGCGCCCACGATGGCTTCTTTCACACGCGCGCCATGCACCGCGCCCTCGGCCGGCTACACGCCGGGCGAGCTGCATCGCCTGACGTTTCCCGGGCAGGCGCACAACGCGAGCTCGTGGGCCGCGCGCGTGGCGCTCCCGCTCCAGCTGCTGTTCCCGCCGCCGCGCTCTAGCCGCGAGGCGCTCGTGCTCTAGTAGAGACCGTGACGCACGCCCGCTGGGCCGAGAGCATCGCCGAGCGCGCGCAGGCGTACTGGACCGCGGAGCGTACGGCGCAGCTCCTCGGTGACAAGCAACCGATCATCCGGCCCGCCGAGGGCGCGGTGTTGCTGCGGGCGCTCGGCCTCCTCGGCGACGACGGCTCGCTCCCGCCCGGCAAGGTCCGCAAGTACTTCCAGATCAATCATATGGTGGCGTTGCTCTCGCCGGCCCTGAAGGCCTTGCGCGAGCGTCACGCGGTGGTCCGCCTCCTCGATGTGGGCTGTGGCCGCTCGTACCTGACGCTCCTTCTCGCGTGGTGCGCGCGCGAGGTGTGGAACCATCCCTTCGAGATTCGCGGCGTCGATCGGAACGCGGAGCTCGTCGCCGAGTCGCAGCGTCGCGCGGACGTCGCGGGCCTCGCCGTGCGCTTCGAGGTCGGGGACGCGGGCGAGACCGTCGATGCCCATGCCGTCGTCGCGTTGCACGCCTGCGACACGGCGACGTGCGCGGCCATCGCGGCCGGGATCGCCGGCCAGGCCGACGTGATCGCCGTCGCTCCGTGCTGTCAGGCCGAGCTCGCGCGGGGCTGGGCGGCGCTGTCGGACGGGGCGTTCGCCGCCGTATGGCGCATGCCGCACCTGCGTCGCGAGACAGCCGCGGACGTGACGGACGCGATGCGGAGCGAGCTGCTGCGCTCCGCTGGCTACGACGTGCTCGCGATGGAGTTCGTCCCCGCCGAGCACACGCGCAAGAACACGTTGATACGAGCCATCCGGACCGGCGCCCCGCACCCCGATGCGATGGCGGCCTATCAGGCCCTCCGGGATGCGACCGGCGGCGTCGACATCGCGCTGGCGCGATTTCTTCGCCCCGCCTAGCAACCGGCGGCGGGCCCGGCCGAGCCGGCACCCCATGTCCGTCTTCCGCAACGACCACGCTGCCGCCGTAGTGCGCGTCCAGGTCCTCGAAGCCGAGGTCGCTCACCAGCGAACGCAGCTCGCCAAGTCCGAGCGCGACCGCCTCCGCCTCGCGGCCGAGCTGGACCTCCAGACCGCGGTCGATGGCCACGCTCCGCCGCGACCGCGGCCTCCCGCGCCGCCGCGCTCCATGACGATCGGCGAGTGGATCCTCCTCGCCGGCTTCCTCATCGTCGGCCAGGTGCTCTTCGCCATCGTCCTGGAGCACGGGCAATGATGGGCCGCGATTTCCCCCGGGCGTGGGTCGTCCGGATCGAGCTCGACCACGTGCCCGACCGCGACGTGCCGCGACCCGCGCATGCCGAGGAGCTGGTGTTCACGCTCGGGCTGCTGGCGTTTCTCCTCTGGGTGACGCTCCGCTGGCTCGCGTGACGCCCCGAACAACATTGTCCGCGATGCCAGACCCAGCCGGTGTACGGTGCCCGCATGTTCGTGGCCGTCGAGCGCCTGCTGATGCGCGTGCGTCAGCCCGCGAGCCGCGCCGACGAGATCGTGGTGCTGCGAGCCCGCGCACGCATGGAGCGGGCGGCACCGGTGGACGACGAGGAGATCGCGCTCGCGCGCGAGGTCCACGTTCGCAAGCTCGCCGTGGCCGAGGTGGTCGGGGCGGTGAGCGCGTGCGGCTCGTGTGCGAAGCACCAGGCGTGGCCCGTCGGCGCGCACGCG
>JALHPV010000484.1 GCA_022842285.1 Kofleriaceae bacterium
ACCCGGTCAGCACCAGCACCCGGGCGCCCATCCGCGCGGCGGCCAGCGAGGCCTCGCAACCGGCATGGCCAGCGCCGACGACGATCACGTCGTAGCCGTCGGGGTACTCGTAGGGCACGGCCCACGATCTACCTGACCACCGCCGCCGTGACTACCCCCCTCGTCGGTCGCGAGGAGCCGCGTCAGGAGAAGCGGGCTGCGAGCTCGGTGCGCAGGTAGGCCGCCACCTCCTCGGCCGGCCGCGTGATGAGCGCGCTGGCGAAGGCGGGCAGGCGGTCGGCGCCGAGCGAGGCCATGTACGGCAGGAGCTGATCGCGCTCGGCGGCCGTGAGCATCGCGCGGATCGCCTCGAGCTTCTCGACGAGGGCGGGCGGCAGGCTCGGCAGCGGCGTCGGCTTCGCGATGGGCACGGGGCCGGCGCCGGGCGGGTAGAGCGGAGCGGGGCGGGCGCCGCCCGCGAAGCGCTCGATCGTCAGGTGCTTCAGGTCGACGCTCGTCGCCGCGCCGTCGAGGATGATCTCCGCCATGCCGAGGCCGGTGGCAGGCGAGCTCTTGAAGCCGGTGCCGTTGAAGCCGGTGGCGACGTAGTAGCCGGCGATGCCCCCGACGGGGCCGTCCATGATCGGCTGCGCGTCGGGCGTGAAGTCGTAGACCCCCGCGAGCTCGCTCACGATCTCCGAGCCTGCCAGGGCGGGGAAGCGGAACGCGAGCTTCTCCTTCAGCGAGTCGACATACGCCTTGTCGAGCGAGCGCGCGTACTCGTCGGGGTTCGCGAGGCGATCGAGCTCGTAGTCGATACCGACGAGGCGCTTGTCGCCGATGGGGTGCGTGTAGAGGCCCGTGATCTCGTCGTAGAAGGCGAGCTCGCGCTCCGCGACGCCGGGCGGACGGTTCATGTAGAGCACCTGCCCGCGCTCGATCACGATGGGCAGCGGCTCGCCGAGGTGGAGCGGGAGGCTCCACGGCCCGGCGGCGAGGAGGACGACGCGCGCCGCGATGCGGCCCTGGCTGGTCTCGACGCCGACGATCTTGCGGTCGTCGACGAGGATCTGGGTGACGCGCACGCCCTCGCGCACGACCACGCCCTGGGCCTGCGCGGCGGCGATGAAGGCGCGCGTCGCGGCGATCGGATTCGCCCAGCCGGACGCCGGCTCCCAGCTCGCGCCCGAGAGGCCATCCATGTTGAGCATCGGCTGCAGGCGCGCGAGCTGCTCGGCATCGAGCCACTCGGCGGGCAGGCCCTCGTCGATGAGCATCTGGTAGACGGCGCGCACGGCACTCTCGCGCTGCGGTCCGGTGACGTTCAGGTAGCCGCCCTGCGTCCAGCCGCAGTCGCCGCCGACGACGTTCGCCCAGTCACGGAACATCTCGCGCGACTTTGCGATGAGCCGCACCTCGTGGATGTTCGGCCAGAGCGTCTGCACGAAGCCGCCCGACTTCTGCGTCTCGCCGGCGCAGATGGTCTTCGCCTCGAGGAGCAGCACGTCCTTGGCTCCCCGCCGGGCGAGCTGGAACGCGGTGCTCGCACCGATGACACCGCCGCCGATGATGATGATGTCCGCCATGTTCACCCCATCAAGCTTACGGCCGGGAAGAACGCTCGCGAGGCCAGGGCCTGCGTCTCGACCTTCGTGCCCGCCTCGAGGGGCCGCACGAGATCGTCGGGCCACGCGACCGGACCCGGATCGCCAAGGCAGCGCCACAGGAGGGCGCCGAACGTCGGCATCACCGGGGCGATCAGCGCCGCGAAGCACCGGGCCGCGACGAGCTCGAGCGCGAGGGCCGTCGCGCGCTCCCCGCTCAGGGACGGCAGCCCGGCGAGTTGACGTTGCGTGGCGC
Source organism: Kofleriaceae bacterium (assembly GCA_022842285.1). Lineage (GTDB taxonomy): Bacteria > Myxococcota_A > Polyangia > Haliangiales > Haliangiaceae > JABFXX01. The sequence continues at coordinate 1,840 of JALHPV010000484.1, forward strand.
CGAACGCCGCCGCCCGCTCCGCGAGCTCGAGTGCCACCGTCGCCACCTCCTTCAGGGACAGCCCGTCGTAGGCCGTCTGCGCACGCCGGACGAGCTCCTTCACCACCTCGAGGAAGTCGACCTGCTCCGGGGACCACGGTACGAGCGAGCTGTTGGTCGGTGCGGGCACGGTGCCGCCGGTCTCGGTCGCGAGGTCCCCACCGAGCCGCGCCAGCCAGGTCTGCCAGCTCTGCGTCATCATCGTGAGGAACACGTGCGCCTGCATGAGGTTCGCGTTCGACGGCACGTCCTCGGGGCGGACCTTGGCCAGGTACAGCCGCAAGAGATCCGCAGGGACCTTGGTGAGCAGGTCGTTCGGGTCGAGGGCCCGCTGGCGGCTCGTCGACATCTTCGCGTTGTCGAGGAGCAGGTACTCGTTCGCCGCCACGCCGCGGGGCAGGGCGAGCTCGGGATCGAGCGCGAGGCTCAGGGCCGGATCCGAGACCAGGTAGAGAAACGCGTTGTCGTAGCCAAAGAACTGCAAGAGGTCGCAACCCGGCGCGAGCTGCTCGCGCAGCCAGCCCGCCGCCACCGCGACCTCCACCCACGGCGAGATGACCTGGCCTTCGAAGCCCGGGAGCCCGACGGGGATGCCCCACGAGGCCACCTGCGACGCCGGCATCGGGTCGAGCGGCCGGGCGAGGTACTGCGCGGCGAGACGACGCAAGCGCGGTGAGAGCCGCACGCGCCGGTGATACTCGACGAGCTGCGCGACGTACGGGGCGACAGGGAACACGAGGCGCTTGGCCATCCGGCGCGCGGCCGGCGTGTTGCAGCGATCGCAGCGCGCCTCCTTCAGATCGGCGCCCCGGTTCGGGAAGCAGCACGCCTCGCACGCCGAGCCGTAGCAGTCCGCGCCGCAGGTCGGGCAGATGCCGGCGAGATAGCTATCCCAGAGCTCGATGCCGCAGGGCTCGCAGTGCAGCGTCTCGACCTCGGCCGCGACGACCTTGCCCTCGCGATGGAGCCGCGCGAACCGGTCCGTGACGGCGGCGCGATACGCCGGATCGCGTGACGACGACGTGAGCGAGTCGGGGGTCACGCCGAGGCGCTGCAGGGAGTCGACGATCGCGGCCGCATACTTGTCGACGATGGCCTCGGGCGTCGTGCCATCGAAGTGGGCGCGGTCCGCCACGTAGCTCTGGTTGTCGTCGGTGAGGATCGCGAGCTGCGCCGGGGCGCCACGGAGCTTGAAGTAGCGTGCGGTCACGTCAGCGATCAGATACGGCCCGGCCATGTGGCCGAGGTGCAAGGGGCCGTTGCTCGTCGGCGGCGACGGGAGAATCAGCCGCGGCGTCTTGTCGATCGCGGTGGCCGTGCGCTTCGCATCCCAGAACACCGAAACGAAGACGAGGTCCTCGGTCTGCGTGTTCGTCAGGTCGTGCACGCTCCCCGGCGGCAGGTAGATGACATCACCCGGTCCCACGGGCTCGACGTGCCCGTTGATGCGCATGGCGCCCTGACCGCGGCAGATCACGAAGGTCTCGGCCGGGGCGTGGTTGTGGAGCATCGTCCGCCCCCCCGGCGCCACGATCGCGAGGCTCGCCCCGAAGGGCGTCTCGTCGATCTGCTCCCACGGATACAGGTCCTTGAACGAGACCTGGTGCGGCTCGGTCTCGAGCTCGTCTCGTGAGAACCTGCGGATCGCCATGAGCCGACTGGTAACCATCACCCGCAAGACGGCCGAGGTACCTCCGATCAGTCTACCGGAACAGGAGGTCGTGGAGGGCACTCGCGACGCGACCTGCCTGTTCGCCTCCATCAGCCGCGATCGCGGCGCGGCCGGCGGCTTCTGGGGCTGCGCCGTCGGGACGTACCGCTTCGAGTTCGACTACGACGAGTTCGCGTACCTCATCGAGGGCCGCGTGGAGATCACGCAGGCCGGCGTCGAAGGGCCGCCGCTCGTCTGGGAGCCCGGGGACATGATCCACTTCCCGCAGGGCA
>JALHPV010000485.1 GCA_022842285.1 Kofleriaceae bacterium
CGCGTCCGGCCTTCGCGGCCGCCCACGAGGCGAGGTTGCCGGCGCCGATCGTCTTGGCGTCGGAGTCGTGCTCGTTGCGCATGCGGGCGCGGGTGGAGGTCATGCGGTTGGCGGAGGCTTCGCGGCGGCGGGCCTCGGCGAGGAGGCGCTCGGCCTTGCGGCGCTCGCCGGCGAGGAGCTCGCGCCGCGACCGGGCCGAGGCGGCCTCGGCCCGGCCGGACGCGCGCGCGTGCGAGTAGTTGCCCGGCCAGACGTGGGCGTGGCCAGCGTCGAGGCGGATCGTCTGGTACGCGAGGCGGTCCAGGAGTGCTCGATCGTGCGAGACGATGAGACCGATGCCGCCGAACGCGGCGAGAGCGTCGGAGGTCTGCGCGAGCGCCTCGGCATCGAGGTGGTTGGATGGCTCGTCGACGATGAGCAGGTCGGGCTCGCGCGCGAGGGCCGCCGCGAGCTGCCAGCGCTTGCGCTCGCCGGGCGAGAGAGTGTCCCACCGAGCGAGGTCGTCATCGCCGAGCGAGAACAGCGCGCGCCAGCGGAGCGCGGACTTGTCGAACGACCATGCGAGGTCCTGGACGGACGTGGCGTCGTCGACGCGTTGATCGACCACGGCGATCGCGGCGGGGCGACGGATGTGGCCCCGCGTGGGCGTGAGGGAGCCAGCGATGAGCGACAGCAAGGTGGTCTTGCCGGCTCCAGTGGCGCCGACGAGGGCGGTGAAGCCAGGGCCACACGTGGCGGAGATGTCGGAGAGGGTGTCGTCGCCTCCGGAATAGGCGAACGACACCTGATCGAGGATCAGGGACGGCATGCAGAGCCTCCAGTGGTGGAGTGATGAGCGGACGCGTGTGCCGGCCCCGCGATTCGCGGCGGTCTCGACGACAGGGTGGGATTCCGCTCAGCTGCGCATGAACGAGCAACGATTGCTGCCCGACTTCACATCTAGCAGTGGCAGGTGCGATGGTCAATCAGCGTTCTGATGCACGTCCCCGGCGCCGACGTAGTCACGCACCACGTGCGAGAAGCCGCCCGGCTCGGTCCGGGGCGGCCGGCGATCTGGCTCGGCCTGCGGACCGCGCTCGCGATCGGCGTGCCCCTGACCCTCGCGCCGTTCATTCCGGCGGCGGCGGCGACGTGGGCTCCGCTGGCCGGCTACGCCGTCGCGCTCGTCGACAAGGGCGGAGCGTATCGCGAGCGCGCGGTCGACATGGCGAGCGTGGCGATCGGCGTGCTCGCCGCGGTGACTGCCGGCTCGCTCGTCGCCGGGCACGCCGTGCTCGCCATCATCGTCGTCACGCTGGGGGCGGCGCTCTGTGCGCTCTCGCATGCGTTCGGCCCGAGCAAGGCGGGCATCGGCAACGCGGTCGCGCTGCATCTCACCGTGGCGGCGTTTCTCCCGACGGGAGGCTCGCTGACGCCCACGTTGCTGGGCGTGGCCGGCGGGGCGGCGTGGGCGATGCTGCTCGGGCTGGTCGTGTGGCCGGTGCGCATGTACATCCCGGCCCGCCGCGCGATCGCGGCCGTGCTCGAGGCTCTCGCGAGTCACGCGCGCGGGCTGGCCAGTACCACCGTCGAGACCCGCGACGAGCTGCTCGCGCGACATCGCGAGATCCGGGCTCACCTCGAGACGGCCCGCGCGACGCTCGTGAACACCCGGCGGGGCCGGCGGGGCGAGACCGGCCGCGGCGAGCGCCTCCTGGCGATCTCCCATGCCTGCGATCACGTGGCGGGCCTCCTCATCGGTCTCGAGGAGCTCGCGGCCGCGCACGCGACCGTGGGCGAGATCACGGCGAAGGAAGCGGCTCGGATCGGCGATCAGCTCGCCACGCTGGCCACCCGCGTCCTCGTCGACGAGACGAGGCGGGTCACCCCCGCGGTCGCTGACAAGCCGGTGGGGACCCTCGCCGCCCCGACGCAGGCGACGGCCATCGCCGACACCGATCAGGCGCGCCTCCTGCTGTCCCGCCTCGATGGCGAGCTCGCGCGCATCACCGCCCTCGTCGATTCGCTCGCCGACGACAGCGAGCCGAGCCTCGACGTCCTGGGCAGCGAGCCGACCGGTGATGACGCGGATGCCCCCCATCCGCTCGAGCGCGGCCGAACGGGCGCGCGAAGCGGCGCCGCATGGCGCTGGGGGTGGATCGAGCGGGTGCGCGCCGAGCTCGACCTCGACTCCGCGGTGCTCCGGCACGCCGCCCGGGCGGCCATCTGCGTGGCGACGGCCGCGACCGTGGCCGCGGTGATGCACCTCGAGCGTGGCTACTGGATCACGCTGACGACGTTCATCCTCCTGCAGCCGCACCGGGCGGCGACGACCGTACGCGCGATCCAGCGCGGGGTCGGGACGGTCCTCGGCGCGGTCATCGCGGCCGGTGTCGCGTGGGCCGTGAACGATCCCCGGATCGTCGTCGTGTTCGTCATCCTCCTCGCCGGCATCGGGGCATCGGTCGCGCAGCTCAACTACGGGCTGTTCTCGGTGTTCGTCACGCCGACGTTCATCCTCCTCGCCGAGCTCCACACGCAGGACTTCGGCCTCGTCTGGGTGCGCGTCACGTACACGCTCCTCGCTGGCGCCATCGCCTTCGTCGCCTCGGTCGCGCTTTGGCCGGCCCGCGAGCAGCTGCTCTTCAGCGAGGAGCTGGCGCGCGCGCTACGAGCCGCCGGCCGGTACGCCGATGCGGTCAGCGCGGCGGCGGCGAAGGGAGTGCCGCCGGGCGATCCGGCCATCATCGCCACGCGGCGTGCGTTCGGGGTCGCCATCAACAACGCGGAGCTCGCGCTCGATCGCGTCGTCGCGGATCGCTTGCCGGCCGAGGTCGTCGAACCCGGCATGGCCATGGTCAGCGCGACGCGCCGGCTCGGGGCCGCCCTCGGGGTTCTGTCGAGCACGCGCGGCCTCATCGGCGAGCCCGCGCGCGCGAACCTCTCCTCGCTCGCGGACTCCCTGCAGCGGCGCCTCGCCGAGCTCGCGGCGGCCATCGAGTCGCGGAAGCTGCCGCCCGCGCCGCCCCGGCCTACGCCGATCACCGACGCCGTCCTCGGGGCCCGGTGGGCCCGCGTCGAGCTCTACCTCGCCGCCCTCGCGCAGGCGTCAGCGCGTGCGGCGCTGCAGACGGCTCGTCCGCGTGCCCAAGGGACGGGGCTCATTCCGGTCGGAGAGCGTTCGACCAGGTCGTGAGCTCGACCGGCCTATGCGCTCGTCAGCGCCGCTTCCTTCTCACGGTGTCGCCCGTCGCGGACTTGGTGGGGACGAGATAGGTCACCAGCGCGGCGGCCAGGGCCCCCGCGATGAAGATCGCTCCCACGGCGTAACCGTTCAGCGAGAAGTGTCTCGAGTCGCAGTCGACCTCGACCCCCATCTCGATGCACGGCAGGGGGTCCTCCGTGGCTGTCGCGATGATCACCGCCGTCCCGATGGCCACCACGAATCCATTCGCGGCGTAGGTCGCGACCTTCCCGCGGGGCGTACGCCCGAAGTAGCAGCCTGGGAGCACGAGCGCGAGCACGGCCAGCCAGGCCCAGGCAGAGCGCGTCACCAGGTTCCTCCGAGCCATAGCGATGTCGTGCCCGCTTGCGTCGAGGCGCCGACGGCCCAGCTCACCTTCGCCTCGCGCCACTTGTGCCAGCTGCGGCGCGGCTGCGTGTACGCCGATGTTGGTCCGACGGGGAACGACACGGCAAACGACAGAGCGCCGATCTCGAACGAGTGGCGCCACGTGAGGAACACCGCGCCCGCGAGGTTCAGCGCGGTGCCGCCGAGGTGGGTCAGCCAGAACGACTGGCGCTCGCGCTTGCCGTTCGTCGCCAGGGCCGCGCGC
>JALHPV010000486.1 GCA_022842285.1 Kofleriaceae bacterium
GCTCGGCGGCCAGCGGCTCGGCGGCCGGCAGCTCGGCGGCCGGCAGCGGCTCGGCCCCGACACCTCCCTGATCGGGCGCGTCTCGAATCCGGACGCGGGGTTGGGGCGGGAGCGACACACTCCCGTCACATGTAGGTAGTTCACCGAGGTGTCGCGACACGGTGCGTAAGTCCTTGGACTGCCCCCGCTCCGGAAGGCCCTCGGCCGTCCGGGATCACAACTTATTCACAAGTGGCCACCGGAGGAGCCGGGATCCTGTGGTTGCGCGGAGTTAGGCAGTGAATTGATTGTGGATAACCCGCCCTTCACCCGGACTTGTCGACAGGCGTGATCACAGCCGTCTGAGACGCGATGCGTCAGTGTCCGGGGCTCGGACTGGGCGATGGCGCACGGGTCCGAAGGGCGGACACAAATGGTCCGAGCCTCGGACGAACGGTGTCCGCCGGACGGACGTCTGACGCGGCATTTCGGCGATTCCGGTGGGTTTGTGTCGGGTCTGTCACCCGGAGGCCCCGGGGGGATGGCGAGAGCGTGGCGGGCCGCATGCTGCGATTTGCAGCGCCTGCGGCGAGGTCCCCCCGTCCCGAGGGGCTGGCTCGTCGGAGGGGCAGGGGAACCGGTGTCCGACGTTCGGACCGTCCCGATTCGTTGGAACGCGAACGGTCATGCCGAGGCTCAGGGCATGACGAGCGTGCGGTACTGCGCGATGTACTCGGCGGCGGGACCGGTCCACGAGGAGTCACGGCGCATGGCGGCGGTGCGCGTGGCGGCGAGGGCTCCGGGCGTGCCGACGAGGCGAGTGCCACGCTCGATCGCGGCGAGCAGCGCCCACGGCGTGAGGGCATCGAAGCGGATGCCCGTGCCCGACGGGATGCTGAAGGCGGGGCCGACATCGGTGACGGTGTCACGGAGGCCGCCGACCGAGGACACCACGGGGACGGCGCCGTAGCGCATCGCATAGAGCTGGCCGAGGCCACATGGCTCGAAGCGCGACGGCATGGCGAAGAGGTCGGAGCCGGCGTAGATGCGGCGGGCGTAGGCAGCGTCGAAGCCGATCCGAACGGAGACGTGGTCGCGGAAGACGTCGGCGAGGTAGCGGAAACGGGCCTCGAGGTTGGCGTCGCCAGCGCCGAGGACGACGAGGCGGGCCCCGAGGGTGCCAAGGGCGGGGACGATGTCGGCGATGAGATCGAGGCCCTTCTGATCCGCCATGCGAGCCACGACACCGATCACCGGCCGGTCGGCCATGGTCGGAGCGAGGCGCGCTTCGTCGAGGAGCGCGCGGCGGCACGCGACCTTGCCGGCGTGATCCGTGGCGGAGTAGGGCGCGGCGAGGGCGGTGTCCGTCGCGGGGTCCCAGGCGGATTGATCGATGCCGTTCAGGATGCCGACGAGGCGGCCGGCGTCCCAGCGCAGGAAGCCGTCGAGGGCTTCGCCGCGCTCGGGGGTAAGAATCTCCGTGGCGTACGTCGGCGAGACGGTGGTGATGAGATCGGCGGCGGCGAGGGCGCCCTTGAGGAGCGAGACCTGATCGTAGAACTCGATCTCCTTCGCCGTGAAGATCGACCACGGGAGGCCGAGCTCGTCCATGACCCACTTCGGCATCACCCCGCGGAAGGCGAGGTTGTGGATCGTGACGACGATCTTTGTCCGCGAGCCGGACAGCCGCGCGTAGAGCGCCGCCGGGCCGCCTTGCCAGTCGTGCGCGTGGAGGATGTCGAGCGGGCCTCCGAGGAGATGCTCGCCGGCGAGCTGGGCGGCCCGTCCGAGGGCGCCGAAGCGGAGGTGGTTGTCGCCAAACTCGGAGCCGCCGTCGGGGCCGTAGAGGGTTCCAGCCCGGTTGTACAGGCCAGGGATGTCGAGGAAGCCATACCGGACGCCGCCGACGGTGGCGCGGCGGAGCAGGGCGCCGAACGTGTGCGGGCCGACGGGGAGCTGGAGCGGCAACCCGGAGTCGAGGGGGACGCGGGCGGCGGCGAGGCGCGCTTCGACGCCGCGGTAGAGCGGCACCAGCACGGCGGGGGTCACGCCCTGAGCGGCCTGGGCGGCCGGGAGACCCGCGACGACGTCGGCGAGGCCACCAGACTGCGCGAACGGGGCGACCTCGCTCGCGACGTGAAGGACTCGCATTACTCGTGGCCGGTCGAGAATTTCTTGAAGCGCGGCCCGGCCGATTCGTAGCTGTGACGGTTCTGCGACGTGGAGACCGAGAACGTGCCGGGACGAAGCTGCGCGTAGAGCTCGGGCTCGTTGCCGATCAGCTCGGCGACGTCGTTGGCGAGCACGCACGGCCCCTTCGCGGGGACGATCGTACCCTTCGGCATCACCACGATGCCCGACTCGGTGATGAACGGGAACCGCTCGCGATCGCGCACCGGATCCTCACCGATGACGACGCCCGGCTCGATCTTGCAGTTCTTGTCGAGGAGCACGCGCTTCAGGCGCGCGCCGCGGCCGATGTCGCAACCGGAGAGAATGATCGAGTCCGCGACCTCGGCACCGGCGTGGACAAAGCAGTCGTACGACAGGACCGTATCGACGACCTTGGCCGAGGCGATGATCGAACCTTCGCAGATCAACGAATCGTCGACGAGAGCGGGGCCGAACTCCTGACCGGCGCGGACGAACCGAGCCGGCGGATAGTCGCGCTGGGCACTGCGGATCCGCCACTGCCGGTTGTAGAGGTCGAGGGCGGGAACGCGGGCCCGCAGCTCCATGTTCGAATCGAAGTAGCTGTCCAACGTGCCGACATCGCGCCAGTACGGTGTCGCATCCTCGGGCTCGCCGGGAATCTGGTTCTTGGCGAAGTCATAGGCGTGGACGCGTGCGCCCTCCGCGACGAGCTTCGGGATGATGTCGCGGCCGAAGTCGTGGCGCGAGGTGGGCGACCCGCCGCTGTCGGCGAGCGACCGCTCGAGCACGTCGCGCTTGAAGATGTAGTTGCCCATCGAGACGAGCGACCAGCCGGGCCGGCCGGGCATCTCGGGCGGATTCTTGGGCTTCTCGATGAAGCCGACGATGCGCCCCTGCGAGTCGACGTCGACGATGCCAAAGCCGCTCGCATCCTTCGTGGGCACGGGGAACGCCGCGACGGTCAGATCCGCGTTCGTGTCCCGATGGTGGTGATCCATCTGGTCGACCGCCATCTTGTAGACGTGGTCTCCGCCGAACACGGCCACGTGCCGGGCGCGCGCGTCACGGACGAGGTTCATGTTCTGGTACACGGCGTCGGCCGTGCCGCGGTACCAGAACTCGCCGAGTCGCATCTGCGCCGGCACGACCTCGATGTACTCGCCGAAGCCGCTGAGGCGCCAGTTGCGCGACAGGTGCTTGATCAGCGACGAGGACATGTACTGCGTCAGTACGTAGATCCTCCGGTACCCCGAATTCATGAAGTTCGAGAGCACGAAGTCGATGATCCGGTAGCGACCGGCGAACGGTACGCCTGGCTTGCTCCGGTGAACGGTCAGGGGGCCGAGGCGGCTGCCCTTGCCGCCGGCCATGATCATCACGACGGTGTCCTTCATGCGCCGTCGCTATCGTACCAAGGCGCGCGAGCGAGACACCTTTCCTGATCGCGTTTCACGATCCCGGCGTCGTGACGGGGGCGCTCGATCTACCCGCCTCGCCATGCGGCTCGGCTGAGCGCTCCCATTCGGCAGCGCTCGATCTACCCGCCTCGCCATGCGGCTCGGCTGAGCGCTCCCATTCGGCAGCGCTCGATCTACCCGCCTCGCCATGCGGCTCGGCTGAGCGCTCCCATTAGATCGGAAGAGCG
>JALHPV010000487.1 GCA_022842285.1 Kofleriaceae bacterium
TTCTGCTTGTGCATGCCGGGGAACAGCGAACCTGTCGCGACGGTGGACGAGATCTCGCCCTTGCCCGTGAAGCCGTTCACCGTCGCGCCCTGCAGCGTCTGCTCGGCGCCGGTGACGACCGTCGTGCCCGTCGCGCTCCACGCCTTGGCGCTGGGCGCATCCGGCAACGTGTAGGTCGTCGTGAGCGTCATCGCCACGCCCTCCTGCAGCGTGCGCGTGCTGATGGCGGTCCAGGTGGCGCCCTGGCCGACGGCCTCCGACGGCACGACGATCCAGTTGGGCATCGCGAACTGGAAGTACTGCATCACCCCAAGTGATGACGCGTCGGGCTTCTCGATGCGCAGGGTGGCCTCGCCCGCGGCCCCGTTGGCAGCGACCGTCCCCGTGATGGTCGTGCCCCGGATGGTGCCCATCATGTTCGCCTTGAAGTCCGCGAGGGAGACGGGCGAATCCGGGACCTCGACCGCATCGGCCTCGACGATGACGCCCTTGTAGGTCGCGGTGCCCTCCGGCGAGACGGCCGTGATCTCGGTGTCCACGACGAGGGTGAGCGACGGCACGTTGGCCTTCATCGGCGGCGTGCCGTTCAGCGTCTGCGTGGACTTGATGCCGAGGTGGAAGACGGCCTGCTGCTTGCTGCCGACCGTGAACGTGTAGCCGAGCTTCAGCTTCTTGCCCTTGCCCGCCTTGGTGAGCTTCACCGTGGGCTGGTACGCCGGGAGCTTCACCTCGAGCGGCTGCATCGGCGGCAGTTCGGGCTCCGGCGGTTCCTCCACCGGCGGCGTGACGGCGACGGCGGCATCGGGCGCCGGCTTGTCGTCAGGCAGCGGAGCAAGCGGCACGGTGGACTTGGAGCCGCCACTGCACGCCACCAGGGCGAGCAGGAGGGCAAGGGAGACGCGTTTCATGCCCGGGACGCTAGCACAGCGTGAGCAAGGGTCTGGAGAGGCGCGGAACGTGCTCATTCGTGGCATCTAGGTCCCGTGATCGCGCGCAGGCTACCGATTGGAGCCGAGCTCGTGGCCGGCGGACTCGACGTGCGCGTCTGGGCGCCCACCCACGAGCGCGTGACCCTCGTGCTCGACGATCGCGAGGTCGTGCTCGAGCGGTCGGGCGAGTACCACCACGCGCACGTCCCGGGCGTGAGCGCCGGCGCACGCTATCGCTTCCGCCTCGGCACCGAGCCGGACCTCGTCGCCGACCCCGCGTCGCGCTGCCAGCCCGAGGGGCCGTTCGGCCCATCGCAGGTGATCGATCCGACCTTCACCTGGACCGACAGCGTGTGGCCGGGGCCGGGTACGAAGCACGTCATCTACGAGCTCCATGTCGGCACGTTCACGCCGCAGGGCACGTATGCCGCCGCCGCCGCCGCCTTGCCATTCCTCGCCGAGCTCGGCGTCACGATGATCGAGCTGATGCCGCTGCATGGCTGCGCGGGTCGCTACAACTGGGGCTACGACGGCGTGAACGTGTTCGCGCCGCCCGCCGCGTACGGCACGCCCGACGAGCTGCGGCGCTTCGTGGATCGCGCCCACGCGCTCGGCATCGCGGTGATCCTCGATGTCGTCTACAACCACTTCGGCCCCGACGGGAACCAGATGTTCCGGTGGTCGCCGCTCTACAAGTCGGCGGAGCGAGGCGACTGGGGCGATGCGCTCGCGTTCGAGCAGCCCGGAGCGCGCGAGCTCTTCATCACGAACGCGGCGTACTGGGTCAGCGAGTTCCATCTCGACGGACTGCGCATCGACGCGACGCAGGCGATCGAGGACGAGTCACCGACCCACTTGCTCGCCGAGATCATCACCGCGGCCCGTGCCGCCGCCGGCGCCAAGCCGATCTTCATCGTCGGCGAGAACGAGCCGCAGGACGTGCATCTGTTCGACCTCGGCTTCGACGCCCTCTGGAACGACGACTTCCACCACACGGCGCGCGTGACGCTGACCGGCGTCAGCGAGGGCTACCTGCACGACTACCGCGGCTCCCCGCAGGAGCTGCTCTCCGCGGTGAAGCGCGGCTTCCTCTACCAGGGCCAGATGTACGCGTGGCAGCAGAACCCGCGCGGCACGCCGACCCGCGGTCTCCGACGTGATCGGTTCGTGCACTTCCTCGAGAACCACGACCAGGTCGCGAACATCGGCTTCGGCGAGCGCCTGATCGACCTCGCGCATCCCGGGGCCCTGCGGGCGATGACCGCGCTCCTCCTGCTCACGCCGTCGCATCCGATGCTCTTCCAGGGCCAGGAGACCGGCTCGCACGCGCGGTGGAACTACTTCGTCGACCACGGCGCCTGGCTCCACGATGCCGTCCGCAAGGGCCGCGCGGACTCCATGACCCAGTTCCTGCGCGCGCAGACCGCCGAGGCCCAGGCCGCGCTCCCCGATCCGTGCGACGAAGCGACCTTTCGTCGGTGCATCCTCGACCCCGGCGCCCGCACGTTCGAGAACCCCATCGCGCGCCTGCACCGCGACTTGCTCGCACTGCGCCGGGACCACGCCGCGTTCACCGACCCGCGTGAAGCCGCCCTCGACGGCGCCGTGCTCGGATCGAGCGCGCTCGTCCTGCGCTACTTCCAGGATGACTCCGCAGGCGACCGGCTCTTGCTCGTGAACTTCGGCCCGCGGCTGTCGCAGACCGTGATGCCCGAGCCCCTCCTCGCCCCCCCGGCCGGATCGGGCTGGGAGCTCGCCTGGTCGAGCGAAGCGCCGAGCTACGGCGGCCACGGCACCCCGCCCCCGCTGCACCGCGAGCGGCTGGCCGTTCCCGGCTACGGCGCGGTGCTCCTCGCGCCCGATCGCACCACGCGCCTCCGCAACGACCCCGACGCCGTGAGCGGCGACAAGGACCCGATGAGGATCATTCCATGACCGCCCTGGCCGACCCGGTTCGTCGCGTCGCGATCACGCCCGACGAGGCCGAGACGATCCTCACGCGGCGCGAGTGGCTCGTCGGCAATGGCCTCGGCGGGTACGCGTCAGGCACGATCGGAGGCGTCCCGAGTCGGCGCTATCACGGCCTCCTGATCGCGGCGCTGCCGAACCCCGCGGGCCGCGTGATGATGCTCCACGAGCTGTGCGAGCAAGTGCGGCTCGCCGACAGCACCCGGCTCGACATCGGCTGGGTCGCGCCGCCGATCGCGGCCGGCATCGGCCTCGACCTCGTCGACTTCCAGCTCGAGCTCGGGCTCCCCGTCTGGCGCTTCGTGGGTCACGGCGTCACGCTCGAGCGCCGCATCTTCCTCGCGTACGGCCTCAACACGACCTGCGTCGAGTACCGCCTGCTGGAAGGCGGTCCCGTGCGCCTCGAGCTGCGGCCCGCGTTGCAGTTCCGCGGTCACGACGATCACGTCTCGGTGCAGGTCCCCGCGGCCTATCCGCTGCACGCCCTCGGCGCGCGCATCGAGCTGACGGCCCCGAGCCCGCTACCGTCGCTCAAGTTCGCCTGCGCCGGCGGGCCCTCGACGTTCGTGATCGAGCCGATGACGGTCCCCGATCACGCCTACGCCGTCGAGGAGGATCGCGGCTACGACTCGGTGGGCAACCTCTACTCCCCGGGGCGCTTCCGGGTGGATCTCGCCGTCGGCGCCCCCGTCGCGCTGATCATGTCGGCGGAGCCGTGGGACACCGTCGATGCGATCTCGCCCGCGATGCTGATCAGCTCGGAGCAAGAGCGCCGGCGCCGGCTGCTCCTCGCCGCCCCCGAGGCCGCTCGGCGGGGCCCCGCGGCCGAGCTCGTGCTCGCCGCCGATGCCTTCGTGGT
>JALHPV010000488.1 GCA_022842285.1 Kofleriaceae bacterium
GCTTGGTTCGCACCGAGGCGAAGCCGCCGTTGTTCTCGAGGGATAGCGTCCCGCTTCTTGTCAGCCGCAGCGGTCGTCACGGCGAGCAGCATCAACCCGGCAGGCAAGGTCATCGATCGCATGGATGCACCCTAGCCCACAGGGCCGATTTGGCCCGCCGGGACCGGGACCTTGGCGCCGGCCTGCGCTCCACCACAGATCGAGCTCGCGCGGGACCAGGTAGACTGCCGCCGCGATGCGTGCGCTGCTCGCCCTGACCCTGGTCTGCGTCGGCGCGATGTGTGCGGCCGCGCAGGGCGACTTCGTCGCGTCGGACCCGGTCGCCTACGCTGAAATCGCGCACCGACTCGCGAGCGGCGGCGAGGCCTTCACGACGCGGCACCCCTTCGAGATGAGGATCGGCCTGACGGTGCCGGTTGCACTCTTCTACAAGCTGTTCGGGGTCTCCGTGTTCGTCTCGAACCTGCCGTGCTTCCTCGCCGCACTCGGCATCGTGATCGTCGCATACGCGGCCGCGCCGACGCCGCGCGCGAAGCTGTTCGCACTCGTATTCTCGGCCGCGAGCGTGACGCTGGTACGGCACTCGGCGATCCTCCTCCCGGACCTGCCGTGTGGAGCGCTCATGGCGGCGAGCGTGCTCGGGTTGGCGCGACGCGCCGGCCCGAACGGGGCGAGGTGGCTCGCGGGCGGGATGATCGCGGCGGTCGCGGCGTTCCTCGTGAAGGAATCGGCGATCTGGCTCGCGCCGATCTGGACCTACGCCGTGATCGCCGATGGGCGCGAGCACGGGGCTCGTTCGACGTTCGAGCGCTACCGGGCAGCGCTCGTCGTCGGTGCGGTGTCAGTGATCGCGTATCTCGTCCTGTGCGCCATCGTGTGGGGTTCGCCGCTCGCACGACTCCACGGCGTCGACGAGGTCAGCGCGGAACACACCTGGGCGATGGCCGGCAAGTCGGGGGCCGAGTGGCTCGCGCGTCTCGCGTGGCAGCCGCCGATCCTGTTCGCGAAGCTGTTTGGCTTCGCGCTCGTCCCGGCGGTGATCGCGCTCGTCATCGTGCGAGGTCCGGCTCGGGTCTGGGTCGTCGCGGCGGCCGTGATTGCTCTGTTCTTCTGGTTCGGCTCGAGCAGCCTCACCAGTTACTCGCCGCTGCCGGTGCGCCCGCGCATGGTGCTACCCCTCCTGCCGTGCGTGCTCGTGCTGGCCGCGCACGGTGCCGACGGGCTCTGCGAGCGCATCACGTACGCGTGGGGGCGGCGCGCGGTCATCGTGGTCCTCGTCGGTAGCGTCGGGTTCACCGCGGTGCGCGTGCTGCCGAAGGTCGTTTCGCCCGACCGCAGCGAGCGGACGGCCTTCGCATACTTACGCGGCGAGGCCGCCGCGTCGCCCGAGCCGCTGATCCTCGTGTGCGGCGCCCGCCGGGGCACGTGGCTCGCGCACTTCTACTTCAGCTTCGCCCTGCCGCCGAACGTCGAGGTGATCGCAGCCGCGGACGTACCAATGCGCGAGCTCCCGGCGAACGCGCGGGTACGTGCGCTGGTGTATCCGCCGATCACTGTCGACGACCCGTCCGACTTCGAGGGCGATCGCGCGAGGGTGATCAATTCGCTGGCGCTTCCCGTCCTCGTGTTTGGCCCCGCGGTGCAGCTCCAGGATGCTGCGTCGGGCGAGCAGTTGTGGAGCGCTCTGCATCAGGCCCGGTAGACCCCACTGCCGATGTTCACGAGGCCATCGCCAACGCCGCGGCGAGGACGTGAGCGCTTCGTCGTCGCCGGTGAGGTCGGTCGCATGCGGCGTCAGCTCCGGTGAATTCGAACCAGGCATCAACTTGGCCCGCGAGGTCATCGATCGCATGGCTGCACCCAGCGCCGCCGCGCACGACTTCCTGGAGGCGGCCTACCAGCCGCAGGTCTGGCCCTTGTTCTGCTGCTCGAGCCAGCCCTGGAGCGGCTTGAAGTACTCGAGCATCGCGGTCGCATCCATCTCGCTTCCGCCCGTGAGCTCCTTCAGCGACTCCTGCCACGGCTTGCTGGCGCCGTTCGAGAGCATCTTCCAGTAGGCCTTGCCCGCGTCCTTGTTGTTGAAGACGGAGCACTCGTGCAGCGGGCCCTTGAAGCCGGCCTTCTTGCACAGCGACTTGTGGAACTGGAACTGGAGGACGGCGGCGAGGAAGTAGCGCATGTACGGGACGTTCGCCGGGACGTGGTACTTGGCGCCCGCGTCGAAGTCGTTCGCGCTGCGCGTCATGGCGGGCGCGATGCCCTGGTACTGCTTGCGGAGGTCCCACCAGTGCTGGTTGTACTGCGCGGGCTTCACGGCGCCGGAGAACACATCCCAGCGCCACTTGTCGACGACCAGGCCGAACGGGAGGAAGGCGATCTTCTCGAGCGCCGTGTTCATCTGGCGGTTGATCGTGACCTTGTCGTTCTTGCTGACCTTCTCGA
Source organism: Kofleriaceae bacterium (assembly GCA_022842285.1). GTDB lineage: Bacteria > Myxococcota_A > Polyangia > Haliangiales > Haliangiaceae > JABFXX01. Next base: position 2,443 of record JALHPV010000488.1, read on the forward strand.
GGAGACCCTTCCGCCTCAGGTACGCGGGCGTCATCGAGAGGACGACGGCATCACCGATGGCCTCGTGGAAGCCGTCGTTCGCGCCGTTCTGGAAGATGACCGGCAGCTTGTAGTACGCGGCGAAGTAGTAGTTGTGACCGAGCTCGTGGTGGATCACGTCGAGGTCTTCGTGCGTCTTGTTGATGCACATCTTGATGCGCAGGTCGTTGTTGTACTGAACGTCCCAGGCGCTCGCGTGACACACGGCTTCCTTGCCGGCGGGCTTCTGGAACATCGAGCGCTCCCAGAAGGTCTTCGGCAGCTTGGGGAAGCCGAGCGACGTGTAGAAGCCCTCGGCGATGCGGACCATCGCCTTGTCGTCGAACTTGTCGCTCTTGAGCGTCTCGGTCACGTCGATGGCCGGCTCGCCCGGGTATGGCTCGAGCTCCTTGTAGAGCCAGCCCCACGACTGCGCCCACATGTTGCCGGTGAGGTGCGCCGGGATCGTGCCCGTCTTGCTGACGACGGCGTCGCCGTACATGCCGTTCAGCTTGCTGCGCGTGTAGCAGTGGAGCTGGGTGTAGAGGGGCTTCAGCTGCGTGAAGAGCCGGTCGGTCTCGGCGGCGAACTTGTCCTCCGGCATGTCGTAGCCGGACTTCCACATCGAGGCGACGTCCTTGAAGCCAACGCCGCGCGCACCCGCGTTCGCGAGGCCGACGTACTTGATGAACAGATCGCGCTCGGCGCGGCCGACGGTGTCGTGCCAGCCCTTCCACGCGGCGAGCGCCACCTTCGGATCGCGGGTCTCCTGGAGGACCTTGGAGAGCGCGTCGAGGTCCTTGCAGTCCTTGCCGCTCGCATCGCAGACCTTGCCCTTGCCGTAGATCGACGACATCTGCGTCGCGGTCTGGGCGAGCTGCTCCGCCTGCTTCGGATCGTCCGGGGCCGGCTGGCCCGCGAACTTCAGCAGCATGAGCTGGCGCTTCGTCGACGCATCGAGCTTGTCGAGGATGCGATCGAACTTGCGCGCTTCCTTGATGAGGCGCGTGATGCCCGACGCCATCTCGGCGCCGGCCTTGGACGCGGCCGCCTCGTGCTCGTCGGTGATGTCCGTCTCGTTCGCCCACGCCGCGAGGGACGCGTTCACGAACAGCGTGCGCAGCTCGCCATCCATCTTCGTGACGAACGGCTTCGCGTCCGCGATGAGCTGCTTCTCCAGCTCCGGGGTCAGCTCGGGCTCGGGCGCGGGCGGCGGCGTCGGCTCGGGCACGGGGGCGACCA
>JALHPV010000489.1 GCA_022842285.1 Kofleriaceae bacterium
ATCGCGCGCGCTTGGAAGCGTGCGCGCACTACGAGCTCCGGCGCACGGATTGGGAGGCCATGCGCCGCTGGATCGCGGAGGAGCGGCTGCAAGAGGACGCGCTCACCTTGCAGATGCTCCAGGCAGAGGAGCTGCCCGACCATCTGCTCGGCCTGCAGGACGTCGACGATGCGCTGCCCTTCCTCGCGCTTCGGATTCTCCATCACGCCGTACGGCACGATCTCGAGGCGCTCCACGTGTGGGAGGCCAGTCCTGGACAGGAGACGAACGACATCTTCTGGGAGCGGTGCGACGAGCAGCTCGAGCGTTCCGACGACGCCGAGTCCAGGTTCGCCGCGGCGCTCGTGCTGCACTTCCAGGAGCCCTCGCTCGCGCGCGATCGCTTCGCCCGGGCTGTGAAGCAGGGCAGCGCCGCGGCTGCGCGGTGGCTAGCGCCGGGGGACGGCAGCGCCCCCGCCCCGCCGCCGGCGCGGCCCGCCAAGCGCGAGATCAGCACCCCTCGCTTGGCGGAGCTGATCGCGCGAAACGAGGCTGGTGCGGAGTATCGGAGCGCATCGCGCGGCGGGGACGTCGCGCGGCGCGTGCGCGCCATCGAAGCCGCGGCGAAGGTGACCTACCCTCACCTGGACGGGGAGATCCTCGTGCGCGTGGCCGAGGAGGGGAGCGTCCTCGAAGCCAAGGCGGCGCTCGCTCTCCTCCCGAAGCTCGACGACTCGACGAAGAAGTATGAGGGCTTCTACGTCGTCCTCGTCGCGCTCCGCGCCGGCGACCATGCCACGGCCTTCGATTGGCTCCGTGACCTGGTGGTGGGCGCGCGGCGAGCAGAGAACGAGGAAGTGCTGGCAGATCTGCGCGAGGATCCGCAGCTCGAGCCCCTGCGAGGGGATCCGCGTTGGTCGGAGCTGTTCCGCTAGCGGGTGGATCGACGGTGAGTCCCTCCTCATCTGCCCGGTGAAGAGTGACCCATCAGCGAAGGCGGGATGATCTGGAGAACGACGTCGTCACCGCGCTCGCGCTGCTGACGATGAGCGACAAGCCGGTTTCGGCCGACGGTCCGCGACCTCGTCGCATCGCAAGCGCGGGTCGAAGTGTTGGCGCTCGCGCCACCGCCGAGCGATCTCGCCGAGTGCGACGAGCTGCTCGTCGAGGAGCTGGCGGCATGACTACGCTCGCCGACCCGTCGCCGCTCGTAGCGCTCATGATCCTGCCGCGCGCCTGAAGATGCCGACGATGGCGCGGCACGCCGAAGAGGTCGCGCAGCTCCGCGAGCGCGAGGGCTGGACGTTCTGCGCTGCCTGGTGCACCTCGTAAAGGTCGAGGTGCACGAGCGCCGTCGTCATCGCATCGAGCGCTACCAGCGCCAGTCAGAGCTGCCCGCCGGGGCAACCCGCACCGGGGCAACCCGCACCGAGGTTGATTTCATGTGCCGTCGCGCTTCGGGGGCAACCCGGGCAACCCGCACCGGGGGCAACCTGCACCGGGGGGCAACCCGCACCGGGGGCAACCCGCACCGAGGTTGATTTCATGTGCCGTCGCGCTTCGTGCGTTGCGAATCGGTGAGGTTCCGTTAGTCCGAGATCTGTCCGAAGCACCGTCCGGTCGGCGGCCACTCACACGTCGTTGCCCCGAAACATCAACTCCGGTCCGGGACCCTCCAGTCTATCCTGCCTCCATGATCGACGCCGACTTCGACTCGTGCCGGGACGCGGATGACTGCGTGATCATCAGCGATCCGCACGTGACCTCGAGCGTTCTCGCTGACCTCGCCTCGTATTGCCGTCGTACCCAGGTCAGGGCTCTCGGTGTGCGGTTCTCGAATCTCGACGCCGACAAGGTTGCGGCCCTGCTCGAGGGCGGGTTGCCGGACCTGATCTCGCTCGACCTTCAAGGCAACCAGATCGATGACGACGGGGTGTGCGTGATCGCGCAGGCCGAGCTTCCCGGTCTCGAAGAGCTGGGGCTCGCGTCCAACCTCGTGCGGGGACCGGGACTCGGCGCGCTCGCACGGAGCCCCGTCCGGCTCACGCTGGAGGTGATCGTCCTCGCGTTCAATCAACTCGTACCCGCCGATCTGGCCGTGCTCGGGTCGTTCGCGAAGTTGAGCGAGCTCCACTTGAGGGCGGCCGGCGCAATCGGACTGGAGACGATCGACGCCTGGAGCGCTGGAGGGCTCTTCGAGCGCCTCGTCCACCTCGACATCCGAGAGACGCACCTGACCGAGGCCTGCCTGGCGGCCCTGCGCGGTCACCTCGACCACCTCGAGACCCTCTGCCTCGACGCCAACGAGCTGGGGGATGAAGGGATGGCGGGGCTGCTGCGATCGATCACGACGACCGAGCTTCGCGCGCTCTCGCTGGCGGAGAATCACGTCGGGGCCGCCACCATCGAGGTTCTGGCGAGCTCCGCCGCGTTCGCGAACGTCGACGATCTCGACGCTGGCTTCGAGGAGCTCCCCGACCGGTACCTTCACCGTCTCATCGACTCGAGTTCGCTGCACCCGGACCTGCGTGAGCGCCTCGCCGAGCTCGCGAATTCGCGATGACCGGCGGCGGGGACCGCCCCGTAAGGAAAGGCGGTCGCGGTAGTCGGGGCAACCCGCACCGGGGTTGGTTTCAGGTGCCGTCGCGCTTCGTGCGTTGCGAATCGGTGAGATTCCATTGGTCCGAGATCTGTCCGAAGCACCGCCCGATCGGCGGCCACCGCACACGTCGTTACTCCGAAACATCAACCCCGGTCCGGAACGTTCCGAGAGCCGCCGCGGCAGGTTCGTCAACGGCCTCAAGATCGAGGCGCTAACCGCGCTCGCCGACGGCGAGAAGATCCAGGTCGGCCGCACCACCGTGCTGCGTTCGCCTACCACGACGAGATCGACGAGACGTTCCACGAGCCTGATGCATATGGCGAGCGTGGTCGCATCCTCGCGACGATGTCCGACTGCGGTGAACCGATCACGCCGCGCTGATCGCGGATCGCTTCGTCGTAGCTAACGTCAGCGTGGCGGCTCACGCCCATGCGAGCGCGCGGCCATCAGCGCCTCCGCCGTGACACCCTGCCGGTCGGTCGCTGATGTGTTCGCGCCATGGGCGAGCAACAAGCGCACGAGGTCGGCGTCTCCGGTCCTGCACGCCATGACCAGCGGCGTCTCGTTGAAGAACCATCGGGATTGATACTCGGTCCCCACACCGTGGTTCAGCGCCCACCGTGCGACTTCGAGGCGTTGTTCGTCGGGCGCTCGTGGGTCGCATGCAGAGGCGAGCGAGGCTCCCGTCGGATGGCCCAGGAGCTCGGCGAGCTCGAGCAGCCGCCAGTAGCACGCCCAGTCGCACGCGGTGAAGCCATGGGCGTCACGCTGGCTCGTGTCGGCGCCTGCTGCGATGAACATCCTCGCGATCCGAGCGGCATCAGGCGCTGGTTCGGAGGGACCGATGACGGTGAGCAGGATGGGGGCCTTGGCGATGGTCGCGTTGGCATCGGCTCCGTGGCTCAACAGCCACTCGATGAACGCCAGCTGCGCGGTCGAATTCTCGGTCAGGTACGTCGCCATCGCGAGCTGGAGGATCCGGGGTCGCGTGGCCATCGATGGGCACAACCGGACGAACGCCTCGAGCAATGGCAGCGACGCCCCCGTCAACAGCC
>JALHPV010000490.1 GCA_022842285.1 Kofleriaceae bacterium
CCGCCATGGCGAGGCACTGTACACCTCGTGCTAGTTTGTCGTGGAGATGCGCGCGCTGCTCGTTGTTCTCGTGCTCGCGACTGGTTGTGGCAAAGGTGACGCAGGCGGTGGCGGTGGCGGTGGCAGTGGTGGCGGCGGTGGCACGGCCCAGCCAGTCTCGAACCACGTCGTCGAAATCTTTGTTAATGACAAATCGGTTGCAAAGGTGACAGCGGCGCAGCTGGCCGAGTGGCCGCGCGTCGACCACCTCGTCCCCGAAGCCGACCGTCGGCTCGGCACCTGGAAGAAGGTGAAGCTGGTCGGGGGCAAGGGCACCGAGCTCCAGTCGCCGTCCACGAGCTACCCCGACAAGGTGCCGGTGCTGGTCCCGGCGGGCAGCGGCGCCGCGTTTGCCATGTACGAGTCCGTGGAGCTCGCCACCAAGGGCAAGCCCACCTTCTCCGAGGATGGCGTGAAGGAGGTCCGCATCATGGTCTCGACCGAGGGCCGCGGGGGCGAGCACTCGGGCAGCACCGGCGATAGCGACGTGACCAAGCTCGTCCTCACCTTCGAGACCGCCGACGGCACCAAGAGCCTGACCGGCCCCCAGATCGTCGCCCTCGAGCGCGAGGAGCTCGATGGCCAGCCCGGCTGGAAGCTCTCGAAGCTACTGACCGCAGCGGGCATCGGCGACTACACGAAGCTCGTCCTCATCGATGCCGCCGGCACCAGCATCGTGCTCGCGAAGGCCGACTTCGATGACACGAACAAGATCCCGTTCTTGAAGCTCAACAAGTCGGGCCTCCTGCGCTTCCGCATCCACGAGAAGGCCGGCGAAGGCTGGAACGTCGTCGGCGATCTGCGCGCCCTGACGACCGTGAAGGTCATCAAGTAGTCGGCATCCGCGACGCTCACGACAGGGTGAGACAGCGTGGCGTCGCGGTGCCAGGTAAATCAGTCGCTCGCAGTGACCGCCAGCCGAACTCCTGCCGGCAAGATGCAGTCCCCGAAGCGGCCGATACGAATACGTGAGTGCCCCGCCGCGGTCAACGAAAAAGCACTGCCCACGACCGTGGGCCATGGGGAGCGCTTCCTCGGTTGAACCATTGAACGAAGTTTAATAGAACGTCCGCGATCGCGGAGGGATGCATGGGCGCGCATGTTCGAACACTGATCGTGGGACTGGGAGTCGTCGTCGGGGGAACCAGCGGATGTGCCGCCCCGGGCTACGACCCACCGCCCGATGTGATCCGCGCGCGCTTCGATCCCGAAGCGAAGTCGATCCCGATGCCGAACGATGCTGTCCGGGATCCGGACCTCGGGATGCTCGACCTTCCGAACGACACGCCGGAGGAGCTCGCGCGGCTGACGCCGGCGGAGCAGGAGCTGTACGCGTACTTCGAGACGCTGGATGGCTGGTCGTCCCTCATGTCGGCGACGGTGGATCTCACCGGACCGATCGATCCGCAGAGCCTCACGGACGAGAGCCTGCAGGTGTGGCGCTGGACGGGCACGCCGGTGCGCGTCGCCGATACGCGCGTACACGTCCGGGCTGACGGGATGCAGCTCACGATCGATCCCCCGCGCGAGGGCTGGACCCGTGGCGATCGGTACGTGGTGATGTTGCGCGGCGGCGTGCTCGGGGCCCGGGGCGCAGGTGGCGAGCGGCTCGAGTGCGATGCCGCGTTCTACTTCCTGCGGCAGACGGAGCGCCTCGATACGCCGGAGCACGAGCATGCGTTCCCGGGCGACACGCGCGCGGAGCGGATGGAGAATGCGCGCAAGCTCGAGGAGATCCGCGCGGACCTGGCCCCCGTGTTCGACGCCTTCGAAGCCCAGGACGTTCCGCGCAGCGAGGTCGCGTCCCTGTGGGCGTTCACGGTCACGGAGCGGACCGAGCTCGCGATGGACAAGGCCTCGCAGCGGATGCCGCTGCCGATCGCGCTCGTGATCGACCCGGCGACGGGACACGTCGATCTGCCACCGGCCCCGTGGGACAAGCCGTTCGAGAGCGAGGCGAAGCGCCGGCTCGCGGAGTACACGGGGTTCGGGCTCTCGCCGGACCTCCTGTTCGAGCTGACCGCGCCGCTCGATGCGTCGACGGTGAGCGAGGACACGGTCGCGCTGTACCGGCTCGCCGACCTGGTACGCGTCCCCGCCGCCGTCACGCTGATGCCCGATCTCTCGCACGTCATCCTCACGCTGAAGGACGGACCGCTCGCCGAGGCGACGAGCTACGTGGTCGTGGTCGACCGCGCGCTGCGTGATGCCGAGGGCCGCGAGGTGAGCGTCATGCCCGCGGGGCACTTCCTGCGTTCGCGGGCGCCGGTGTTCGTCGACGGGGCCAGCCAGCTCGTAGCCGTGCCGTCCGACGATGCCGAGCGGCTCGAGCTCGCGCGCACGCAGCAGGCGACCGCCCTCGACGGCCTCGGCCGCGATCAGATCCTGGCCGCGTGGCCCTTCACGACGCTGACGGTGCGCGAGCCGCTCGTGGCCGCACGCCAATCGGCAGCGCGACTCGGCGTCGATACGGCACCGACGAACATCACGCGCAAGTCCGCCGGCGACGCGATTCTCGACTTCCCGCTCGGCGTCACGTCGCTGCTGGACGTGTCGGACGTGTACGACGGGACGATCGCGTCGCCCCAGTTCCTCGATCCGCGCACGCGCGCCTGGCGGGGCGACGGCGGGCACGAGGTCGAGCAGATCGCGTTCACCCTCGCGGTCCCCGACGACCCGGCGCCAGGCCCGATTCCGGTCGTCATCTTCGGCCACGGACTCGTGACGGAGCGACGCTTCGTGCTGGCCGTCGCCGGCGAGCTCGCGCAGCGAGGCTTCGCCTCGATCTCGATCGACTTCCCGTATCACGGCACGCGCACCTACTGCGCGACGGGTGGCCCCATCTCCGTCATCAACCCGCAGACCGGCGAACCCCTGTCGCTGAACCCGTGCGAGAGCGGCACCACGTGCAACGACCTCGGCCGCTGTGTGGATGCGGCCGGCCAGGGCAATGCCCTCGCGAAGTGGCCGGTGCTCGACCTGCCGATCGCGAGCGGCGCGGTGTTCACCGACGTCAACGCGATCGCCTCGACAAAGGACCACTTCCTCCAGGCGCTGATCGACCTCGGCGCGCTCGACCACTCGCTGCGCACCACGGACTGGTCGGCCCTCCTCGGCCGGCCCGTCGATACGTCGCGCATCTACTACGCCGGCCAGTCACTCGGCGGCATCATGGGCGCGGTCTTCCTCGGCAGTGGCGCCGAGATTCCGCGCGCGGTGCTGAACGTGCCGGGCGCGGACCTCATCCGCATGTTCGACGAGTCGACGTTCTTCTCGTCGCACCTGCAGGGCCTGTTCACGCGCGAGGGCATCGACAGCGCGAGCTACGAGGGGAAGAAGCTCCTTGCCGTCGCGAGCTGGATCATGGATGCCGTCGACCCCGAGCACGTGGGCGCGCAGGCCGGCAACCGCGAGCTGCTGCTCCAGATGGCCACGCTCGACTTCATCATCCCGAACGCTTCGACGAAGAAGCTCGAGCGCGCGACCGGCGCCCCGCGCCGCGACTACATCGGCGAGCACGGCTTCATCACCATCCCGCTCGAGCCGGCGTACTACCGCGGCGTCAACGACCTGGCCAACTGGCTCGAGGAGG
>JALHPV010000491.1 GCA_022842285.1 Kofleriaceae bacterium
GCGCGCGTCGCCGATCAGTTCGCGCGCGCGTCGGGCGCCCGCGGCTGGCACTTCACGGTGGGTGACGAGGCGCAGGTGCGCAGGCTGGCGACGGCGCTGGGCTTCGGCTACCGCTACGAGCGAAGCCAGAACCAGTACTCGCACCCGGCGGTGATCTTCGTGGCGACTCCGTCAGGAAAGATCGCGCGATACCTGTACGGGATCTCGTTTCCGGCCAACGACCTTCGGCTGGGACTCATCGAGGCGTCCGAGGGGCGCTCGATCAGCACGGTGGATCGCGTGCTGATGTTTTGTTTTCACTTCGATCCCCAAGACCGTCGCTACGTCCTTGTGGCGCGGCAGGTGATGAAGCTCGGAGGCGGAGTGACTGCGGCGCTGCTCGGCAGCGGTCTGCTTGCGCTCTGGCTTCGCGAGCTGCGCAGAGACCGCGACCGAACGACCGCGACCGCAGGCATCTATCGCCGCGACGGCCGCGACACTGACGAGCAGGAGCACCGCGGGTAGCTCCCCGCGGCGCATCAGAAACCGGATTTCCTAAAGAGACCCTTCAGTCTCGTACGAACGGCGACAAGACGATGGAGACGATGCAACTGCCCCCCCAATGGTCCACCTTCGCAAGGCAGGTCGATTGGGCTTTCTACTTCATCTACTACCTGAGCGTGTTTCTCTTCGTCGTGATCATCGGCGCGGCGATGTACTTCGTGTACCAGTACCGCCGAAAGCCCGGCGTGAAGGCGGAGCCGACGGGTCACGCGACGGTGCTCGAGATCACGTGGACGGTGTCGCCGCTGGCGATCCTCGCGTTTCTCTTTCACATCGGGTTTCGCGGTTACATCGACATGTCGGTGGCGCCCGCGGACGCGATGGAGATTCGCGTGCGCGCAAAGAAGTGGTCGTGGGACTTCGAGTATCCCAACGGCGGTCACTCGAACATCCTGCACGTCCCGGTGAACCGCCCGGTGCGCCTGGTGATGTCTTCCGAGGACGTGATCCACTCGCTGTACATCCCGGCGTTTCGCGTGAAGAAGGACACGGTTCCCGGCTTCTACAGCACGTTGTGGTTCGAGGCGACGCAGACCGGTGAGACCGACCTGTTCTGCACCGAGTACTGCGGCGCCGCCGTCGGAACGACCGAGATTTCTCCGGGCGATCCCAACGTCGGGCGCGAGGGCAACCGTCGGCACGTCGGACACTTCAGCATGATCACGAAGGTCCGCATCCAGACGATGGCCGAGTACAACACCTTTCTCGAGTCGATCTTGCGGCCGCCGACGGACCCGGCGACCGGCCGCGAGGCGACGCCCGAGAAGTGGGGCGAGATCCTCTATCGCTCGCAGCAGTGCAACACGTGCCACTCGACGGACGGCTCGGCGATGACCGGTCCGACGTGGCGTGGGCTCTTCGGCCGTCAGCGTCAGTTCACGGACGGCTCGAGCGCAAACGCCGACGCAAACTACATCCGTCAGGCGATCATCGCGCCGAACGCGAAGGTCGTTCAGGGCTTCAACGGCGTCATGCCCTCGTTCGCGGGGACGCTCCGCGACAACCAGATCGACGCGTTGATCGCGTACATCCGCACGCTGCGCTGAGCGGCGATTCCTCTATTCGAGCTGTTTTGACTTTCTGAGAGAAAGGGACCTCAAGCGATGGCGACCGAAGTCGCAGGAGCGCACGGACACGACGAGCCAGATCACCTGGCGCCGTATTTGAGCCAAGAAGCTGGCCGCGGCGTGAAGGGCTGGCTCCTCACGCTCGATCACAAGCGCATCGGGCTCATGTACTTGATCTCGACGCTGCTCGCGTTTTTCATGGGCGGCGTCTTCGCGCTGCTCGTGCGCCTCGAGCTGTTTGCGCCGGGCCGAACCATCATGAGCGCGGAGTACTACAACCGCGCGTTCACGCTTCACGGCGCGATCATGGTGTTTCTCTTCATCATTCCATCGGTGCCAGGAGCGCTCGGCAACTTCGTGTTGCCGATCATGCTCGGGACGAAGGACGTGGCGTTTCCGAGGCTCAACCTCCTGAGCTTCTACATCTACGTCATCGGCGCGACCTTCTCGCTGTACAGCATCGTGACCGGCTCGGTGGACACCGGCTGGACCTTCTATACGCCGTACAGCACCACGTCGCAGACGTCGGTGGTCTCGATGGTGTTGGGGGTGTTCATCCTCGGGTTCAGCTCGATCCTCACCGGGCTGAACTTCATCGTGACCGTGCACAAGCTCCGCGCGCCGGGGCTGCACTGGAAGCGCCTGCCCCTCTTCATCTGGGGCACCTACGCGACGTCGATCATCCAGGTCCTCGCGACGCCTGTGCTCGCGATCACGCTCTTGCTGCTCGCGGCGGAGCGCACGATGGGCGTCGGGATCTTCGACCCCGCGCTCGGCGGCGACCCGATCCTCTTTCAGCACTTCTTCTGGTTCTACTCGCACCCGGCGGTCTACATCATGATCGTCCCGGGCATGGCCGTGGCCTCGGAGCTGTTCGCGACGTTCACCCGCCGCGCGATCTTCGGGTACTTCGCGGTGGCGATGAGCTCGCTCGGCCTCGCGCTCGTCGGCTTTCTCGTCTGGGGACATCACATGTTCACCAGCGGGCAGAGCGAGTGGGCGACGATGCTCTTCAGCGCGCTCACGATGCTCGTCGCGATCCCCTCGGGCGTGAAGGTCTTCAACTGGACCGCCACGCTCTACAAGGGCTCGATCGAGCTGACGACGCCGATGCTCTACGCCCTGTCCTTCCTCGTGCTCTTCACGATCGGCGGACTGACGGGCCTCTTCTGCGCGGTGCTGAACACCGACATCCACCTCCACGACACCTACTTCGTCGTCGCGCACTTTCACTACGTGATGATGGGCGGGACCGTGATGGCCTTCGTCGGCGGCATCCTCTACTGGTGGCCGAAGATGACCGGCAAGCTCTACGACGAGGGCCTCGCGAAGATCTCGTGGCTGTTCGTGTTCGTCGGGTTCAACACGACCTTCTTGATCCAGTTCGTGATGGGCTCGAAGGGCATGCCCCGTCGGTACTACGACTACCTCCCGCAGTTTGAAATCTATCACAAGGTTTCAACGGTCGGCTCGTGGCTCCTCCTCATCGGCTTCTCGATCTGCGCCTGGGTGCTGATCAAGTCGCTGCGCTCGGGCCCCAAGTCTCCCCCCAACCCGTGGGGCTCGGCCGGCTACGAGTGGCAGGGGACCGAGTCCCCGCCGGTGATGCAGAACTTCCGCGAGACGCCCACCATCACCCGCGGGCCGTACGACTACCATCTGTGCACCGACGAGGAGCTGTTCGACGGCTTCCCCGAGGACCTCAAGAAGTGATTCCGCGACGCTGCGCGGAGATCGCAGCGTCTCGGGTTCAAAACCAACCAAGGCGACAGGACGAAGAGCCAATGGCCAGCGCGCACAGCGACCACGGACACGGAGATCATCCGAAGTTCCTCGCGCACCACTTCGACACCCCCGAGCAGCAGTTCGACGCTGCCAAGTTCGGAATGTGGGTGTTCATCGTCACCGAGATCCTGATGTTCGGCGGGCTCTTCGTGGCCTACCTCATCTACAAGGGTCAGGAGCCGTCCGTCTTCATCGAGGCCCACC
>JALHPV010000492.1 GCA_022842285.1 Kofleriaceae bacterium
CGATGGGCTTTCCGCCGCCGGAGCGACCGCCGTCGGCGCAGGCGGTCCCGTCGCTCGTGCAGCCGCCCAAGGCTCAGCCCCCGGCGATGTCGCAGCAACCGCCCCCGACGATGATGGGCGCGATGGGCGCCGGCGGTCCGCAGCCGAACCTGCCCGTGCCCGCCGCGACGAGCCTGGGGCTCCCGCCGGGCCCCGCGCCGAAGCCGGCCCCGAATCCGCCGCCGCTCGCACTCGTTCCGCCCGGGGCGCCACCGCCGCCCATGCCCGCCCCCGTCCGGGATTCCTATCCGGTGTTTGGTGGTCAGCCCTATCCGCCCGGGCCCGGCATGCAGCCACCCGGCATGGGCCCGCCGATGAACCAGCAGATGCCGCCGCACATGGCGCCGCACATCGCCTCGCAGCTGCCGCCGCGCGCGGCATCGCCGACGCAGAACGACATGTTCGACTCGCCGCATCAGCCCGGCGGGTACGGCCGGCCCTCGCAGCCGCAGGTCGCCGGCTTCAATCGCCATCAGCGCAAGAGCGGCCTGCAGCCGTGGATGCTCGTCGTCGGGGCGCTCGTGATGGCCGCGCTCGCGTTCGCGGTGACGCGCGCGTTCCTCGGCTAGTACGTACCAGTTACTTCAGCTCGGCGAGCGTCGTGGTGAGGTACTCGTCGATCTGCGGCTGCTTCGGCACCTGGCACTCGCCCGCTTGCGTCAGCGTCGCTTCCCACTTCCAGTAGCCCGGGGGGCGCGTCGGATCGGGCGTCTTGCGCTTCCAGTACCAGAGCCGCGCCTCGCGCACCCCCGGCGGGTAGGGCGTGGCCGCCTTCGTGTAGTCGTTGGTCCAGAGATAGAACTTCGGGTTGAAGCCGGCGTCGACCCCGCGCTGGTTGATCTCGCGCAGCATCGGCGGGTCGGACTCGATGAACGCGCGCAGCGCCCGGTAGGACTGCTCCGCGCAATCGACCGCCTCCGGGTTCGCGGTGGCGGGGTTCGGCTCCTCCTCGCCCGGCGGCGTCACACCCGCTTGCGGATAGAAGCCCCACAGGACTTCCTTCGGATAGTCGATGTCCACCTCGCCCACGTACGGCCAGTACTCGGCGCCGGAGAGCGTGTAGCCGTTCTCTTCGAAGAGCTGCATCGCCTCGTGCGTCGACGCCGGGACTTCGAGCGGCGCGGAGGAACCCTCGGCCGACGTCGGCGTGGATGGCGCCGGGGGAGAGGAACCACAGCCACCAAGGACGACCACCGCAAGGAGCACGCGCATGGCGCGCTCGTATCACTCTCCGAACACGTTTGCGAGCGCGGATCGTGCAGCCCAATAGCCGCACATGCCGTGCACGCCGCCGCCCGGGGGCGTCGACGAGGAACAGAGAAAGATGTCCTTCGCGGGCGTGGCGTACGGATCGAGCTTTGCCATCGGGCGGAAGAAGAGCTGGCGCAGGTCGGGCATGCCGACGTTGATGTCGCCGCCGATGTAGTTCGGGTTGTGCGCCTCGAGGTCGCCGGGGGTGGTGATGCGACGCGCGAGGATCAGGTCGCGGAAGCCCGGGGCGTGGCGATCGACATGCGCTTCGACGGCGGCGGTCATGTCCGCGGGGGAGCCGGGCGGTACGTGGCAGTAGGCCCACGCGATGTGACGGCCGGCAGGCGCGCGCGCTGGATCGAACAACGTCGGTTGACCGAACAGCGTGTACGGCTCGGCCACCACGCGTCCCTCGTAGATCGCACGCTCGGACTCGACGACATCGCGCGCGCGTCCGGACAGGTGCACTGTCGCGGCGCGGGCGCAGCGTGGATCCTTCCAGGGCACCGGGCCGCTCAGGGCCCAGTCGAGCTTGAACACGCCACCGCCGTAGCGAAACGTCAGGAGGCGATCGCGATACCGCTTCGGCAACCGGTCGCCGGCGATCGCCGCGAGCTGCCGCGGGGCCACGTCGAAGAGATACGCGCGCGCGGACGGGAGCTCGTCGATCGAGGTCACCCAGCGACCGGTCTGCAGCTCGCCGCCGTACATGCGGAGCTTCGCGATCAGCGTGGTCGCGATCGCCTGCGAGCCCCCTCGCGGGATCGGCCAGCCGACCGCGTGACCGGCGAGTGCGAGCACGAGGCCGAATGACCCCGACGCGGCGCCGTCGAGCGGGATGATCGCGTGGGCGGCGATGCCCGCCAGCAGCGCGGCCGGCTCGTCGGTGCCGAACCGCTTCACAAGCCCGGTCAGCGACCGGATCGCCGAGAGCCCGAAGCGTGCCATGAGCACGGGCGAGCTCGGGATCCGCAGCGGGGCGAGCAGCAGGGGAATCAGCTCGTCGAAGCGCTCCACGAACGGCTGCATCAGGGCGCGGTAGCGCTTGCCGTCCGCGCCGAACTGCGCGGCCGTCTCCTCGACCGAGCGCTCCAGCAGGACGGCGCGGCCATCGGGCATCACGTGCGCGAGTGGCGACGGCGGCTGGATCCAGTCGACGGCGAGGCTGAGCGACCTCAAGAAGGGCGATGCCAGCGCCATGGGATGCACCGACGAGCACTCGTCGTGCAGGTAGCCGGGCTCGGTCAGCTCCGAGCTCCGCATGCCGCCCCCGAGTGACGCGGCGCCCTCGACGACGAGCACGTGCTTACCCGTCTGGGCGAGCCGGACCGCGGCCGCGAGACCGTTCGGTCCGCTGCCCACGATCACGGCGTCGTACGCAGCGGCCATCGGAAGACTGGGTATACGCTGGCTCGCGGTCATGCGCGCGCTGTCGGGCTGGGTCTTCACGATGTGCGCTCTCGTCGCGTGCGGCCGGAAGCAGCAGGAGCCCGCGGACCTCGCCGCCGACCCCGCCCCACGAACGCCGATCGACGCCGCCGTGGCCCAGCCGAACCCCGCCGCGCAGTGTGACCAGCTCGGTCAGGACGTCTGCGTCGGGGACAACATCGTGCCGTGCCTCGCCGGGGGCATGCTCGGTGAGGTCCGGCAGCGCTGTCCCGACGGCTGCCGCAACGGCGTCTGCCAGAACACCTGCGAGACCGAGGGCAACGAGCTCATCTACCTCGTCGACTCGGAGAACAACTTCCTGCGCTTCGACCCGCGCAAGCTGCCCGGCGATCCGTTCGAGAGGGTCGGTGAGCTCGACTGCGGATCGCGCGATCGGCCGTTCTCGATGGCCGTCGACCGCCGCGGCATCGCGTGGGTGCTCTTCGACAATGGCTATCTGAACCGCGTGTCGATCATCGACGCGAAGTGTCGCCCCGTCGGCTACATCGCGCCGCCGGAGTCACCGCGGACCTTCGGGATGGGCTGGGCGTCCGATGGCCCGAAGTCCGAGACCGAGACGCTGTACATCGCCGCCAACGACCAGACGCAGTACCTCGGGTCATTGTCTCTCGACGAGCCGCCGCCGACGTACAAGCCGATCGGCATGATCACGACGCCGCACAGCCGGAATCCCGAGTTGACGGGCACGGCCGACGGCAAGCTGTTCGCGTACTTCCCGGAGGACGTGCACGGCTTCGTGCAGGAGCTCGACAAGACCCGTGGCATCGGGATCGGCCCGAGGCACCAGCTCGATCGCCTGACGGGCCAGGTATCGGCCTACGCCTTCGCGCACTTCGCGGGC
>JALHPV010000493.1 GCA_022842285.1 Kofleriaceae bacterium
GAGTCCGACCTGCGCGGCGATGGCGTGCTCGGCGAGATCGTCGTCGGGAGCGTCGAGGGGCTCGGCCAGCACGGGTGGCGCGGCGAGCACGAGCAGGATGGCTACGAGCCGCGACACACGAAGACCTTGGTGTCTGCGACACCACGCTTGTCACTCTCGATGCAACCCCAGCCCACGCCGAGAAACGCGCAGTCATCCGCGATGTGACACTGGAACAAGCACACCCCGCCCTCATCCTCGGTGCACCGGGTGTCATCGGGGCAGTCGTCGTCCTCGTCGCACGAGAGGGTGCAGAAGCCGTCGGGATACGTCGATGCGGGCGCGAGGCACCGGTCATCACATTCGGCCCGGCTGTCGCAGCGCGCGCCCACCGAGCGCGACACGTCGGAGACGGCGCAGCTGGTGAGGAGCGCGGCGACGACGAACCCGAGCCTCGCGGACACGCGAGCGCCGCTCACGGGCGATGCGGTTGGGTCGACCCTCATCGCGCGCGAGCATAGCGCTTATCGATAGCGGCGGCGCCGACGGGCGGATCCCGCGGCGTACGCGAGCGCCGCGATCAACGCCTCGCTGGCGCGCTGCGACGTGCGCGCGGCCGCGAACAGGGGCTGGAGCGCGAGATCGAGATCGGGAATCCCGCGCACGGGACCACGAGCCATCGCGACCCAGTCGAGCGCGCGCTGGGCAGCGACCTCGCCGATCAGGACGGCGAACTGCGGCGTGGCGATCGTGGCCAGGCGGGCGAGATCGGCCACGGCGAGGGCGGCGACCCGCCCGCCTCCGAGGATGAAGCCGGCGAGCGCATCCCAGGTGGCGGCATCCACGATTGCCGCGTCCTTCGGCGCCTCGGGTACGCGTACGATCTTGGGCGCGACCGCCCCCTCCTCGGGCGGGGTGACGACGACGGCCTGCGGCGACCCTCCTCGCTCGAGGGCGAGCATCTTCACGAACCGTCGCTCGACCCCGCGAGCCGACGTCGCGCCCGGTCGCCACTGGCCCACGGTCTCGTCGGCGACCCGTTCGCCCTGCGCGATGCAGCCATCGGTCGCGACCGGCTCACATCCATCGAGGTCGAACCGGCGACGTCGCCCGCCGGGCAAGACAACGGTCAGCGCCGTCGGCTCGAGGGTCACCTCGGCCCGCGCAGGTCGCCACACGTCGTCGCGGTAGAGCGCGGTGCGCCCCATGATCGGATCATAGCGCCGGGTCGCCGCGCGATCACTGACTACTTCGTCACGCCCTTCGGCAACAGCAGCCAGTAGCGTCCCGCGCCGCCCATGCGGCCCCCCAGGTCCGCGGCCGCGTCGTCGTCACCCCAGTAGATGTCGCCTCGCACCGCCCCGAGAATGCCGCCACCCGTGTCCTGCGCCACGAGCAGGGACCGCCAGGGCTCGGCCCCCGCCTGTCCTACCTTGGGGATGCGGGTCTCGACCCAGATCGGTGTGCCATGCGCCACGAAGGCGCGGTCGATCGCCATCGAGCGGCGCGGTGTGAGCACCACCATCTGCGACCCGACCGCACCCGGCTGCTTGGACTCGGAGAAGAAGACATAGGAGTGCGACTGGTCGACGACCTCGTCGAACTTGCCGGGATGCGCGTCGAACCATGCGCGGATGCCAGGCATCGTGCCGCTCCCCGGCTGCTGTAGCTCTCCCATGCTCTTCAGCACGCCGCCCACGCCCCGATAGTTGCGACCGTTCTTGCCGGAGAACTCGAGCCACACGACGCTGCCGTCGTCCATCACGGCCTTCGCCGAGCCTTCGATGTGCGCGAACAGGAGGTCGACGGCATTGTCGGCGTACATGAGCTCGAGGCCCTTGCCGGCGAGCTTGCCCTTGCGAATCTCGGCCCGCGTGAAGTACGGGACGATGTCGCCCTTGTCGTCCAGGCGGCCCCAGATGCGACGGCCGTGCGCATCCTTGATGTGCTTCGACAGGTCGACCATCACGAGGTCGGGCGGGCGGGCGTACACGGGGAACTGATACTTCCCGTGCTTCTTCCGCGAGGCGTGGAGCTCCTGCACGAAGTAGCCCGTCAGCTTGCCTTCGGGGCCGGACTTGCCCGCGGCCTGCCACGGCACGAGCTGGGCTTCGAGCATCGCCTTCGCGGCCGCGTGATCTCCGGCGGGAACCTGCCTGGCCGCCGCGCAGACCGCCCGCCACTGCTTCGCCTTGCCACCGTGGCCATCGTGACCGACGGGCGTGCCGCCCTTCATCGCATCGAGCTTCACGCACGAGGCGAGGAGGGCAGGCAGCACCTCGGCGTGCTTGTCGTCGGCCCAGCCCGGCAGATCCGCGTACGTGACCTTCGTCAGCGTCAGCTCGTCATGGGGCGGGGCCGCCGGCTCGGCGTCGGCGACCTCCGGACACGGCGCGACCTCCGTCTCGTCGTCGTCGACGCCCGCGTCCGCAATCGGGACACCGGCGTCGACGGGCCGGACGGCTACGACCGGGAGAGGTCCCGGTGGCGCCTGCGCGGGTGCTCGATCACTGCCACACCCGACGCACAACAAAATCGCAGCGAGCGCGCGCATCCCCAACCATGACGACGCGCGAGCCCGAGCGCAAATTCCGCGCTGCGTCCCGCTTACGGGAGCTTGTGGTAGCGCGCGGTGATGAGGAACTGGAAGTTATCCGCGATGTCCGGGACATCGGGGCTACCGATCGAGGCGCCGATATCGATGATGCTGCCGGTCGTGTAGAACGCGCCGACGTTCAGCGGGATGAAGTCGGCGAAGATGAACGCCTCGCCGGACGCGTCCGCGAAGCCCAACGACAGGAGGTTCGTCTCGACGAAGCCGAAGATCGTCGGGTCGATCTGGTAGCCGAAGCCAAACGGCAGGTTGAGAAAGCCGATGTTCGCCGCATCGGCGATCGCGAACTGCAGCTGGTTGCCAGGCGTGTAGAGCGCCATCTGCGGCGTGAGGTTGTACTGGAAGTACGCACCGGCGCCGATGAGGAACGCCTCGCTGTCGAGGCCGTACCCGAGCGAGACCTCGGGACCGAGACGCATCTTCTCGTCGCTCTTGGCGTTGAAGCGGCCGCGCAGGACGAGCGGGCCCTTCGCCTCGAACTCCTTCAGCGAGATGCCGTAGCTGAGGCCGGCCTCGATCTTGTCGCTGATACCGTAGTCGGCGCCGACATTGAGACCAATTCCCAACGACGAGGACGTCGTGCCATTGGTCGTGTCGACCGTGAGCGTCTTCCCGATGCCGACCTCGCCGGTCGCGCGCAGCAGGCCCTTGGTGAGCGTCGCCGGGCGATCGATGATGATCGACGGGTAGGCACCACCGGTGGCTCCACCACCCGCCGCGTCCATCGCGCCGCCGCCGCCGGCATCACCGCCACCGGCATCGCCACCACCTTCCTGCGTGGCGTCCATCGTCCCCTCGCCACCACCCTCGCCCTCACCCCCGACTTCACCGCCCGCTTCGCCTTCTCCCTCGGCCATCGCGATGGCGGGGGTGGCAACCAGGGCACAAGCAATCAACCAGGTCTTCGTGAGCGTCATCAATCCTCCCTAATGAACAAATCGTAAGACGCCACG
>JALHPV010000494.1 GCA_022842285.1 Kofleriaceae bacterium
GTGGCGGCGAGCGCGGCGAGCACGTCGGCGCTTGGCAGCACCAGACAGAGTCCGAGGTACACGACGGTCCAGCGATCGCGCGGTTCTGCCGGCAGTGCGGGCGCCGGTCCCACGCGCAACCGTACGCGACGGTCATCGCGGGCGCGCATCTGTTCGCGCTGCGCAGCCGCTTTCGCCGTCTCGACGCTGCGGCCGTACATCTCGACGAGCGCCTCGTCCTCGTCGACCGCGGCATCGACGAGGAACCCGCTACGCTCCCAGAAGCGGACTTTTCCGTCGGCCTTGTCGTCGACGACCTGCGCGACCCGGAACGCCTCCAGCCGGGCCCGCCCCTCGTCGTCGAGGAGATCGCGGCCGGCGCGAAGTGCGTGTCCGCACAGGTGCATGGCCGGTCCGAGGGTGACGATCGAGACGTGCCGCGAGAGCTGGAGCCGGCGCTCGCTCATGGATCCTCCCGTGAGCGCAACGTCGCCAGTGCCGCGTAGAGCGGGCGAGCGAAGCCGGTCGCGGTGGACGTCGATGCCCGGGTGAGGTCGAGTGCCGGCGCGCGCCAGGCCGGATCGCGGGCGAGCTCCTGACGCAGGCGCTCGACGAAGCGCTCGACCCGCGTCGGGCGCCGCACGCCGAACGAGAGCGACAGCGAGGGCTCGATCGCACGCGTGGCGTGCCAGTAGCCGCGCGGCACGAAGAGCACCGAGCCCGGCTCCATGAGCCGCTCCTCGGCGTCGACGGGCATCGCGCGGTCGGCGAGCGCCGCCGCCGGCGCCTTGCGGTTGTACGGGTGTGGTGGCGCCCCAGCCGAGTGCGGCATCAAAGGCTGCGGCCACGCCCGGTTCGGCGCGAGGAGCCAGCGCTTGCGCCCGACGAGTTGGAGGACGAACACCTCGCGGTTGTCGAAGTGCTTCTCCGCGCCAGCCCCAGCGGCGCCGATGAAGGCGTGACAGTACGGATGGCCCTCCCCGCTCGCGAGCCCGAGCGCGGCCTCGAGCGCGACGAGCCACGCCCGGGCGGGCGCACACCACGCCTGGATGTCGCGCGCATCCATGGCCGCCCCCGCGCGGTACGCGGCCACCGCGCCGTCGGCGTCCACCGGATGGTGAGTGACCGAGCCGTCGGGCGCGTAGTCGTGGACCTGGGTCACACCCCGATGAGCGCGGAGGAAGTCCTCGATCGAGGGCGCTGCCGCGAACAGCTCGCCGAATCGCGCGACATCGCCCGCGGCGTAGATCGGCACGTCGGCGATGGAGCCCGCGGCCTCGCCGAAGAGACGATCGAGCGGGTCGTCGACCTCCATGGCCGGACTCGATCCTCTCACGGCAGGCGCACACCGGTGAGCGCGACGAGCGCGGCCGCGACCGCCGCATCGTCGTCGTCGAGGTCCCCCGGTTCGCGCCAGCTCCGCTCCGCTCCGAGCTCCAGCATCGCCGTGTTCGCGACGATGTCGAGCCAGCTCGGGAAGGTGAACCTCAGGTACCATAGCCGCGCCGGCTCGTGCGTCGCGACGCTGACGCCCCGGCCCGCCGGCAGGTAGACGACGCTCCCTGGCGCGAGGTCGTGCACGAGCTCGCGGGCACCGTGCAGGGTCCACCGTTCGTCCCCCGCACCGAGAACCGCCACCGTGTCGGTCGCCGCGAGCGGCTCGAACGTCACAGACCCGAGGCCACGCTCGACGTGCTGTGCCTGCGCCCGCGGCGCCATCCGGTCCCCGGTGAGCAGCGTCGAGAGCGCGGCGAGCCAGGCCTCCCCATCCGTGGTCATCGCGGACAGCACCTCCGGCCGCGGTCGCGCGACGAACGGCTGGCGCGCAGCCACGGCGCTTGCGAACGCCCCGTGCTCCGCGCCGAACAGCCGCTCGAGGCTCACGCCCGCTCCGCCAGCCCATGGCACGCGAGCAAGGCGTCGAGATCGATGATGGGAGTGCGCGGCGGAGGCGCGCCGGTCCAGGCCGCCTCGGCGGCCCGCGACGCCTCGGCGATGAAGTCGAGACGCCGCGCCGTCGCCGTGGCGAGCGCGTGTCGTTCGACGATCGCCGCACGGGCCGCCGCGCCCATCCGCCGGCGTCGCTCGGGTTGGGTGGACAGGGCGATGAGAGCGGCCGCGAGCTGACCCGCGTCGCAGGCTGCGAACCGACTGAGCTCGCCGGCCACCGCGAGCGGCTCGCGCCCGAGGAGCTCGGCACGGCGACGGTCCGGCAACGGAGCCCGCCACGTATCGACGAGGCAGCCCTCCTCGCCGTCGCGCACGAGGTCAACCGATCCGGACCAGCGCGTCGCGATCACCGGGAGCTCGTGGGACATCGCCTCCAGCAGGACGAGCGAGGCCGTCTCTTCGAGCCCCGTCGAGAGATGCACGAGCGCATCCGCCGCCGACATCAGCGCCGTGCGCGCGCGGGGCCACACGTCGTACGGGTTCTCGAGGACGATGACCCGATCGGCGACCCCCGCATCACGCGCCTGTCGCCGCAGATGCTCCACGTGACCGAAGTCCTCGGCCGCCCCCGCGAGCACGAGCACGGCTTGGGGCGCGGCGCGCACGACCTCGCGCCACACTGCGACGGCGGCGAGCTGGTCTCCCTTCGTCGATGCCGAGAGCCGACCGAACCCGAGGACCATCACGTCGCGCTCGGCGAGGCCGAGGGTCGCGCGCGTCTCCCGGCCGAGCGCGGGGTCACGCAGATGCGCCGCCGGATCGATCGCGTTCGTGACCACGGTGGTCATCGGCATCGGTGCGCCGCCCCGTCGAGCCTGCCACTCGGACCACACCTGCTCGTGCAGGCGCCGCGTGGCATTGCCAGCGAACACGAAGCCGTCCGTCGGCCGGATCGCGCCCGTGGCCGAGGCGACGAACAGGTGCAGCCACTGGTCGAGGTGGTGGGCGGTGCCGACATCACAGATGACCGGGGCCCAGTCATCGCGTGGCCGCAGGGCGTGCGGCACGTACGCGAGCTGGTCGCCGTGGGCGACGTAGACGGCCGCGTAGCGCTCGCGGGCCTCGGGTAGCTCGCGCGCCGCGCGCATCCGCACGCCGGCCACACCTGCCGGCGGCACCCGCTCGTGGAAGCTGTCGATGCTCGCGTAGCGCTGCGCGGCCGCGATCGCGGTGGTGTACGCGAAGGCCGCGTGACTCGTTCCGTGGGGGGCCGCCTCCGACCAGGCCGTGAAGCCGCCGAGGATCGCCAGCGCGCGGCGAGAGTGGGCGGCCATGGGCGATGGCTCCAGGCCCGAGGCCGCAGAGGGGGCCGCGACGGGGCCGGGGGCGCCACGCACGATGTCGTAGGCGACCAGCCGCGCGACGAGCGAGGCGAGCGCCTCGGGCGAGTCGGAGTGGATGCGCGTCGCGAGCTCACCGAGCGCGAGCTCACCGGTGGCGAGCGCGGCGATCACCGCCTCGCCCCTCGCGCGGGCACGCTCCGCGCGGAGCTCCGGAACGAGGGGTAGCGCGCTCGTGGTCGCCGCGGAGAGTCGCGTCGACGGGGTAAGGGCCTGCGAGGCGAGTGTGGCC
>JALHPV010000495.1 GCA_022842285.1 Kofleriaceae bacterium
GCTGCTCGAGGGAGCCGAGCTCGGTGCGGCGCGCGTGGATGCGCTCGCGGGGATGCGCGGCGGTGAGCCGATGGTGGAGCTGCGCCAGGTGCGCGGCCGCACTCGTGAGCATGCGATCACCGCGCGCGTGCAACGCGACCGTCGCGCGATCGAGATCCTGCTTCGCGCGGTCGATGAGGTGATGGACCTCGCGATCGAGGCGCCGGCGTTCCTTCGTGAGCTGCTCGTCGAGCGCGCGGCTGTCGGGCACGCAGAGCTCGGCGGCGGCGGTGGGGGTCGAGGCGCGCGCATCGGCAGCCAGATCCGCGAGCGATAGATCCGTCTCGTGACCGACGGCGCTGATCACGGGCACCGGGCAGCGCGAGATGGTGCGCACCACCCGCTCGTGATTGAAGGCGGCGAGATCCGTCGACGCCCCACCGCCGCGTCCGATGATCAGGACATCGACACCGGCACGCACCACGGCGGCCATGCCGTTCACGAGCTGCGCGGGAGCCGTCGCGCCCTGCACCGCCGCATCGGCGATCAGGATCGGCGTCGGGAACCGGCGCTGGATCGTGCGGATGATGTCGTGCACCGCGGCGCCGCGCGCCGACGTGACCACGCCGATGCGACGAGGAAACCGCGGCAAGGGGCGCTTCTTTCCCTGGGCGAACAGGCCCTCCGCGGCGAGCTTCTGCTTCAGCGCTTCGAGGGCGGCGGCCTCGGCGCCGGCGCCGGCCGGTTCGGCGAAGTCGGCGTAGAGCTGCATCTTGCCGTCGCGGTCGTAGACCCCGAGGCGCCCGCGGACCCGGACGAGCTGTCCCGCCTGGAGCTGGAACCGGAGGCGAGCCACGTCGCGGCCCCACATGACGGCGGACAGGACGCAGCCTCGGTCGCCGAGGCCGAAGTAGAGGTGTCCCGATCCGGGGGCGCTGACCTGGGTGATCTCGCCGACGAGCCAGACCAATCCCAATGAATCCACGGCTCGACCGGCCAGCCGCACCAGGTCCGCGACGCCGAGCGGTTGCTCGCGCGAGCTCTGCGGGCGGTCGGGAGCACTCACCGCGACGAGAATAGGCCAAAAATCCCTGCAACCTGCGCCCGTAGCGCGTTGTCGATCCCCACGTTAGGATGACGTCCGCGAGCATGGCCGAGTCGACAGAGGTAGAGGCGGGCGCCCCGATCGCCAAGGATGCGATCGATCCCGACCTCGTGAAGCTGTCGCGGGCGAGGCCGAAGATCGGGGCCGTCACGTCGCTGGGCGTGGTCGTGCTGTGCGCGTACTTCATGCTGCGCCTCAGCCCGGACCGCCACTTCGCGGGCGAACCGAAGGAGCCGGCGGCCGTCGCTGTCGCCGATGTCGCCGCGGGCAAGGTCGAGTCGGAGAGCTACATCGCCCTCGATGGCGATCCGGCCGTGGCCAATGCGATCCGCACCTCGAAGAACCCGGGCGGCCTCGGCATGCGCATCACCCCGATGCGCGGCAGCGGGGACCGCGTGTGGGTCGCGCTGACCGACGGCGATGACAAGCCCACGCTCGGCCGCTACATCGGCCGCCTCCGTCCGATGGACGACATGCCGTTCGAGGAGGCGCTCCGCAGCTACGCCGCGGCGAATCCGCGCCCCGTGTTCGCCACCGTCGCCGCGATCAAGGCCGGCGTCGGCGCCGGCGAGATCAAGACCGTCACCGGCAATGTCATCCGTCCTGCCGACACGACCGGGGCTGGCTACGACGTCATCGAGCCGGCGCGCGCGCAGATCATCGTGACGTTCAGCGGCAAGTCGCAGAACCACGGCGACCTCCTCGACATCAAGGCGTGGGAAGCGGAGCTGGCGAAGGTCGGCATCCCCGTCAAGCACGCGGCCAACGCTTCTCGCGGAAGCGCGGGAAGCAGCGGCGCCGAAGGGCGGCGCGGTTCGATCGACGAGGTTGCCCAGCGCGACGAGGTCCTCCGTCAGGCGCGCTTCGAGGCGGCGATGTCCATGGCGGAGGTCACCGCGAAGCTCGAGGCCGCGAAGCTCTGGGCCCGCGTCGAGCCCGTCGTCACGCACACCGAGACCACATGGGGCGCGCTGAAGGCGAACCCAGCCGCACTGGCGGGGACCGACCTCGTCGGCATCTACATCCTGTCCGGCATCCCGAGCGACGCGCAGATCCTCCTCGTCGGCGAGCGGCCCGAGGACTACTGGCACGTCATGCCGGTGACGATCGTCCTCGGCCTCATCGCTCTCCTGTTCCTCTGGGCCTTCGCGCGCGCCGTGAAGGACCTCATGCCGACCCGCGCGTAGCGCCGCAGCGGTACACTTTCCCGCGTGGGGGATGACCGCCCGAGCGCTCCGCCGACGCTCGCGCCCTCGAGCGACATGCCGACCCTCGCGCCCTCGGGGGCGACGGTCACCGGAGCGCCGCCGCCGCTGTCGGCCCCGCCGGAGATGCCCACGCAAGCGCGCTACGAGCTCGGCACCGAGATCGCCCGCGGTGGCATGGGGCGCGTCGTCGAGGCGACCGACACGCTGCTGGGGCGCACCGTCGCGATCAAGCAGGTGCTCTCGAACGATGCGGACACGCTGAAGCGGTTCGCCCGGGAGACCCGGATCACGGCGCGGCTCGAGCATCCGGCGATCGTCCCCGTCCACGATGCGGGCGGGCTCGACGACGGCGGCGTGCCGTACTACGTGATGCGCAAGATCGGCGGGCGGCCTCTCGAGCGGCTCGTCGCCCACGCGACGGATCTCGATGCGCGTCTCGTGCTGGTGCCCCACATCGTGACGGCGGCGCAGGCGATCGCGCATGCCCACGAGCGCGGCGTCGTGCACCGCGACATCAAGCCGTCGAACATCCTCGTCGGTGAGCTGGGCGAGACGATCGTCATCGACTGGGGCCTCGCGAAGGCGAAGGCCGAGCCGGACGACCCCATCGATCCGACGCTCGCGCAGCCGCAGGTGATCGACAGCGGCGCCGGAGGGCAGAGGTCCATCGACGATCGTGACGGGATCAAGACGCGCGCCGGGATCGTCTACGGCACGCCGGGCTTCATGGCGCCGGAGCAGCTGCGCGGCAAGCCCGTCGATGAACGGTGCGATGTTTACGCGCTCGGCGCGACGCTGTACCACCTGCTCTACCGCAAGCCGCCGCACTACGCGACGGACCCGAGCAAGATGATGCTCGACGCCGCCCATCGTCCGGCGACGCCGATCGCCCAGGTGGTGCCCGCCGTGCCCCGCGAGCTCGCGACGATCGTCGACAAGGCCCTCGCCTACCACCGCGAGGATCGCTACCCCGATGCGCGCGAGCTGGCGCGGGACCTCCAGCGGTATCTCGACGGGCAGCTCGTCGGCTCGCATCGCTACTCGCCGCGCGAGCGGCTCGTGCGGTTCATCCGCAAGCATCGCGCGGCCGTCGGTATCGGCGTCGTGGCGGGCGTGGCGCTGGCCGTCGTCGGCAGCGTCAGCGTGGCGCGCGTGGTGGCGGCGCGCGACCGCGAAGCCGAGGCC
>JALHPV010000496.1 GCA_022842285.1 Kofleriaceae bacterium
CGCGCTTCGCGCCCCACAGCGCCCCACGACGCAGCTGCCCCACGACGGAGCCGCACGGGGTGCCCGCACGGGGGTGCCCATGAGTTTTGAACGCCAAGTCGCCCCGGACGCCAAGGGGTCGAAGGCGCTTCGCGCCCCACGACGTTGCCGCACGACGTTGCTGCCCCACGACGGTGCCGCACGGGGTGCCCGCACGGGGGTGCCCATGAGTTTTGAACGCCAAGTCGCCTCGGACGCCAAGGGGTCGAAGGCCCTGTCAGGCGCCACGTAAACTGACCCCGAAACGACACTAAAACTGACCCACCCCCGCACTGGCGTTCATCCCTCTGCGGCAACGTCCTGTGACACCAACGTCCTGCGGCGCGAAGCGCCCCTCAACCTTCTGACCTTGGCGTCCGGGGCGGGGGCGTCTTGGCGGTAAGAGTCCGGGGCGCGGGCGTAGGCGCGCGCGCTCCAGCTAGCCGCCGGCGATGGGCGCCAGCAAGTACACCTCGTCACCGTCGGCGAGCGCGCGGTCGGCATTCTCTGCGACCGGGCAGCGTTCGCCGTTGAGCATCATCGTGTCGGCGAGGTGCGGCGAGCTGGCGATGGCTTCGCGGAGTGGGATCTGGGCGACAGCGGCGGCGTCGAGGAGCTTCGCCACTGTCGTGCCAGCCGGGACCCGGAGGTAGGTGTCTATGTCCTTCCACTCGTCGCCGATGCGGCCCTTGATGACGATGTGGATCTTGATCTGGTCGCCGCGGAGTCGGTCGAAGATGCCCATAGCTAGAGGAGTCCGATCAGGAGGGCGCCGTAGACGCGCAAGAGGGTGGCGAGGTCGACGTCGGTGAAGTGAAGGGCGCCGCCGATGAAGTAGTCGCGGCCGTAGTGGACCTCGGAGAGCTCGGTTGGCACCGCGGTGTTGCCGGTGCGGACGTCCAGGATGCCGTGATCGTTCAGCGCGTCGTCCACGCCCGCGATGATGTAGATCGAGCGGAACACGGCGAGGGCGGCGGCGACCTTGAGGCGCGGGGTACGCTGGAAGGAGCCGAAGAGATCGGCCGAGAGCCTGAGGCGACCGTCCCAGCCGAGGAGGTCGGCGCCAACGCCGAAGGTCGAGTCCTTCACGCCGCCGCGCACCTGAAGCGGGCCGAGCTGCTTGCCAAACTGTCCCGTGAACCGCACGCCGTCCTCGATCTCCTGCGTGCGGATGTAGTTGTCGGTGCCCGAGACCTCGGCGAGCTGATCGATGGGGACCTGCCCGAGGCTCGAGCGTTCGAGCTCGACGTAATAGAACTTGTCGTTGCGGGCGCGAATCTCGGCGGTGGCGTAGAAGCGGAACTGCTTCGAGTACATGCCGAGCTCCACGCGAGCGCCGATCCACGCTTTGAAGCGAGTCAACGCGTACACGCCGTCGGAGATGGTCTGGGCGGTGTCCTCGATGCTATCGACGAGCTCGTGGTCGTTGACGAGACGGCCGAGCGTACCCCTCCAGTCATCGCCCTGCCCCTCGTTGATCGCCGTCATCATCTCGGAGATGTCGCGCAGGGTCGGGTCGAGGTCACCGATGCCGCTGCGTACGCGACCGAGACCATCGGCGAGACCGGACTTCACGTCGCCGATCTGCGTGCGTGCGCTCGCGACACCGTTGCCGAAGCGATCGAGCGCGGCGCGGACGCGTCCGGGACCGGTGCTCATCGATGCGGCCGCCCCTGCGGTGGCCGCTTCGACGGTCTCCATTGCCTGGTCGGCGCGCGTGAGTGGCGCCTCGATGTGCCCTTCGGAGAGCCATTGATCGGCTTCACGGATCCGCGCCTCGAACGGACCGTTCACCACGGCGCGCGCGGCCTTCATGAAGTCGTCGACCTGGGCGATCGCGTTGTCGATGCGTGGGAGGGCGCGATCCATCGTCCGCAGCACGGTGTCCGTCGAGCTGCCCTCCTGCACGTGCGTGATGGGCTGGCCGGGGGCGAGGCGAGGCGCGGTCTCGTCAGGTCCGGGGATGATCTCGATGTAGCTGTCGCCGAACAGCGAGTCGGCACGGCGCGTGGCGAACGCGTCGGCGCGGATGATGATGTCATCCTGCATCCGCATGTCGACGCGCGCGAGGTTGTTCGGCGAAAGCGAGATGGATGTGATGTCACCGATGCGGACGCCGGCGATGACGACCGGCGAGCCTGCCTGGAGCTTGGACCCGTCGCGGAAGACGGCGTAGGTCTTGAAGCCGCCGCCGTAGGTGGTCTCGGGCACGGCCGACCGGATCAGCAACCCGACGCCGCCGACCAGCGCGACCACGAGCGTGGTCGTGACGAGTCGCGAGAGCCAGCGCACGCGGGAAGCGTACGCTACTTCGACGGCTACTTCTTCTGGCGTCGGAGGTAGTAGTGGACGCCGCGGTCGGGGTGCGAAAGGCGGATCGCCAGGGCCTGGCCCGGCGGGGCATCGACGGTGGCCTTGAAGCGCCGCTGCTTGTCGATGGGAAGCGTGATGCCTTCCACAGCGGCGGACCAGCCGAGCATGACGGCCCCCTTCACCTCGATGGGGGCCGTCCACGGTTTCCCGTTGCTGGGCGACTCGATGTAGACCTGCGGGGCCGTCTGATCGAAGTCGATGATGAGCGTGGACGACTTGGGCTGCTTCACCCCGTCGACGACGAACCAGTACGTGTACGTGCCTTCCTTGAGCTTGTCGCCCTTGACGGTGACACTGCCTTTGCTGGCCTCGAAGGTCTCCGCCTTGCCGCCCTGGGCGAGCGTCAGCTTGTAGGCGCTGCCCGTGCCCTTCATCCCGATGATGAGCGACGGCACGACGCTCTGATACGACACGCGCCAGGTGCGGCCGTCGGCATCGATGGGAATCGGCCTCTGCGGCGGCGGCAGCTTGCGCGATCCGGAGTCCCGCTTCACGGCAATGCGGCCCGACGCCACGGCGTTGCCCTCGCTACCGCCCGAGGTGCAGCGCAGGCGGTACGCCCACGAGCCGCCCTCGACCATGATGTTCGCGTTCTCCTTGCCGGAGCTGATCTTCGCGGTGCGGAAGCGGTTGTCCTTGTCGAGCTCGATGACGCCGCCTTGCGCGCACTTGCTGCCGAACTGGAACTGGACGGCCGTCGAGCCCTTCGGATCGTGAATGGTGGCCGTGTCGCCGACCGCGAGCCGGAAGTCGAAGTAGCTCGGAATCGCATCGATGACGCGGATGACGCCGCTCTTCTTCAGCGTCGCGCTCTCACCGCGGTTCATGTCGAGGATGCTGTTGCCCTCGCCCGTCAGCCGCGCCGAGCCGCGCGTCACGGTGACCTTCGTCTCGGAGGCCGCATCGAGCCGCGCCTCGGCGGTGCTCTGCGGCGTGCCCTTCAGCGTGATGGCGCCCCCGGGGAGGTTGACGGTGCCGTCGGCGCCGGCCGTGACCTTGCCGCCGCCGGTCTCGAGGGAGATGGCGAGCTCCGGTCCAACAGCGATGCGCGAGCCACCGGCGAGGTCGAGGGTCGTCG
>JALHPV010000497.1 GCA_022842285.1 Kofleriaceae bacterium
GCCCGAGGGCCGCAGCACGCTCGTGGATGTGGTGGCGCGGACGGCGAACCAGGTGTTCACGCCGCTGACCGTCGGCGGCGGGGTGCGCACCGTCGCCGATGCCGAGGCGCTGCTGGATGCGGGGGCGGACAAGATCGCGGTGAACACCGCGGCCATTCGCACGCCCGAGCTGGTCGCAGAGATCGCCGCCCGGTTCGGCTCGCAGGCGATCGTGGTCGCCATCGATGCCAAGCGTCGGTCCGAGGGCGTGTGGGGGGTGTACAGCCACGGGGGACGGACCGACGAGAACCTGGATGCCCTCGGGTGGTGCCGGCGCGTGGCCGATCTGGGGGCTGGTGAGCTGCTTCTGACCAGCATGGACCGGGACGGCACGGGGACCGGCTACGACACGACCCTCGTACGCACCGTGGCCACGGCCGTGAGCATCCCCGTCATCGCCTCGGGCGGGGTCGGCCAGCTCGACCACCTGGCAGAGGGACTCCTGGCGGGGGCCGATGCGGTGCTGGCCGCGTCGATCTTCCACTTCGGACATCACACGATTTCGGAGGCGAAGCAGTTCCTCGCGAAGCGTGGCCTCGCGATCCGGATTTGATAGGGTCGGAGCCCATGGTGGAGCCTCGCTGGGACGATCGCGGCCTGGTGCCTGCCGTGGTGCAAGATGCAACGACGGGCGCGGTGCTCATGGTCGCGTGGATGAACGCGGAGGCCCTCGCGCTCACGCGCCAGACGGGCATCGTTCACTTCTGGTCGCGCTCGCGGTCCGCGCTGTGGAAGAAGGGCGAGACGTCGGGCAACACGCTCACGCTCGTCGAGCTGCGCATCGACTGTGATCGCGACACGGTGCTCGTGAAGGCCCATGCCGCGGGTCCGGCCTGTCACACGGGCGCGCCGACGTGCTTCTTCACGACCGATGCGGGCGACGAGAGCGAGGTGGCTCCGACGATCCTCTCGCAGCTCGCGCGGGTGATCGAACATCGCCGGGATACGGACACGCCCGACGGCGAGAAGACCTCCTACACGAAGTCGCTCCTCACCGCGGGCATGCCGAAGATCCTCGCGAAGATCGCCGAGGAGCACGGAGAGCTCGCCGAGGAGCTGCCGGCCGGAGCGCCGGCGAAGGTCGTGCACGAGGCGGCGGATCTGATCTTCCACGTGATGGTCGGGCTCGCGGCCCGCGGTGTTCCCGTCGAGGCGGTGATGAGCGAGCTCACCCGGCGGTTCGGGACCAGCGGTCACGTCGAGAAGGCCGCCCGCAAGCCGAAATGACCGACCTGCTCGCACCGGGCGGCGGGCTCGAGCGCGCGATCCCTCACTACGAGGATCGCGCCGAGCAGCGGCTCATGTCGGCGGCCGTCGCGCGCGCGCTCGAGGACGAGCGGCCTCTGATCGTCGAGGCGGGCACCGGCACCGGCAAGACCCTCGCGTACCTGGTACCCGCCCTCCAGTCGGGCAAGCGCATCGTGGTGTCGACGGGGACGCGCGCCCTGCAGGATCAGATCGCTCGTCACGACATCCCCCTCTTGCGACAGATGCTCGCGAAGCCGTTCGCGGCCGTCGTGCTGAAGGGCGTCGGCAACTACGTGTGTCGGCGCAAGCTCGCCGAGCTGGCGTCGCGCCAGACCCCGGATGTCTCGCTCAGCTCGCTCGTCGACTGGTCCGGGCACACCGAGACCGGCGACCGCGCCGAGATCGAGTGGCTCGCCGAGGACGCCCCGCTCTGGGCCGACGTGACGACGACCCCCGACGCGCGCATCGGCCCGCGCTGCCCCTACTTCGAACGGTGCTTCATCACACAGGCCCGGCGCATGGCGGAGAACGCGCAGCTCATCCTCGTGAACCACCACCTGTACTTCGCGGATCGCGCGCTGCGCGCGGCCCATCCGGGCGCCCGCGTCCTCCCCGAGCACGACGCCGTGATCTTCGACGAGGCCCACCAGCTCGAGGATGTCGCCACCGAGCACTTCGGCGCGCGCCTCTCGACACACAAGCTCGCCGAGCTCGTGCGCGATGCCCATCTCACCCTCGCGCGCATGCCGCTGTGGACCGGCCGCGGCTCGATCGATGTCATCTCCAACGTCGAGCGCACGGGCGTGACGCTCTTCTCGCTCATCCGTACCGCCCTCCTCGGCGGTGATGCGCGCGTCCCGCTCCCCCCGAACTTGTTCGCGCAGCCCGAGCGCCAGACGGCATGGTTCAAGCTCGACACGGCGCTCGAGGAGCTCGCGCGCGCCGCGGAGTCCGAATCGGCGCCGCCTCCCGACGACGAGGAGGACGCAACCGATGCGGGGGCGCGGGCGTCCCTCGCCGGCCTCGCCCGGCGCGCCCGAAGCCTGCGCGACGATCTCGCAACCATCGCCGAGCAGACGCAGAAGTCGCACGTGTACTGGGGCGAGGTCCGCACCGGTGGCGGCACGTTCCTGTCCGCCTCACCGATCGACGTCGCGGATCTGGTCCGTCGTCACGTCACGCGCGCCGGCCCCACGGCCGTCTTCACCAGCGCGACCCTCGCCACGGCCGGCGACTTCTCCTACGCCCGGGCTCGCCTCGGCCTCGACGACGCCGAGGAGCTACTCGTCACCTCGCCGTTCGACTACGCCACCCAGGCGATGCTCTACGTCCCGCGGGACCTGCCCTCGGTGGCCGACGGCTTCTCCGCCGAGGCCGCGCTGCGCGTGCGGGAGCTGCTCGACATCACCGCCGGCCGCGCTTTCCTCCTCTTCACCTCGCACCGCGCCCTGCGCGAAGCCACGACCCGGCTCGCCGAACTGCCTGCGCCGATGACCCGCATGGTCCAGGGCGAGGCCCCGAAGCAGATCCTCGTCGATCGCTTTCGCTCCACCCCGCACGCCGTCCTCCTCGGTACCGGCTCCTTCTGGGAAGGCGTCGATGTCCCCGGCGACGCGCTGTCCCTCGTCATCATCGACAAGCTCCCCTTCGCCCCGCACACCGACCCGCTCGTCGCCGCGCGCATGCAGGCGAGCGCCGAGGCCGGCCGCGACCCGTTCGCCGAGCTCCAGCTCCCCGCGGCGGCCCTCGCGCTGAAGCAGGGCTTCGGTCGCCTGATCCGTCGCCGCGACGATCGCGGCATCGTGGCGATCCTCGACGGGCGTGTCGTCACCAAGGGCTACGGGCGCGTCTTCCTCGACACCCTGCCCGCCGGCCTCCCGCGCACCTCGGCGCTCGAGCAAGTCCGCCGCTGGTGGCGCCAGTAGCGCGCGCTTCGTGCGCTTCCCAGATCTTCACCGCCAAGCCGCCGAGCCGCCGGAGACGCCAAGGAATTGAACGGCGCTTCGCGCGGCACGACGGTGCCGCACGACGTTGCCCGAGATTCACGTCTGCACCCGGACCCTCGACCGAGGTGTGACCGCAGCGACCCCGGAGGTTTCAACGCCAAGACGCCAGGGAACGCCAAGGTTGGAGAAGGAGGTTTCGGCGCTTCGCGCGGCACGACGGTGCC
>JALHPV010000498.1 GCA_022842285.1 Kofleriaceae bacterium
GACACTTGCTCGTGGTGTCCGCCGACCGGACATCAACGGGGTCCGCCCCCGGGATCACTACTCCGGCTTGCCCGATGGGCCGAGCTCGGTCTCGACGTTCCAGCCGGAGCCCTCGATGCCGGGGTGCTTTGCCGTCTCCGCCTCGATGGCAAGGACGAGGTCCCGCAGCGACGGATGATCGCGGTCGACGACCTCCCCATCCCAGGCCCACGGCTGGCCCGGCATGATGAGCGCCATCGCGGGGGTGATGACGACGTCGGCATCGGACTCGTGGCCATAGAACGAGGTCGTCTCGTAGTACTTGATGGCGTAGCGCACGAGCACGGCGAACGTGGCCGCGAGGGGCACGGCGAGCACCACGCCGACGAAGCCGAGGAGCTTGCCGCCGGCGACGACGGCGAGGAGCGCGGCCGACTCCGAGAGGCCGACGCGGTGACCGACGATCTTCGGCGTGAGCACGCCCGCTTCGAGGAGGTGCAACACCACGATGACGATGGCGACCGCCCCGACGGTAGAGAACGTTCCCCCGCCGCTGACGGTGACGAGGACGGCGATGACCGCGCCGACCGCGGTGCCGACGAAGGGGATGACGGTCAGCGCGCCGACGACGAGGCCGACGGGGACCGAGAGCGGCATGCCGACGACGGTGAAGCCGATGGCGTAGAGGATGGCGAGGATCGTCGTCACGATGGCCTGGCCGCGGACCCAGTTCGAGACGACGGCATCGATCTGGCGGACGAGCTCGCGCACGGTGGCGCGGCGGCGCGGCGGGATCATGTGGTCCAGACGACGCCAGAGGTGCGGCCAGTCGGCGAGGAAGTAGAAGGCGAAGACCGGGACCAGCAGCATCTCGGCCAGGACCCCGAGCACCGAGAACAGGCCGCCGACGATCGCGGTGGCGATGACGCGGAGGGGCGTGGAGGCATCGCCCAGGGTGTGCTGCGCTTCGGACGAGCTCAGCCAGGCCTTCCAGTCGTCGGGGATGGCGATGCCGAAGCGCTTCTCGGCCCAGTCGCTGAGGTTCTGGCCATAGCGCGGGAGGTTGTGGATGAACTCCGTGACCTGCTCGGTGATCGCGGGGATGGCGAACACCAAGGCGACGGCGACGATGGCCACGAACGCGACCAGCAGGAGCCCGGCGCCGACGGTGCGCCGGAGTCCGCGCGAGGTGAGCCCGTCGAGGATGGGGTTCAGGAGGTAGGCGATGCCGAGCGCGGCCAGGATGGGCGCGAGGACGTGCGCGACGTAGTCGAGGACCACGTACGCGAGGACGATGAAAGCGAGGATCAGTAGCCACCGCACCAGGCGGAGCACCGACGCGAGGTCGCGACTAGGCCGTTCCGAGTTCAGCACCCAGACCGGGCGTACCACCTACGGGAGGATCTGGGCCATGTTCATCGTGACCTTCTTGCGGTCCGATGTCGCGAGGGTGAGCTCGAGGTAGCTCGAGAAGTAGTCGTCGTGACGCAGCTCGAAGCGATGCACGCCCGGCTTCAAGGCGATGCCGGCGCCGGCCGCGTGCAGGAAGGTGACGAAGCGTCCGTCGATGAAGATCTGCGCATCACGGACGTTGCTCTGCACGAGCACCACAGCGTCCTGGCGCTGCTTCACATCGGGCGCGGTGGCGCCGCAGGCCGCGAGAGCCAGCGCGAGCCCCCATCGCATCACATCGCACCGCCTGGCGAGAGCTCGACGACGCCGTTCACGACTTTCACCTTCGAGCTGCCCTTCTTGGCGAGCTGCGCCACCCGCTCGGGCGACTCGGCCGTCTCGACGCCGAGGACGAAGCCGCTGGGCGACATGCGGCGCAGCGTGACCTTCGTGACGCCCTTCGCGCCGGCGAGGTACTTCTGCTGGGCAACGACGATGCCCCACGGGGTCCGCGCGGCCAGCTTCACGAGCACGACACCGGTCTCGGCCACGAGGGCGTCGGGTCCGGCGTAGCCGTCGGCCTGCGCGAGCGGGGTCACGGCCCGCGGCGGAATCGCATCCGAGGCCGCCCCGACCACCGCGCGATCGACGGCCGACGCCACGACCTCGGCATCCGCTCCGCGCGCGGCCACCCGGGCCGTCCCCTGCCCCACCACCGCCTGTGACTTCCGCTCGACGATGCGCACCGTCGCCGTCACGAGCACGCCGGACTCGGGCACCCCGCGCAGCACGACGGGCGTGCCGACGCTGACGCCGGCCACCGCGAACTGATCGGCCTTGGCCTCGACGGCGAGCTGCTCCGCTTCCGCGTCCTCGAGGGGCAGCTCGCCCTCGGCACGCGCGGCCGCTCCGACCGCGGGCGCCTTCTTCACCGTGAAGCCGCCGGTGCGCAGTGCCGCCGACAGCGCGCCGACGCCCGGCAGCTCCTGCGTGGCCCCCGCGCCGTAGGTCGCACGCGGCCCCTCCGGCGAGGCCACGCGCAGCAGCACCACCGTCGAGCGCGGCCCCGACGGCACCACGTTCGTCGTGGTGATCGCCAGCTCGGCGAGGCGCGCGCGGAGCTTGTCCTTGTCGACGCGCACGAGCACGGAGACCTCGCGACGACCGTCGCTGGTGGTGTCGGAGCTGACCTTGAAGTTAGCGACCCACAGGCGGGCGCGCTGGAGGATGTGTTGATCGAGCGCGGCCTTGTTCGCGGTCCGCGTCGGTGCATCGACCACTTCGTTCAGGGCGAGCGTGACCGCGCGCTGGAACGCCTCGTCGAGGGCCGCCGTCCGCGCGTCGCTGCTGCTCGCGTCGGCGCTGCCTTCGGTCTGAAACGACGAGACATCCTCCGCGCGGGCAATGCTGGTGAGGCCGAGCGTCGCGGCGAGGATCCATCCAAGAAGGCGCACGCCGCGAGCGTAGCAAAGCCCCGGCAGACCTGCCGCGTGTGGCACGACGCGAATACCTCGCGGCCCTCGCGCGTTCTACGATGTCGCCAAGCGGAGCTGGCG
Organism: Kofleriaceae bacterium; assembly: GCA_022842285.1. GTDB lineage: Bacteria > Myxococcota_A > Polyangia > Haliangiales > Haliangiaceae > JABFXX01. The sequence goes on from JALHPV010000498.1 coordinate 2,928, forward strand.
CCCCGGTGAGGTGCGTGCGCGGCGCGATGGAGTCGAGCTCAGTGCGCGAGGCAGGCTTCGACCTGCTTCGTGCAGCGCGCCTCGATGCACTGCGTGTCACCGCTGCATCCGACGAGGCACAGCAACATGGACAGCATGTACTTCGACGAGCGCGGATTCATCTCGCGCATGCAGCCGCACGTGCACGTCTCGTCGCCGCACTGGACCGCGCACTGCGCCGCCGTCGCGCAAGACTGCGAGCCCTCGGGCTGAAAGCCGCACTGATTGCCGAGAATGCACGACGAGAACTGCGCGCAGCTATCGGGGTACGCGAGCACGCAGCGGCGGACGCCCGCGTCGGCATCACACGTGCGCGTGCATTCGCCGACGCTGGCAGCGAGGCCGCACTTCTTCACCATCTCGCAGCCCTTCAGGCACTCGTGCGCGTCCGCGGCGGGCTCGCTGGCGCCGGGCTGCCTGGCATTGGCGGTGGCGCCCGGCCGCGGGGTGC
>JALHPV010000499.1 GCA_022842285.1 Kofleriaceae bacterium
CGCTGGCCAGCTTGCAGGTGGGCGCCCCACAGGGTCCAGCCGTGTCGTCGGTGCGCGTGCGGAAGACACGGTGGGCCGTCACGGCCAGCGTCACGGCCATCGCGCTCGTCGGGCTCGGCGTGGGGATCTGGTCGTGGAGCTCGCGGGCCGCGGAGGCATCCGAGGCGGCGTCGAGCACGGACGCGTTCGTCCCGGTCATCGGTCCCATCCAGGAACCCGTCGGGGTCGAACCCGTGCCTCAGCGCGTCCCCGATGCGGTACCCACCGTGAAGAGCCGCGCTGTCGAGCCGACCTCCAAGCCCCAGCCCCGCAAGCGGGTCCCTGCGGATGCCGCCCAGGCGGAGCCACCCGCCATCGATCCTGCCGACGACATCGAACCCCCAGGTCGCTACAAACTATGACGAACACCAGCCGGCTTGTAGTCGCTTCCATCGCATCGCTTACGCTCTCCGCGTGCGACAGCCTGGATCCCGTCGCGACCGGGATCTGCGGCAATCTCGTCGTAGAAGCGGGCGAACAGTGCGACGGCGCCGAGAACTGTGGGCGAGAAGCGGCGGCGGCGTGTCGCTTCACGTGCGAGCCGGGAGAGGTGTCGTGTCCAGGCGACTTCGCGTGCAGCGCGGAAGGCATCTGCGTGGCCACGGCGGGGCCCTTCGTCGATCCCAGCAGCGCGTCGCGCTTCGAGCTGCCGGTCGACCGCCTCGTCGCCGGAGACTTCGACGGTGACTTCCGCGCGGATCTCGTCGGCGTTGGAACGTCAGCCCGGGTGCGGTTCGGCGCCTCGACGGAACCACTGCGCACCTCCTACGAGAAGCCGATCCGGCCGCCCACGGGGGCCGCTGCCTTCGGCGAGCTCGACGACGTGGCCGGGCTCGATGTCGTGATCCCGACCGCCGACGGGGTGTTCATTCTCGTCGCCCGCGGACGCGAGCTCGAGGCCATTCCGTTCGCGCGCGCCAGCGCCCTGCCCGACGACAGCGGCAGCAACTGTGAACTCCCGTGGCCCGCCACGTGGAGCGTCTGCAAGAGTGGCGACTTCAACCGCGATGGGGTGCAGGACCGCGCCGGCTTCATCCTCGACCGAGACAACGTCCTCGTCGAGCTCGGGCGGGAGCCGTCCGGCTTCACCCCGCTCATGCTCGACACCAACGACGTCATCACGGACCTGGCCACCGGCGATCTCGATGCCGATGGCTACAGTGACATCGCGATCACGACGCGCTCCGTCGACGGAGTGATCGCGGCGACCGCCCACGTCGTGTACGGCGCTCCTCAGGCCAGCGCCTTCGCCATCGCTCCGATCGCGACCGCGGATGCGTACGACGGGGTCGCGACGGCAGACTCGGATCTCGATGGCATCACCGATCTGGCCGTGTCGCGCAGCGGTGACGTGGCCGTGTACCTCGGGTCGGCCTCACGCGACCTGTCCGCTCCGTTCCGGCTGAAGCCCTCGAATCGGTCCGGCACGGACGTTCCGTTCGCGGTGGTCGCGGGTGAGTTCGTGGGGGGGCCGGGGAGCGGCATCGACGTGATGGCCTACGCTCGCAATCCGGCCGAGCCCGAAGCGGCCTACTTCTGGTGGTTGCGCGGCACGGGCAATGCGCAGCTGAGCTTCCCGATCGTCGACCGGGTCCCGGTGAATGCGCTCGGGTTCCTCGACGAGCAGTGGCGCGTCGCCGATATCCTCGAGGAGGCGAGCGACGACAACGGCCCGGACGAGGTCGTCGGGTTGTCGCCCACCGCCGCGGGGTGCCGTGGACCGGCCCTGTCGGCCGCCCTGCCGAGTGCGCGCAACACGACGGTCGAGCTCCTGCAGCGAGCGTGTCTCGACGTCCCGGGAGATGGCTGGGTGCCCGAGCTTGTCGGCCTGACCGCCATCGGAGAGCAGCCACTCGCCTTCGCCCGGCGCGGCGACGAGTGGTGGCTCGGCGATCGGGCGGATCTCGGTGCATCGCTGGCGTCGGGCGAGCTCGCCGGTACCACCTTCGACCTCCCCGGGACGTGCCGTGATGCGCAACTGTGGCCCGAGGTTCGCGGCGAGCTGACGACGGTCACCTGGTTGTGTGACCGCGAGGGCGCCACGGACATCGTCGCGGTGCGCCTCGCGGCCTCCGGCGAGTACACCATCGAGACCCTGGGGCCGGCGCCGAGCACGGCGGACCATCTGGTGGGCGACTTCAATGGCGACGGGCTGACCGACGTGGTGCTTCGCGACGGCCGGTTCGTCGAGCTGCGACTGCAATGCTCCGTGGATATGGTAGGTCAGACGCCGGGATGCTGATGGCGGTCCACGTCGTTCCCGTCGCCCTCGCGGTCGCGGCGGCCATGGCGGTACCGGCGTGGGCAGAACCTTCAGTCGCCGAACGTGAGCTGGCCCAGGAGCGTTTCCGCACGGGCGTGAAGGCGTTTCGGGCCAACAAGTTCGACGTGGCGGTGCAGTCGTTCGAGCAAGCGTACGAGCTCGATCCACAGCCGGAGACAGCGTTCTCGATCGCGCAGGCGAATCGCCTGCAGTACTACCTGGACAAGAGCGCATGGCGACTCCAGCGCGCGCTGCAGCTCTACGAGGTCTACCTGGCGGCGATGCCGGCGGGGAGGCGCGCCCGGGATGCGATCGCCGGGATGGGAGAAGTCGAGCCGCTGCTCCGCGAGCTACGCGGCGCCGGCGAGCTCGTGCCGTATGCGCCCGAGCCCAAGACGCAGCTCGTCGTCGGAACCGATGTCGACGCGGCCCAGGTGCGGGTCGATGGAGCGCGCGCGGCGCTCTGGGAGCCGATCGAGCTCACGCCCGGCCCCCACGTCGTCGAGGTCGAGGCCGCCGGGTACGAGGTGGCGCGCCGCCAGGTCACCGTGCCGGAAGGGCAGTTCCTGCCCATCGATGTCGAGCTGAAGGCCAAGCCGGGACGCCTCGCGCTGCAGACCGAGCCTGGGGCCGTCGTCTACGTCGATGGCATGCGGCGCGGGACGACGTCGGAGGCGGGGCTGATCACGATCCCCCTCGCGCCCGGCCCTCACTTCGTCAGCACCACGCGGCGCGGTCGTGACTCGTGGAGCCGAGCGCTCACGATCGAACGCGATGCCGAGCTGACGGCGGAGGCCGAGCTCGTTCCGACCGCGCAGCGGCGCGTGGCGCGCTGGATCCTGCTCTCCGCCGGTGGCCTCGCCGTGGGGGCGATCGGAACCGGCCTCTGGAGCTACGCGGCGCGCCACGAGGCCCAGGAGATCGACGAGGCCCGCCGCGATCTCACGGCGAGCCCGGCGGATCTGGCGCGGTACAACGACCTCGTCGACGCAGCGGAGCTCCGGCAGGACGTCGCCCTCGGCCTTGCCGTCGGCGCGCTCGCGGTCGGGGCGCTCGGCCTCGGCATGTGGTGGTTCGATCAGCCGCCACCCGACTCGAGTGATGGGCTGGACGTG
>JALHPV010000500.1 GCA_022842285.1 Kofleriaceae bacterium
GCCGTCAGCGCGGAGGACCTCGAGCACCCGGCGCTGGGCAAGGCCCGCGAGGAGCTCGCGGAGATCGAGGACGAACGCTCCCAGCACGCCGCGCAGGTACAGGCCGCGGATAGCGAGCTGATGCGGGTGCGGACCGATCGCGCCGAGGCGGCCGCAGCCTACGCGACGGCCGTGGCTCGGCTCGACGCCGAGCTCGCGGACGTGGCCAAGAAGCTCGAGCCGCTCGAGAAGGAGGTCGCCTCGATCGGCAAGCGCGCGACGGAGTTGCGCGAGTCCCTCGCACGCCTCGATCAGCAGATCGCCGAGGCGCAGACGAGCCTGCACTCGGTGAAGGGCCAGAAGCTGGATCGCGATGGCGTGCATGCGGAGATCGCAACGCTGAAGGCGGACCGCGTCGCCGTGCAGCGCGACGAGCCGGTGATCGCGAGCGAGCTCGATGCGATCAACCCGCGGATCGCGGCCCTCGAAGCGCGGCGCAGCGACGCGAAGAAACGGCGCGCGGAGCTCGACTCCGAGGAGATCAGCGACAAGAAGCGCGCGGAGGAGCTGATGACAGCGATCGGCGCCAAGCGGGTCGTCGTGGATCGGGCGAGCAACGACGCCGAGGCGCTGCGCGACAAGCTGATGACGGCGCTCGGCGAGCAGCTCTACGTCGATCGGCCCGATGATCTGCGGTACGAGCTCGCGCCCATCGATGCCATCGACGTCGAGCTCGGCACGGTGGACCGCCGGATCATGGAGCTGCGCGAGATCCTGGGCAGCGTCGACCGCTGGAAGCTCGCGCGCGGCCTCGCCGTGATCGTGGTGACCCTCGCGGCGGTAGGCTCGTTCACGTGGTGGGTCCTCGCGAACATCTGACCGGTCAGCCCAGCAGGCGCTCGAGGTGCGAGAGGGCCGCGAGGGCCAACACCACGCGAACCGCGCCGAGGAGGAGGCTCATGCCGCCCATGGTCATGGCGGCGGCTCCCGCGAGCCGGTGCATGCCTGGCGCGGTCCGGCGCTGGTAGGCGATCCGGCCCGCTCCGACGGCCGCGATGCCCAGCCCCATGGCCACGTATTGCCCCGGGGCGGCCACGAGGACGGCCACCAGTCCCAGGGCCGCAAACGCGAGTGCAAGGCGGGCCACGCCTCGACGCTAAGCGGCGGGGCGCGCCGGCTCCAGTTTTGTGCTAATTGGCGCGCCTATGTCCGACGAGTCGATCCCCGAGCACGAACCCGAGCAGGGACAGGTCCCCGCGCCGGGTACCGAGCAGGTCGACCCGGCCACCGCCTGGCGCGCCGGCTTCTGCGCCATCGTGGGGCTGCCGAACGTCGGTAAGTCCACGCTCCTCAACCGGATTTTGGGCCAACACCTGTCCGCCGTGTCGGCGAAGCCCCAGACGACGCGCGACCGGATCCTCGGGATCCACGCCATCACGCTGCCCGATGAGCTGCCCAGCCGCGCGCAGATCGCCTACGTCGACACGCCCGGCGTCCAGGATGGGAAGGGGCCGCTCCGCCGGTACATGCAGAACGGCGCCCTGGCGGCCGCGAACGACGCCGATGTCGTGTGCGTGATCATCGACGGGACGGATCGCCGGGGCCGCATGCCCGACCGCCTCGACTACGAGGACGCGGCCGGGCTGCGCGACGCGAGCCGCAAGCACCCGATGGTCATCGGTCTCAACAAGGTGGACCGCGTCGGCAAGCCCGAGCTCCTGCCCGTCATCGAGGCGTGGGCGAAAGCCCTGCCGGGGACCGACATCGTGCCCATCTCGGCGCAGACCGGTGACAGCGTCGACGTCCTCGAGCGCGTGATCGCCAAGCTGCTCCCGGTCGGGCCGCAGCTGTTCCCCGATGACATGGTCACGGATCGCTCGGCGCAGTTCATCGCGCAGGAGCTGATTCGCGAGCAGCTCTACCACCAGCTCGGCAAGGAGCTTCCCTACGCGTGCGCGGTGCAGATCGAGGCGTGGAGCGAGCGGCCGAACGGCGATCTCGCGATCAGCGCCGTCATCGTCGTGGAGCGCGACTCGCAGAAGGCGATCGTCGTCGGGCGCGGCGGCAATCGCATTCGCGAGCTCGGCATCGCCGCGCGGCAGGTGGTGAGCCAGGCACTGAAGACGACCGTGCACCTGAACCTGTTCGTGAAGGTCCTCGAGTCCTGGAGCAGTGGCGAGGCCGCGCTGAAGCGCTTCGGATACACCGGAGGTGACGCATGACCGCTCCGCTCCTGGCCGTCATCGGCCGTCCCAACGTCGGCAAGTCGACGCTGTTCAATCGCATCGTCGGCGGGCGCCCCGCGCTCGTGCACGACACGCCCGGGCTGACCCGCGATCGTCGCTACGGCGAGGCCGAGTACTTCGGCACGGAGATGCGCATCGTCGACACGGGCGGCCTCGACCTCGAGGCGCAGCGGGACGTGATCGGCGCCGGCATTCATCGCCAGGCGCTGCGGGCCATCGACGAGGCGGACGCGCTGCTCCTCGTCGTCGACGGCACGACGGGCCTGACGGCTGTCGACCATGACCTCGCCAAGCAGCTCCGCGCGACCGGCAAGCCGGTGTTCCTCGCGGTGAACAAGATCGACCACCAGACGCGCGACCACATGGTCCACGACTTTCATCGTCTGGGGTTTGGCGAGGCATATCCGATCTCCGCGGCACACGGCCGCGGCATCGATGCCCTGCTCGAGGCGATCGCGAACGTGATCGATCCGAATCGCACGGTGCCCGCGCCGCAGAAGGACGAGGACGACATCACCTCGTACCTCGGCGACGAGGACGATGCGCCCGAGGAGAGCCCCGCGCCCAATCCGCACGAAGCGAGTCAGCCGCTACGGGTCGCCTTCGTCGGCCGGCCGAACGCCGGCAAGTCCTCGCTGACGAACCGCCTCATCGGCGAGGAGCGGTCCCTGGTCCACCACGAGGCCGGCACCACGACGGATCCGGTCGACACGCCGTTCTCGATCGGCGGTCGCGACTACGTGCTCGTCGACACCGCCGGCATTCGGCGCAAGGCAAAGATCGACGCCGATATCGAGAAGCTGTCGGTGACGATGGCGCTCAGCCAGATCGAGCGCGCCGACGTCGTCGTCCTCGTCATCGACGCCGAGATCGGACCCGCCGAGCAGGATGCTCGCATCGCGGGCATGGTCGAGGAGTCCGGCCGCGCGCTCGTCATCGCGCTCAACAAGTCGGACCGCATCAGCGGCGACACGGCCAAGAGCACGCTCCGGGAGCTGACCAAGGACACGTTTCACTTCCTCACCTGGGCTCCCACCACGCTCATCTCCGCGCAGCGCGGCGATGGCGTCGACCGCCTGCTGGACCTCGTCGACCAGGTGCACAAGGAAGCGCGCCGCCGCATCACCACCG
>JALHPV010000501.1 GCA_022842285.1 Kofleriaceae bacterium
CGACGAGGTGGCGCTCGAGCGCATGGGCCGGCGGTGGCGGTGTGGGGCGTGCGCTGGGGTGCTGGTTCCGACGGCCGACATCGAAGAGATGATTGCGGAGATGGTGGCGGTCTACGAAAACGCCACCCTGGCGAGCGCGTCCAACCCCGACAAGTGGCGGCCAGCTCCTCCGCCGTCGCCCTCGCTACGGGTGCTCGGCACGTTGCCCTGTCCACGCTGCGGCGTCGCCATGAATCGGCAGCGCCTCGGGGAGCAGGAGGTCGATCAGTGCCGCGAGCACGGCTACTGGTTCGACGGAAACGAGCTGTCGCTGGTCCTCGCGCGAATGGGGGGAGTTGTCACGAGATAGCCCCGGCCATAGTGGTGTCTGATCGCTCACGCCGCGATCGAGGAAGGCGTGCCACCGCGGTCGATGGCACGAAGCGGATCCACGTGGCTTCTCTTCGGTCTCGTGGTCCGCGATCTTCGCTGCCTTCGGTGACACCCAGCCCCGTGGTGCGAGGTCCTAGACCGAGCCCGCGTGCTGCTGGCACCAGGGGCATCGCGCTCGTGCCGGTGGCCAACCTCATCGCGACCGCCGCCGCCGAACACGCACTACCAGATCGACATGGACGGCGTGCTCGCCGCGGGGCGGCGGGCGCTCCTCGAGACGAAGGACTTCAGCGAGCGCCACGAACGGATTGACCGCGACGCTGCGTGCGAGGAGGCTTCCAACGGACTGTGACCGCCTGGGAGACGTCGCGGGGGGCGGGGCTCGGTCAGCGGCATAGGCTGACGTCGAACGAGCCGGTCATGGCGTCGCCACCCGCGAACTGGGCGTCGAAGGTCCCCGAGTAGCAATCGTTCGCGGCAACGGTGAGCGTGACCGTGCCGCCGGTCGCGAAGGTCTGCTGCTCGAGCGTGCCGAAGAAGACGACGGCGGCGGTGGAACCGGCCCCGCACTCGAGGCCCGCACCGGGTTGGATCGTGTACGTGCCCGGCGCGGCGTCCCCGCAGACCTGGATGTCGAGGAACTCCCCGGCGGCGGGCGGCTCCTCGCAGGTGGCGGCCTCCTCCACCACGATCAGCTCGATGGTCGGGCCACCGAAGCCGACCGTGGTCGTGACCTGGGTGAACCCCTCGCCCGCGACCGTGCCGCTCACCGCCCCACCGACCGGGCAGGTGATCGGCGGGGCGTCGATGGCCATGTCCGGGGGCGGAGCGTCGGTCACGGCGGGCGCGTCGATGGGCCGGGCGTCCACTGCGGCACCGTCGCCGGCGGATCCATCGTCCCCGCATGCGGCCAAGGCGCACACGAGGGCGACCCAGACGCTCTCCCAGACCCTAAACGACGGCATGCCCACAGGACCCGGAACCTACCTGATTAGTTGCCCGGGAGAATGCAGGTCCGAGGGTTGACGGCTCTTTGGGGCGTACTTAGGTTCGCTGGCACACAAACCGGGACGTAAGGAAACACACACATGGGCAAGATCATCGGCATCGACCTCGGCACTACCAACTCCGTGGTCGCGATCATGGAAGGTAAGGAGCCGAAGGTCATCGCGAACGAGGAAGGCGCACGCCTGACTCCGTCCGTGGTCGCCTTCGACGAAAAGGGCGAAGTCCTTGTCGGACAGATTGCCCGTCGTCAGGCCATCACCAACCCCGAGAACACCGTGTTCTCGAGCAAGCGCTTCATCGGTCGGAAGTTCACCGACGCCGCCGTTCAGGACGAGGCGAAGCGCGTTCCGTTCAAGCTGGTCGCCGCGAGCAACGGTGACACGGCCATCGAGATCCGCGGCAAGCGCTACTCGCCGCCCGAGATCGGTGCGCGCGTGCTCATGAAGCTGAAGCGGGCGGCCGAGGAGTACCTGGGCGAGCCGGTGACCGAGGCGGTCATCACGGTGCCCGCGTACTTCAACGACAGCCAGCGCCAGGCCACGAAGGACGCCGGCAAGATCGCCGGCCTCGAGGTCAAGCGCATCATCAACGAGCCGACCGCGGCCGCGCTCGCCTACGGTCTCGACAAGACCAAGGAGCAGCTCATCGCTGTCTTCGACATGGGCGGCGGTACGTTCGATATCTCGATCCTCGAGGTCGGCGACAAGGTCGTCGAGGTCGTCTCGACGAACGGCGACACGCACCTCGGAGGCGATGACATCGACAACACGCTGATGGACTGGCTCGTCGCCGAGTTCAAGAAGGACACCGGCATCGACGTGTCCAAGGACAAGATGGTCCTGCAGCGCCTCAAGGAGGCGGCCGAGAAGGCGAAGATCGAGCTGTCGTCGACCCAGGAGACGGAGATCAACCTCCCGTACCTGACCGCTGATGCCTCGGGCCCGAAGCACCTCCTGAAGAAGCTCGCGCGTCCAAAGTTCGAGCAGATGATCGAGCAGATCGTTGCCCGGGCGATGGAGCCCTGCAAGAAGGCGCTGTCGGACGCTGGCAAGAAGATCAGCGACATCCACGAGGTCGTCCTCGTCGGTGGCTCGACGCGCATCCCGCTCGTCCAGGCGAAGGTGAAGGAGTTCTTCGGCAAGGAGCCGAACCGCAGCGTGAACGCCGACGAGGTCGTCGCGCTCGGGGCGGCGGTCCAGGGCGGCGTCCTCTCGGGCGACGTCAAGGACATCCTCCTGCTCGACGTCACGCCGCTGACCCTCTCCATCGAGACCCTCGGTGGCGTCGCGACGCCGCTCATCCCGCGCAACACGACCATCCCGACGCGCAAGTCGGAGACGTTCTCCACGGCGGCTGACAACCAGACGTCCGTCGAGGTCCACGTCACCCAGGGCGAGCGCCAGATGGCGAAGGACAACAAGACCCTCGGCAAGTTCCAGCTGACCGGCATCCCGTCGGCGCCGCGCGGAGTGCCGCAGATCGAGGTCACCTTCGACATCGACGCGAACGGCATCCTGAATGTCGCGGCGAAGGACAAGGCCACGGGCACCGAGCGGAACATCCGCATCGAGGCGTCGTCGGGCCTCTCCGACGCGGACATCAAGCGCGCCGTCGAGGATGCGGCCCAGCACGAGGCCGAGGACAAGGCCCGCAAGGAGGGCATCGAGGCTCGCAACCAGCTCGACTCCCTCGTGTACTCGACCCGCAAGCTCGTCACCGAGTCCGGCGGAAAGCTGGGCGACGCCGACAAGCTCATGATCGAGGAGGAGCTCAAGACCGCCGAGGCCGTGCTCGAGAAGAACCGCGACGGTGGTGACCCCGCCGAGCTGCGGGCCGCCTTCGAGAAGCTCCAGGCCGCGGCGCACAAGCTCGCCGAGGCCATGTACAAGCAGGCCGGTGGTGGGGATGCGCCCCCGGCCGGCGGCGAGCCGGCAGGCGGGGCGGCGGGCGGTGGAGATCGGAAGAGCA
>JALHPV010000502.1 GCA_022842285.1 Kofleriaceae bacterium
CATGCCGGAGCTGCGTACGGACTTCGATCCCCAGCCGGGGTGGACTCCCACCGATCCGCTGGTCGCCCTGCGTGAACGCGCTCGAGCCGCGGGCGCGCCCCAGATGCAGCGACAGCCCACACAACCAAGAGCAGCCGTCGGTCCGCCGGCGGAGGCAGATGACGATCTCTTTCCACAAGGATAGCTATGGCACACACGATCTCAGCAACGACAAGCAAGCGCTACGGGCAGCCGAACACGGTCATGGATGTCCGCGAGGGCAAGCTGTTCATGGTCAGGTACACGACCGCCACCGGCGAGGAGACCATCGCCGAGGTCGTCTACTTCGGTGTCGACGCCAAGGGCGAGCCGATCACTCGCACGTTGGAGAGCTACCGCGAGCCCACCTTCGGTCCGCCGCCGCATGTCGGCGTCTACCTGCGCTCGCACTTCGATACCGCGCTGGCGAACGGTGCGCCGGAGCCGGCACCGGAGATGAAGGACGCCGCCGGCGTCGGTGATGTGGAGATCGACTAATGCACGTCAAGCACGCCAACACTGTGTTCCCCGGCGATCGGGTGACCGTTCGCGGGGAGAAGACTGCCAGCGGTGCACCGCACGTGGGTGAGGTCGCCGACGCCGGCAACACCGATGAGCAGGGCGAGCTTCGCGTGCGCGTGGAGTGGGCGGATGGCCAGCACACGTTCGAGCTGCCGGAGCTGTTGGAGAAGGTGTGACCGCGCTCGTCGCCCTCGATGAGCGCGTGGCATCGCGCTTCAACTGCTACGACTTCGGCAGCACACGACGGGAGTGGCCGCGGTACACGATCCTGGACACCCGCGCTCGCGGCCGATTCCTGGCCTGGATTCAGATCGAGTCCGGCCACAAGACCGCACGTGGTCAGCTCCACGAACAGGACCTGCTCGCAGGGGAGCGCGTCTTCTTCGGCGAGCAGGTCCCGTTCTCTTCTCTCCCCCTTGACGTGCGCTTCGCCGCGCACGCGTTCTTTCAGGATGCCCTGCAGATGATCAACAACGCAAAGACATCGAACGCGTACACGACCGCCGATGGCCGACGCCTGCGGGTCGTGGGCAAGAACATGTTGGTGAAGATCGATCCCCCGCAGGAGGTCACCCGAGGCGGCATCGTGATTCCGGATAGTGCACACGCGGACATCTACGCCACGGGCACGATCGTGGCCGTGGGCACGATTCCGGTGACGTACAAGAGTGAGAGCGGCAAGCTCTTGGGGTGGGCACGGGTCCCGATTCCGGACGTGGAGGTCGGCACGCGGGTGTTGTTCATCAAGTTCCTTGGGATTCAGGACTCGAACAAGAAGGTTCGCGAGCTCCTCGGCGACGACATCTTCAGGATCACGGCCACGGACATCGTGCTCGGGTCACGGCGAAAGGACGACAGGGACAGCCCGTCGTGCGCTCGCCGGGTCGTGGGTCGTGTGCGGCCGTCCGGTGCCACGGACCGAGACACCGCTACCAACCTGTCGCCAAGACTCCCTGGTCGCATTCGCTACCTGAATGCATACGACTTCTGAGTCGCCTTGTCCGACACGAGACTCGCAACGTCGCTGCGGGGCCTGGGGACCAGTCAGTCGAGATCGTCGATGTACCACTTACCGCCGATCTGCACCAAGACATCGCGCAGCTCGTCCGGTGCCTGCGAGCACGCGCCCGAATCGAGCTCCGCGCGTATGCGCGACGCCTCGTGCTCGATGCGGTTGAGCTCCAAGGCAATGGCGTTGCGATCGGCGGGAAGAACTTCGGGGTCGACGCTCGCGTCGGCCAGCGCTCGCAGCGCAACCCGCACACGACGTAGAGCGTCCGGGGAGGACCGGCGGCCACCGGAGGCGGCCACCGCACCGGTGCGCTCGGCGACGAGCTCCGCGATCGCACGAACGGACCGGTTCTCGACCGCCATCGCGAACTCCTCCATGTCGCCGGAGCTACGGAGGGGCAGCAGCGCGACACGCTTACTGTACGGCAACAGATTGAACGCTGCGTTCGCGGGCAGTTCCGCGGTCACGATCGCGAGGTTGATGGCACGCGAGAGCGTGGTGGTCGATACGCGAACGCCGCGCTCGCAACACTGCCGCGCGATGTCGCGCAGCGGGCTCGCCTTCGCGCTCTTCGAGCGGAACGCGTCGACGTCGCCGCTGTAGAGGACATCGAGGAGGCCACGCCCACGCGCAAGCTCACGCTCGACGTCAGGCTGACGTGCGGTGGACACGACGACAGCGACGGCGGCGTCGATCCGCTGCGTGTGCACGGTGGGGCTGCTGATCGCGGTCGAGAAGAGGCGGCACTGGATCGACATCGGCGGCAGATGAACGCGATCGGGTCGAGGGTCAACATCGCGAACACCGCTTCTGGCGCGACGACGCGCACTGACACCCTCTGATGCCCTCTGACGCCCTACGTCGTCTGCGAACGTAATCAGTTTTGTGCGACCACGCACGATGGTCCTGGAGGGACCGGCGCGCGCCCCGTATTCGATGTCGGTGATCCTCTCCGGCGCCGAAAAGCGAGGAACGACCCTCGGCGATCTGCTCGGCCTCCACGCCGACGACGCACCGCCGCCGTTCGCGCGCAACCGCGAGCCCGTGCTCGGCCTCTCCGCGGACGTCGCGGACGCAATCGAAGCGCGCGTCGCTCTCGGCGAGACCGACGGCGACATCGCTCGGAGTCTCGAGGTGAAGAATCGAGTCGTCTCCCTCGGACGTCGTCTCATCGACTCACTCGCGAAGCCCGCGTCCAACGAGCCGGACTTCGTCGAGTACGTGACAAGCAGTGAACCCTGTCTGACCGCGCTCACGGGGTGGTCGAAAGCGGAGGTTCGCCTGCGACGGCAGCGGCTGACCGGTCACCGGGCACCGCTCAGCAAGCTGTGGGCGCCCACGGTAGGCATGTGGGGCGGTCATTCCACCATCGAAGCGATCAAGAGGCGCGCCCGCGCACCGCGGGAGTGGGTAGAGACCTACGCGTTCCAGCGACGCCTGCACGTCGCCTCCGACGATCCGCTGCGAACGCAGGCACAGACGGCGGCCGTGGCCTGGTGGACGCGCGAGCATCACCCCGTACTCGCGGCGACTCGGTCCGGCGTCCTTCCGTGCGAGCGCGTGCTCTACAGCCTCGCGATCGATGAGCTTCTCAGCGTCGAAGGCGTCTCACTCGCCGCGCTCCTGGAGGCAGATCCACAGCTGCTCGAGGGCTTGTGGGCGCGTGGTGGCTACACCCGATTGTTCGATGACTTCGCGCGGATCGGGACTCTTGGTGCCGTCACCCGCAAATCGTCGCGGCCGAGCTTCATCACGCTTCGGCTCCCGGTCGTCCGAT
>JALHPV010000503.1 GCA_022842285.1 Kofleriaceae bacterium
GCGGAGTTCGTCGAACGCCGCCCGCCACCCGCGTCCATGAATAGGCCGCCGGAGATCGTTGTCCAAGCTGGAGCGTTCCCACGCGGAACCGGAGGCTGCTCGTGACCTGCTCGAAGAAGCTCGCAAATGACCTCATCGCGGTCGTGCTGTCGGTCGCCACGCCCGTCCTGGGGCTGGCCGTGGTCTCCGAGGTCGGCATGGAGCCGCGCACGGCCCTGGCGCAAGACGTCGCACCCGCGGTGACGGCCGAGCTCGTCGCCGCACGCGTGCAGGCCTTCTACGATCAGACCCGCACGGTGGAGGCGCGCTTCCAGCAGCACTTCTGGATTCGCGCCCATGGCCGCACGCAGAGCTCGCGCGGCACCCTCGTCATCCAGCGACCCGGGCGGATCCGCTTCGACTACGCGCAGCCGCGCGGCAAGGTCGTGGTCTCGACGCCCGCGGGCTACGTGTTCTTCGAGCCCGGCGACGACGGCAGCCCGGGGCAGTTCATGCGCGGCAGCTCGGAAGGCGCCTCGGCCGCGCTCGGCTTCTTGACCGGGACCGCACGTCTCGATCGCGACTTCCGCCTCGCCCTGCGCACGGTGGGTGCCGCCGCGCCGGAGCACACCGATGGTCTCGAGCTGCGTCCGCGCCGCGCCGACCCGCACTTCCGTCGGGTCGTGCTCTACGTCGACAACCGCCCCGACACCCTCGGCGTCGTCCGTCGCGTGTCCATCGAGGATCCCGACGGGAACTGGAATCGCTTCGATTTCTCGGAGCTGCGCTTCAACCGTGACGTGGCCGCCTCGACCTTCGAGTTCCAGCCGCCCGCGAACGCGCGCGAGCTGACGGCCCCCGGATCCCCCCCCTCCCCTTCCCCGGCGTCCCCGACGAGGGGCACGGCGCCGGCCACCACCCGCCTTCCGGCGCCCGGGTCGAGCGGCTGAGCGTCCTGGTGTACGATGCGCGCTTCCGGAGGCGCGCATGCAGAACCCGTCGTTGGCTGGAGCGCTGAGAGAGCGGTCGAAGAGCGTCTCGCTCGTGACGATCGCGATCGCGATGGTCGGCTCGAGCGGATGCGACGGCCCCGCCTTCGTGATCGAGACGACGCCCATGGTGATCGAGACGCCCACGGCGCGCCTGGTCCCCGTCATCGCGGCATCGCCGCTCACCGTGCCAGCAGCCGACCCACAGATGCCGGGCTTCGATGGCTGGCCGCTCGTCTTCGAGACGCGCATGACGGATCCGGCTCAGCGATGCCGCGCGCAGCTCTCGCGAAGCGCAGGGCCGATCGTCGCCGTCGTGGGCACCGTCCGCGGCACGACCTGCACCGTGAGCTGGGACGGAATGGGCGCTGGCGGCGCGCGCGTGAACTCGGGACCCGTCGAGGTCGAGGGCCAGATCATCGACGCCGCAGGGGCGGTGCTCGCGCGGGCGCCCGATCGCATCGAGGTGGTGCGCGTCGGCATCGACCGCATCGACCTCTCGGGCGAGACGGGCGCGCGTCAGCCGCTGCTCTATCGCGCGATGGGTGGCCGGCGCGACGGCTGGTTCGAGATGCCCGTGACCTTCACCCCGTTCGCGATGGGACCGGACGACGGTGAGACGGGCAGCTCCGCGCTCGAGCTCGCAGGCGGCGCGCCTCGTCCGGTGCCGACCCCGTGGGAGAGCTTGACCTCGCCGCCCACCGAAGGAAGCGGCGTCGAGAACGACATCTACAACCTGCCGACCGCATGGGTCGTGGGCTCGCGCATTGACTACGACGTGCGCCTGACCTCGGATGTCGCGGGGGTCGACGCGGGCGGATCGCCGACCGTGATGGAGGTACGGATCGCGCCTGCGACCGGCCTCACCGCGTCGGGTGACACGACGTTCCGCGATGGCGCAGTGGTGCGCATGAGCGGCACGCCCGTCACGGCCGTTGATCGCTACGACACGGCCCACGCGTTCGGGTTCGAGTCACGGCGCCCGGGCGGAGAGTGGCAGCCGATGCCCGGCGCGTTCACGATCACGCTCCGCATGTACGGGCTCGTCGCCGAGCCCGTGTTCGCGCGCACGACCATTCCGCATCGCCCCTGGGTGGACGTCGTCGACACCATCGCAGGATGGGTCGATGGCGCCAGCGGTGATCAAGCTGGCGTGGGCGCGGCCGTGGTGCGCGGGGTCTATCGCGACAGTGGCCTGCGCTACGACACGCGGAGCGGCGCCTCGGCCTACAGCGACTACCTGGGGGGCTGGAGCGGCGGCGTGTTCGAGATGCAGGCGTTCCAGGAGCGCCGCTATGGCGCGGTCGTGAACTGCTCCGACTCGGCGGCGATCGTGAGCGCCTACGCCAACATGATCGGCCTCGACTTCCGCTACCGCATCCTCACGCACCGGAGCAGCACCGGATTCCAGCTCAACTACCTCCAGGGCATCGGGGCCACGGAGTTCCGCTTCTCGCCGTTCGACAGCGGTCGCAACTACTTCCGATACCACGCCATCGTGAACTCGCGGGACGTGCGGACGTGGGACGCGACGCTCGCCGTGGACGGGGACGGCACCCCCAGCGCCGCCCCCTTCACGCAGCTCCTGGTCCAGGGCCTCGATCCGATGGCCTACCTGCAGGCCCTCTCCCCCGAAGCCTCCAACATCGTCACCCAGATGGACGACAGCGTGAGGATCCAGTGATGCGCAATCATCTCGTCCACACCTTCTCGGTCCTGCTCTGTCTCGCGCTCACGATGGGCGCGTGTGCGGCGTCCGCGCAGCCCCGTCCCACCGGCGCGGCGCGTGCGAGCGGCCTCGCCGCGGGTCTCTCGCTCGAGGCCGTGCTCTCCGAGACCGGCCTCTCGCTCGCCGACGTGATCGTGCCGTCGGACGAGCGCCCGCCCCTGCGTCTCGAGCTGACGGACGGCAACGGCGTCGCGCTCCTCGTCGATGTCCGGGTGCTCGCGACGGCGCAGGAAGCCCAGACACGTCTGACGTCTCTCTCGCCTGCGCTCTCGAGCTTGGGCGTCACGAGCCACGCTGGCCTCGGCGATGCCGCCGGCGCCGACGACGCCCGAACGGTGGTGGCATTCGTGCGTGGCAACGTGCTCGTCGTGACGCGCAGCCTCGAGCGCTCCGGTGCGCGCCTCGATGCGGTCTCGATGTCGGCTCGCCTCGTCGCTGCCTGCGATGCGTCACCGCGACTCTCGGCGGGGCGGACGCCCGCGGCCGAGCCGCTCGGGCAGGTGGTGCCGACGCTCCAGCCAGGCGCACAGACCGTCGTGGCCCTTCCGCGTGGCTTCATCGCGATGCGCGTCGAGGTCGAGGGCGAAGGCCTGGCCCGCCGGGGCGATGGCCAGACCTGGATCCTC
>JALHPV010000504.1 GCA_022842285.1 Kofleriaceae bacterium
GCGAGTGCCCCGCGAGCAGCAGCACCCGACCGCCGCCGAGCTCCGCATCGAGGGCACCACCGACGCGGAGGCGTGGCGCTGGCTCCGGCGCGCACGGCGCGACGCGATGATGTTGCGGTGGGAGCGCGTCGGCTCGTCGACGCGCGAGGCGAAGCGTCGCGATCCGAACTTCGCGCTCGCCTACCTCGAGGAGGCGATGGTCATCGACCGGGGGGACACGGCGGCGCGGGCCGCGCTCGACGAAGCCGTGGCTCGCGTGGAGCGTGCAGACGTCGATCCGGCGTGGAAGCTGGCCGCGCGCGCGGTGGATGCGTACGACGCGGGGCGCTGGCCCGAGGTGGAGCAGAACCTCGCCGCGATCGCGCGGCTCGAGCTCGCGCCGCAGACGCGCCAGTACATCGTGACGCGGCAAGCGATCGGGACCTACTACAGCGATGTCCGGGCCGCGGGACCGCAGCTCACGCTCTTGCTCGAGCAGTATCCCGGGGACGGGGCGGCGCCCAAGATGCTCGCCTCGCTGTACCTGGATTCCGACGAGCCCGGCGCGGATACGCTAGCGCTGAAGTACGCGGAGGTCGGGGTGAAGCTCGCGCCCGACGACGCAGGCACGCACTGCCAGCGAGGGATCGCCCTCGCGCGGGCGGGCCGGATCGCAGACGCCCACGAGGAAGCGCGGCGGGTGGCGTCGATGGCCATCGACGATCGCCGGCTCGCCCGCGAGCGGCTGTTCGAGCTCCACCTCGCGCTGGGCGATCCGGCCGAGGCCGATGCCGATGCGCGGCGCGTGCTCACCGGGACGCCGCACGAGCGCGCGGTCGGCATCTCGCAACAGGGGCTACTCCAGCTCTACTGGGGGCAGTTCCTGACGGCGTACGACAGCCTCGAGGCCAGCGCGCAGGCGTTCGTGGCCATCGGCCAGGACAAGAGCGCGGACCACAAGCGCTACCGGCTCGCGTTCAGCGCCTGGCAGCTCGGCGATACGCAGCGGGCCCAGCGAGTCTTCGCCGATATCGCGAGCCGCAAGACAACGTTCGCGAAGCAGTCACGCGTGTTCGCGGCGATCCTCGCCGGCAACCTGCCCGCGGCCCGGGTGGCCACTGCTGCGATCGAGGAGGGGACGGCCCCGCGGGCGATCGCCGAGGTGAAGCTGGCCGCGGTGGAGCGGCGCGACGAGGAGCTGCTCGCAGCCTACGCGCGCCTCGAGCGCGTCGGCAGCACGCGGGACGTCGTGCTCGATCGTGCCGATGCGCTCGCGCGCCTCGGCCGCCGCGACGACGAGATCGCGACGCTCGTGCGCTTGACCGAGAATCCGGCCGGCTACGCGGCGCCGGTCGTGGTTCCCCTGGCCCTGGCGCGCCTGGGCGATCGGTATGCGCAGGCGAAGGACGTCGAGCGCGCGACGGCGGCGTACACCGCGCTGCTGGCCCGGTGGGAGCGCGCCGATACCCGGCCCGAAGTCGAGCGCGCCCGACGGTACCTCGGTCGCTGAACGGTTCGCTGAACGGTTCACTGGACGGTTCACGAGCGCGGGCGCGACGCCATCTCGCGGACTTGGCGCTGGCGCGCGCATTGCGAGGAGGGTCTCCAGCCGTCCATGGAGAACCAACCAATGAAGAAGAGCTTGTCGCTACTGCTCGTGCTCGGAACCCTGCTCGGTGGCTGCTTTGTCAGCAAATCCGACGACGACAACGACGGAGCCGATAGCGCCGATGACCAGGCCGGTGACGACGCGCCGGGAGATGACACCCCCGGCGACGATGGGACGCCGTCGGGCGCCGCGCCCGCAGAGGGCACCTGGCGCTACGACCAGATCACGCCGACTTCGAACACGTGCGGGACGCAGCTGCCCGTGACACCGAGCGGTGACTACTCGATCGTGGGCGTCACTGGCGCCAGCTTCATGGTGGTGGAGGACGGAGGCACGTTCAACTGTTCGCTCGCGAACGGCAGCTTCAGCTGCCCCGACCGCGCGCGCGAGACGATGGACCTGAACCCGACCTACGACGCCGTGATCACGATCGACGCGGATGCGCAGGGTGCCTTCTCGTCATCGACCCGCGCGTCGGGCACGCAGACCGCCACCGCGACATGTGTGGGAACGGACTGCGCGGCTGTCGCCGCGGCGGTTGGCGCCACCTTGCCCTGCAGTGCCGCCGTCGGCTTCACGACCTCCAAGCGCTGATAGGAATCGCCGATGGGGGCGTGTGTGCGCGTGTGGCCGTGAGATCGTAACGACGATTTGATCTCGACATCGCGCGCGATCAGTCGATTATGAAAGAGTGGAGTTTGTCCACCCCGAGGTGATGGGGACGGTGGGCGCGCTCGGTGCGCTCACGTTTCTGGCCGTGCGCCAGCTCATCGTCTGGCGACTCACGCCCGAACGGACGTACTTGCCGTGGGCGGGCATCACGCTGGTGGGCATCGCCTTCGCGATCACGCGCATCGTGCACCTGACGACGCTCGACCCCGAGCGCGCCTTGTTCATGGTGCGACTCCAGTATGCGATGTCGTACCTGTTGCCCGGGTTCGCACTCGCCACCCTCGACTTTCTCCAGGGCCACGGGCTGTCGCGGTCCACCAAGCTCGCGTTGCTCGTGTCGGTGCCAGCGATCGTGACCGGCGTGGTCACTCCCTGGATGGTGAGCGGGCCAGGCCACATCCATCACGACGCGTTCGGGCACCCACACATCGGGGGGACGCCCGGCTGGCTCGCGATCGTGCTCGCGCCCCTCACGATCGTGCTCCTCGCGGCGGTCGTGAAGAAGCTCCGGACGGCCTCGCAGGTGAGTGCTCGCGACCGTCGCTGGCTCCGCCTCGGCACCGTGTGCTTCGTGCTCGCCGGCGCCCATGACTCGCTGGTCGGCGCGGGCGTCCTGCCATCGGTGTTCGTGCTCGAGTACGCCTACATCTTCTTTGGCTGGCTGGCGGCATCGTACGAGCTGCGGATCCACGCGGGGCGTCGCTCGAACCTCATGGAGCGCTACCAGCAGCTCGCCGACGCGACGCAGGAAGGCGTCTTCGTCTGTGCCGACGGCCGGGTCATCGACGCCAACCGGGCGGGGCGGGCCATGCTCGGAGTGCCCGAAGGGGAGGTGGTGGATCGGGATCTCCGGGATGTCGTGGAGCCGACCCACCGCGGCGAGGTCGAAGAGCTGCTCGCCGGCGAGTCGGGGCCCATCGACGTCACGCTCGCGAGCGCATCCATCAGCGGCCGCATGCGCGCGGTGACGCCGCCAGCTGGCGTCCCCGCCTCGCGCGTGGTGCTGCTCCGGGACACGACCGGCGAACGCGACATGCAGGCGCGCCTCGCGCT
>JALHPV010000505.1 GCA_022842285.1 Kofleriaceae bacterium
GCATCACGATCGACCGCCCGACGGCGCTGAACGCGCTGTCGAGCACCGTGATCTCGGAGCTCACGCGTGCCTGCGGCGAGCTCGAGCTCCAGGCTGACGTCCGCGTGGTGATCGTCACCGGTGGCGGACCGAAGGCGTTCGTGGCCGGGGCCGACATCGCGGAGATGGCCGAGCTCACGCCCCTGCAGGCGCAGGCGTTCGCCGAGATGGGCGGCGCGCTCGGGGCGGCCATCGAGTCGTCGGAGAAGGCGTGGATCGCGGCCGTGAACGGCTTCGCGTTCGGCGGTGGCTGCGAGCTGGCGCTGGCCTGCGACTTCATCCACGCGGCCGACACGGCCAAGCTCGGTCAGCCCGAGGTGAAGCTCGGCGTGATTCCGGGGTTCGGCGGCACGCAGCGGCTCGCCCGCCGCGTCGGCGTCGCGAAGGCGAAGGAGCTGTGCATGACGGGCGATCAGGTGACGGCAGCCGAAGCCCTTCGCATCGGCCTCGTCGACGCGGTCTGGCCGGCGGCCGAGCTGCTCGACAAGGTGACCGAGCTCGGCAAGCGCATCGCGGCCAACGGCCCGCTCGCCACCGCCGAGTGCAAGCGACTCATCCAGCAGGGACAGTCCACCACGCTCGAGCACGCGCTCGCGATGGAGCAGCGTAGCTTCGGGCTCATCTTCGCGACGTCCGATCAGCGCGAAGGCATGGCCGCATTCCTGGCCAAGCGGCCGGCAAAGTTCGAGGGGAAGTAAATGCAGTTTCAGCCGACCGAAGAGCAGATGGCCGTCCTCCAGACGGCGCGTGATTTCGCGCAGCGCGAGGTGCTGCCGAAGGCCGCGGAGATCGATCGCGAGCACCGTCATCCGACGGAGCTCGTGAAGCGGATGGCCGAGCTCGGCTTTCTCGGGATCGCCGTGCCCGAGCAGTACGGCGGCGCGGGCTTCGACAACCTGTCCTACGCGCTGGTGATGGAGGAGATCTCCCGGGCCTGCGCCTCGACGGGCGTCATCTGCTCCGTCAATAACTCGCTCGTCTGCGATCCGATCATGCGCTTCGGCACCGAGGCGCAGAAGCAGGAGTGGCTGACCCCGCTCGCGAGCGGCAAGCTGCTCGGCTGCTTCGCGCTGTCCGAGCCCGAGGCCGGCTCCGACGCGGCTGCGCAGAAGACCACGGCCGAGAAGGTCGGCGACGAGTGGGTCATCAACGGTACCAAGAACTGGATCACGAACGGTCCGGTGGCCGACGTGTGCGTGCTCTTCACGATGAACGACAAGGCGGCGGGCCATAAGGGCATCACCGCGTTCATCCTCCCGATGAAGACGAAGGGCGTGAAGACCGGTCCGCCTGACGACAAGATGGGCATCCGTGGCAGCAAGTCGTCGCAGATCTATCTCGACGACGTTCGCCTCCCGGAGAGCCTCTTGCTCGGCGATGTCGGTGGCGGCTTTCGGGTCGCGATGTCCACGCTCGACGGTGGCCGCATCGGTATCGCGGCCCAGGCGCTCGGCATCGGCCGGGCGGCCCTCGAGGATTCGCTCGCCTACGCGCAGCAGCGCCGCACGATGGGCAAGCCGATCGTCCAGCACCAGGCCATCGCGTTCAAGCTCGCCGACATGGCGACCGAGCTCGATGCGGCTCGGCTCTTGATTCACCGCGCGGCGTGGCTCAAGGACAACAAGCACCCGTACGGCAAGGAAGCCGCGATGGCGAAGCTGTACGCCTCCGACGTCGCGAACCGCGCAGCGCGCGAGGCGATCCAGATCTTTGGCGGCAACGGCTACGTCACCGAGTTCCCCGTGGAGCGCCACTTCCGCGACGCGAAGATCACCGAGATCTACGAAGGCACGAGCGAGATCCAGCGGCTGGTGATCAGCGGTTATCTTGCCAAGGGAGGCTGAGCGATGAAGGCGATGCGACTGGTGATGGTGATGGCGGTACTCGCCGCCTGCGGCGGGAAGAAGCAGGAAGACTCGACGACCCCGATCGTCAGCCAGGTCGGCCAGGACTCCACCGACCCCGAGGACATCTCCGACGAGGGCATGGTCCCGCCGGAGAAGATGGAGGAGATCCAGCGCCTCCTCGAGCGGCGTCGCCCGGCCGTGTCGCGCTGCCTCTCGGCGGCGGTCGACGCCAAGGAGCTGCCCAAGAGCGCACGCGGCAAGATCACGCTCGCGATCATCGTGGGCACGGGTGGTCGGGCCGATAGCGTGAAGGTCATCAACTCGACGCTCGAGTCGGAGATCCTCACCAAGTGTGTCGTCGAGAAGGTTCACGAGATTCCATGGCCCGAGATCCCGAAATCGTACGAGACGACGTACAGCTACGGCTTCGAGGCGATGTGATGCGTCCCGTCGCCGCGGCCGCCTTGGCGGTGCTCTTCGCGTGTGGCAGTAGCCCCGCGCCCGCGAAGCCCGTGGCGATGACCGACACCAAGCCCAAGCGCGTACTCATCGAAGACGAAGAGGAGGAGGCTGACTTCTCCATGGTGTCCACGCGCGGTCGCATGGATCCGAAGGTCGCCGAGGCCGGCATCAAGCCGCATGTCGAGGCACTGTCGGAGTGCTACACGACGCGGGTGGGCAAGCGGATGTGGCTCGGCGGCCAGGTCGTGATCCACTGGGACATCTCGAAGGCCGGCGTCGTGACGAGCGTGAAGCTCGCCGAGAGCAACCTCGGCGCGTGGCCGGTCGAACAGTGCCTGATCGAGGTGGCCAAGCAGGCGACGTTCGGCAAGCCGATCGGAGGGGACGCGGACTTCTCCATCCCGCTCGACTTCTCCGCGAAGGGGCGCCCGATGGAGTGGGACGAAGAGAGGTCGCTGCGTGCGATCGGCGGTCAGATCCGCACGCTCGATGCGTGCGAGGAGCCCGACGAGGCGCTCGCCCCGAAGGAGCCCAAGAAGAAGGGCAAGAAGAAGCCCGCGAGGGACCCGGTGAAAGCGACGCTGCCCGAGGACGTGCTCGTCACGCTCTACGTCGGTCCGGCTGGCAAGCCCGAGTCCGTGGGCTTCTCGTCCGCGGCCACGGAGATCGATCCGGCGTGGGCCACGTGCGCCGAGCAGCTCGCGATGACCACGTGGCGACTCCCCGCGACCAAGGCTGGTATGGCCAAGGCGGCCATGAAGTACCGCACTCCCTAGGAGAGAGGACCATGCAGTTCGCTCCGACCGAAGATCAGCTCCTCGTCCAGCGCGCCGCGCGCGATGCCGCGGATCGCATCCTGGCCCCCAAGGCCGCCGCGCGTGATGTGTCGGGCGAGTTCCCGACGGCGGAGCTGAAGCAGCTCGCGGACCTTGGGCTCCTCGGC
>JALHPV010000506.1 GCA_022842285.1 Kofleriaceae bacterium
GTCAATTCTGCCCTTGGCGTCTTTGGCGTCTTGGCGTTAGATCTCCGGGTCGGTCGTCCAACGCGGCGAGCCCGGCGAACGCGGCTACGGCGCCTTGGACTTCTTCTTCTTGGGGCCACTGCTCGTCGCCGATCGTCACGACGACGACGAAGCGCTTGTCGTGGTTGGGGCCGCCGAGGTCGGAGAGAGATCCTTTGGCGCTTCGCGCCACATGGCGGGTCCGCTCGCGCTCCTGCGTTCCACCGCCGAGGATGCCGAGGTCGCATACGGTCCGCGGCGCGAAGTGCCCGGTCAATTCTGCCCTTGGCGTCTTTGGCGTCTTGGCGTTAGATCTCCGGGTCGGTCGTCCAACGCGGCGAGCCCGGCGAACGCGGCGAACACGGCTACGGCGCCTTGGACTTCTTCTTCTTGGGGCGGAGGCCGACGTTGGAGGCCTCGAGCTTGAAGTGGGCGTTGGCAGCGGCCATCTGCTCCGCCTCCTTCTTCGATCGGCCGACGGCCTGGCCCCACTGCTCGTCGCCGATCGTCACGACGACGACGAAGCGCTTGTCGTGGTCGGGGCCGAGCTCGTCGGTGACGCGGTAGGTCGGCGTCAACTTCAGGCGCGCCTGGGAGGTCTCCTGGAGGCGCGTCTTGAAGTCGTAGAAGTTCTTGATCTCGGCGCTGTTGATGCGATCGGACATGAGGCGCGAGACGAGGTCCCACGCGGCCTCGAACCCGCCGTCGAGGTAGACGGCCGCGACCAGCGCCTCCATGGCGTCGGCGAGGAGCTTGGGCTTGGCGCGCCCGCCACTCTTGTCCTCGCCTTTGCCAAGGAGCAGGTAGTCGCCGAGGGCGATGGACCGAGCGACCTCCGAGAGGCCCTCCTCGGAGACGACCTGGGCGCGGGTGATGCTGAGGGCCCCCTCGTGGGCCTCCGGGAAGCGCTGCATGAGGCGCTGGCTGACCATCAGCGCGAGGACGGCGTCGCCGAGGAACTCGAGGCGCTGGTTGTCGGTGTCGCCGCGCCCTTGCTCGTTGCACCAGCTCGCGTGGCGAAGGGCCGTCTCGAGCAGCGTGCGATCGCGAAACGAGTACGCGAGAACCGTCTCGAGTTGGCCGAACGAGGAAGGCTCGGACACGATGCACATGGTACCGTCGCCTTCGTGGAAGCGCTGCGCGAGCGTTTCGGGAAATACCATGTTCTCGACAAGATCGCGCAGGGCGGTATGGCCGAGGTCTACAAGGTCAAGACCGTCGGCATCGCGGGCTTCGAGAAGATCCAGGCGCTGAAGCGGATCCTCCCGCACTCGGCCCGCGAGGGGCGGTTCATCCGCAGCTTCATCGACGAAGCGCGCATCGCCGTCGAGCTCACCCATCGCAACATCGTTCAGGTCTTCGACTTCGGGAAAGCCGATGGCGAGCTGTTCCTGGCGATGGAGCTCATCGAGGGCAAGGACCTCCGCACGGCGATGGCCGAGGCGGTCGCACGCGGGCTCGCGCCGTCGATCCCGATCAGCGCCTACATCATCGGCGAGGTCGCCTCGGGTCTCGACTACGCGCACCGCAAGACGGATGGCTACGGCGGCCAGCTCGGCATCGTGCACTGCGATGTCTCGCCCTCGAACGTGATGCTATCGACGGACGGGGGCGTGAAGATCCTCGACTTCGGGATCGCGCGCGCGTCGTTCGCCTCCGCCCTCGAGCGGCGCCGCCTGCGTGGCAAGCCGCGCTACATGGCGCCCGAGCAGACGTACGGCGAGCCTCCGACGGCGGCCGCCGACGTGTTCGCGCTCGGCATCATCGCGTGGGAGCTGTTCACGGGACGCCAGCTGTTCCGCGGGACGGACGTGAAGACGATCCTCGACCAGGTGCGGCGCACGACCGCGCCGCGCGTCGACTCGATCAACCCGGCGATTCCCAGCGAGATCGTGAAGGCGATCCAGACGGCGCTCTCCCGCGAGCCGGCGGACCGCGGCACGTCGGCGGATCTGGCCGCGGCGTGCGGCCGCACTGCGCTCGGTGGCGGCGCGAGGGCGGTGGCGCACTGGCTCGAAGACCTGGACGCGCGCCCGACGATCACGGGCATCCCGTGGGAGACCGACAACTCGTCGCACAGCCTGAAGGGCAGCCACGATCAGTCGCACGATCGCGCGCGCGGCTCGGTGCCCCGGATCGAAGGGACCCAGGATCTGGGAGCGGTGCCCTCCCCTGCCGAGCGCTACTCGATGATGGCGTTCAGTAACTCGCAGCGCGAGGCCACCGCCTCCATCGCCGACGCCCCGGTGCCGTCGAGCGCGCCCGTGGTGCCCAGCGACTTCGATGACGCGGCGTTCGGCGGCGAGACCACCCGGGCCGATGGGTCCCCTGCCGACAGCCACTTCTCGATCACCACCAAGCAGGTCTCCACCCTGGTCCGAGGCTGGGGCGAAGCACCGGATGGCGGCGCGGGTGGACCGACGTTCGAGCCCTTCGCGACGGCGACCCACCAGTCGGTGACGACGCCGGCGAAGCCGCCCGTGAAGCGCGACCTCCTGCGCACGCCGCCCGAGGGCATCCGCGAGATGACGATGCAGCTCAAGACCGAGGCGACGAGCTTCGATGATCTCGAGGTCGAGCCCGACCCGCCGCGCGTCGAGCACACGGTGGCCTTGCCCGCCGACGAGCCGATCGATGATTCGCCGCAGACGATCATCACGCCGGCCCCGGAGCGCCGGCGCGCGGTGGTGCTCGGAGCGGTGGCGAGCGGCGCCGATCCCGAGACGCTACGAGCCCTCACCCGCGTCCTCGGAGAGCTGGCCTATCAGCGCGGCGGCGTCGTGATCGCCCTCGACGATGACGCCCTGGTCGTCGCCTTCGGGCTCGAGGTCGCGGGCGATGCGGATGTCGCGATCGCACAGGGCTGGGCGCAGGATGCCCAGGCCGTGGCGCGCGACTACCGCGAGGGCGTCCACGTCGATCCGACCGCGCCGCATCCCAGCGCTTCCAACTTGAGGCGTCCCGGCGGGATCGAGCTACGAGTCGCGATCCGCACCGGCATCGCGATCGAGCAGGCGCGGACGGGGCCGCAGCTGCCGCGCGAGGCTGTCGAGGAAGTACGGGCTCGCGCCCGGGTGGCCCCGGCGGAGCGCCCGAGCTTCATCGCGATCGGCGGCGAGCGCGCGACCTCGCACGCGCCACCGGCCCGGTCGCGCGGCAAGCTCGTGGGGCGCACGGCGCAGCTCGCCGAGCTCGACGGGTGGTTCCAGCGTGCGGTCGCGGCCGACCGTCGCCTCGTCGTGCTCGTCATCGGCGCCGCGGGCACG
>JALHPV010000507.1 GCA_022842285.1 Kofleriaceae bacterium
CGACGAAGGCCGTGTGGGGCAGCTCGTAGAGCGCCTGCGGCGCCCCCATCTGCTCGATGCGGCCCTTGTTCATGACCGCGACGGTGTCGGCCATGGTCATGGCCTCCTCCTGGTCGTGGGTCACGTGCAGGAAGGTGAGGCCGACCTCGCTCTGGATGTCTTTGAGCTCGACCTGCATCTGGCGGCGCAGCTTGAGGTCGAGCGCTCCGAGCGGCTCGTCGAGCAGCAGCAGCGCGGGCCGGTTGACCACGGCCCGGGCGAGGGCCACGCGCTGCTGCTGCCCGCCGGAGAGCTGGGTGGGCTTGCGCCCTGCGACGTGATCGAGCTCGACGAGGCGCAGGGCCTCGTGCGCGAGCGGATCGGCGTTCTTGATGCCCCGGCGCTTGAGCCCGAACGCGACGTTCTCGAGGATCGTCATGTGCGGGAACAGCGCATAGCTCTGGAACACCGTGTTGACGGGGCGCTGGTACGCCTTCGTCGCGGTGACGTCCTTCCCGCCGATCAGGATGCGGCCCGCAGTGGGCTCCTCGAGACCGGCAATGAGCCGCAGGGTGGTCGTCTTGCCGCATCCCGACGGCCCCAGGAGAGCGAAGAACGAGCCTGCCGGAATCGTCAGGTCGAGCTCCTCGATCGCCGTGAAGCCGGGGAAGCGCTTGGTGATGCCGACCAGTTCCAGGTCGGCACCCGCCTCGGCGAACCCTCCCTGCGGAACATCGTTGTTCGTCACCTCGGTGGTACTCCTTCTGGTGGGGTGGGTCAGGCGCCGAGCAGGATCGCCTGGAAGGCGGCCTGGTACTCGTTCTCCTCCTGGGCCGTGAGGCCGCGGAAGATCTTCGACTGCGCCAGGGTGTCGGCGTTGGGGAAGATGAGCTGGTTCTCGGCGAGCTCGGGGTCGATCGCGATCGCGGCTTCCTGGGCCCCCTCGACGGGCGTGATGTAGTTCACCCACGCGGCGACCTCGGCGGCGACCTCCGGCTCGTAGTAGTAGTTCATGAGCGTCTCGGCGTTCGTCTTGCGCGGCGAGCCGATCGGGATGAGGAAGTTGTCGTTCCACAGCGTGGCACCGCCCTCGGGCAGCACGAACTTCCACTTCTCGTAGCCGGCCTCGAAGTTGAGCACCGTGATGTCGCCCGACCAGCAGATGGCGGCGAGGGTGTCGCCGTTGACGAGGTCTTCCGTGTACGCGTTGCCGCGCACGTTGCGGATCTGACCCGACTCGACCTGGGTGCGGAAGATGTCGAGCGCCGCGTTGAACTCGTCGGCCGTGAAGTCGCCCGAGATGTCGACGCCGTTCTCGAGCATGATCACGCCGATCGTGTCGCGCATCTCGGAGAGCACGCCGACGCGGCCGAGGAGGTCGGGGCGCCACAGGTCGCTCACCGCGCGCACCTCGGCGGTCTCCTCGACGTTGTAGGCGATGCCGGCGAAGCCGCCCTGCCACGGCAGCGAGTGCACGCGGCCCGGGTCGAACTGCGGGTTCTGGAGGCTCGCGACGAGGTTCGCGGCGTTGGGGATGTTGTCCTTGTTGAGCGGCTGGGTGTAGCCGAGCTGGATCCAGCGGTTGACCATCCAGTCGGTGAGGCACACGGTGTCGGCGCCGATGTCCTGGCCGAGGGCGAGCTGGTCGCGCACCGTGGCGAAGTAGGAGTTGTTGTCGTCGACCGTGACGAGGTAGTTGACGTCGATGCCGAACTCCTCCTGGAACGCGAGGAGCGTGGGGTAGTTGCCGTCGTCGTCCTCGTCGATGTAGAACGGCCAGTTGGCCCAGTTGAGGGTCTTGTCGTCGGCCGAGATGTCATCCGCGGGAGAGAGCTCGGTGCCCCCCGTGGTGCACGCCGCGAGCGCGAGGGCCGTGGCGCCGGCGCCCGTTCCGGCGAGCATCGTGCGGCGTGAGAGCTGGGCACGCTTCGCCTGCGCGATGAGGCTGCGGATCATCGGGTCTTCGGGAAGGGGACGGTTCATGGCGTGCTCCTTAGACGATTGCCGGTACGTCGGTGTCCGATCACCGCGCGAGGCGGTGCGTCGATACTGTCACACGCCCTGGGCGCATCGCACCCCTGAGCGCTCGATTCATCCATCCTGAAACACAAATGTCACGAAATCAGCACTTCCAGGCAAAAAAGAGTGCGGAATCCATTGCGCAGAGCCGCTACGCTGGTGCCGCAACGCAGCGCGGCGGTGCGGTTTCCCCGTCGCGCATCCATCGCGAGGAGAACTGATGAGAATCGCCGTCCCGGCTGAGGTCAAGAACAACGAATACCGCGTCGCCATCACGCCCGCGGGCGTGCACGACCTGGTGGCCAACGGCCACGAGGTGCTCGTGCAGGCGGGTGCCGGCCTCGGATCGTCGATCACGGACGACGAGTACGCGGCCCAGGGTGCCCGGATCGTGCCTGACGCGGCCACGACGTGGGCCGAGGCCGATCTCCTTCTCAAGGTCAAAGAGCCGATCGCCTCGGAGTACGCCCACTTCCGCGAGGGAATGCTGCTCTTCACCTACCTGCACCTCGCGGCGGAGAAGGAGCTCACGCACGCCCTGATCGACAAGCACGTCACAGCGATCGCGTATGAGACCGTGCAGCTGCCCTCCCGTGCGCTGCCCTTGCTCGCCCCGATGAGCGAGGTCGCCGGGCGGCTCGCGCCCATCGTGGGCGCGAACGCGATGATGCGGCCGAACGGCGGGCCCGGCCTGCTCGTCCCCGGCGTCCCCGGCACCGACCCCGCGAACATCGTCGTGCTCGGTGGCGGCGTGGCGGGCACGAACGCGGTCGCGATGGCCGTGGGGCTCGGCGCCGAGGTGACCGTCCTCGACACGAACATCCAGCGCCTGCGCGAGCTCGACGCCCTCTACAGCGGGCGAATCCGCACGATCGCCTCGAACGGCTACGAGATCGAGAAGGCGGCCGTGCAGGCCGACATGCTCATCGGCTCGGTGCTCATCCCCGGCGCGAAGGCGCCCAAGCTCGTGAGCAACGACCTCGTCTCGCGCATGAAGCCGGGCAGCGTGCTCGTCGACGTCGCCGTCGACCAGGGCGGCTGCTTCGCCGACACCCGCCCGACGACGCACGCCGACCCGACCTTCCGCGTTCACTACATCATCCACTACTGCGTCGCCAACATGCCCGGCGCGGTGCCGACGACCTCGACGTACGCGCTCACCAACGCGACCATGCCCTACGTTCGCGCGATCGCGAACCACGGCTGGAAGGCCGCGCTGCAGGCCGACGGCTCGCTCGCCCTCGGTCTCAACACGCACGCCGGCGCCGTCACCAACGACGCC
>JALHPV010000508.1 GCA_022842285.1 Kofleriaceae bacterium
CGAGGACGTCGCGATGGTGCGCGAGCTCTGCCCGAAGTTCGACCTCGAGATGTATCGCGCGGGGCACCTGACTCCCGTGTTCTTTGGCAGCGCGGTCAACAACTTCGGCGTGCAGGAGCTGCTGGCCGGGCTGGCGGCGCTCGCGCCGCCGCCACGCAAGCAGCCGGCTCGCGAGCGCGAGGTGCTGCCGACCGATCCGAAGGTCTCGGGCTTCGTCTTCAAGATCCAGGCGAACATGGATCCGAAGCACCGCGATCGCATCGCGTTCGTGCGGCTCGCGTCGGGCCACTTCACCCGCGGCATGAAGCTCACGGTCCCGCGCACGGGCAAGTCGCTCGGTGTGCACAACGCCATGCTGTTCCAGGCCAACGAGCGCGAGCTCGCCGAGGAGGCGTGGGCGGGGGACATCATCGGGATTCCCAACCACGGCACGCTGCGGATCGGGGACTCGCTCACCGAGGGTGAGGCGCTGCATTTCACCGGAATCCCGAGCTTCGCCCCCGAGTTCCTGCGTCGCGTCCGCGCCGAGGATCCGATGAAGGCCAAGCACCTGGGGCGCGCCCTCGAGCAGATCGCCGAGGAGGGCGGCGCCCAGGTCTTCAAGATGTTCCTCGGCTCCGACTACATCGTCGGCGTCGTCGGTGGCCTGCAGTTCGAGGTGCTCGCCGACCGCATCCGCACCGAGTACGACCTGCCCTGCCACTTCGAGGCGACGAGCTTCGAGGTCGCGCGCTGGGTCGACGCCGACGACCCCAAGATGATCAAGCGCTTCGCCGACGCGAACCGCGACAACATCGCCGAGGATCACTCGGGCGCGACGGTGCTCCTCGCGCGCAACGAGTGGCAGCTGAACCGCGCGAAGCAGGACTGGCCGGATCTCCGCTTCCTCCAGACGCGCGAGCAGGCTCCGCTGACCGCGGCCGCGACCTAGCCGAAACCTCGCGCTGACTTGATTGCCGGGATGGCACGAAACGCGCACGGTGCTCGGAACCCATGAGTGCAATGAAATCGTTCCTGGATGTCCGACGGAAGGAGATTCCGTTCGTCCTGTCGATGTTCATGTACTTCTTCCTGGTCATCACGGTCTTCTGGATCCTGAAGCCGATCAAGAAGGCGCTCTTCGTCAACCACTACACGAAGGGCGTCACGTTCTTCGGGCTCGACGGGGCCCAGGCCGAGCTCCTCGCGAAGGTCGGCAACATGGTGGTCGCGCTCGTCGCCACGATCGTGTTCACGGTGCTCTCACGCCGCCTGCACCGCCATCGCCTGACGCTCGTCTTCACGGCGTTCAGCGTCGCCATGCTCGCGCTGTTCATCCCGCTGCTCGGTACGAGCAGTGGCCTGGTCGCGTGGTCCTTCTACCTGTTCGGCGATCTCTTCAACACGCTGATGGTCGCGACGTTCTTCGCGTTCCTGAACGACAGCGTCCACCCCGACGACAGCAAGCGTCTGTACGGCCCGATCGTGCTCGGCGGGGTGGCCGGTGGTGCCGTGGGATCGATCTTCGTGGTCGCCCTGACCAAGACCTCGGACATTTCTCCGTCGGCCTGGATGGTGGTCTCCATCGTCCTGACCGTGGTGCTGGGCGCGATGGCGGTCATCGGCGGCCGCTGGGTGGAGAAGAACAAGCCCGAGCTCGCGGATGGTGTCGACGAGAACGAGAAAGGCGAGGAGAAGCCGAAGGTCGGCCTCTTCGACGGGGCCAAGCTGGTGTTCGCATCACGCTACTTGATGGCGATCGTGGCCATCGTCGGCCTCTACGAGATCGTCTCGACGATCCTCGATTATCAGTTCACGAGCACCGTGCTCCACTACGTGCCGCAGGGCGTACCGCAGCTCGCTGACAAAACGGAGATGAAGGAAGCGGTCGGCGCGGCCATCGGAGAGCACTTCTCGCTCGTCTACGCGATCACGAATACGGTCGCGCTCCTGATCCAGATCTTCGCGACCACGTTCGTGATGAAGCGCCTCGGCGTCCGCATCGCGCTC
Source organism: Kofleriaceae bacterium (assembly GCA_022842285.1). Lineage (GTDB taxonomy): Bacteria > Myxococcota_A > Polyangia > Haliangiales > Haliangiaceae > JABFXX01. The sequence goes on from JALHPV010000508.1 coordinate 1,990, forward strand.
CTCATGATGCCGTTCGCGATCCTTGGCAACAGTGTCGCGTTTCTTGCGCTCCCCATCCTCTGGGTCGGTTCGTTCCTCAACACGAGCGACAGCGGTCTGAACTACTCGATCAACCAGAGCGCCCGCGAGTCGCTCTATACGCCCACGACCCGCGAAGAGAAGTACGCGGCCAAGGCGTTCATCGACATGTTCGTGCAGCGCTTCGCCAAGGCCGTCGCGGTCGGCGTCGCCCTCCTCATGTCGATCGCCTTCTCCGACTTCGCTGGTGTGCGCTGGCTGTCGATCATCGCGATCGCCCTCACCGCCGTCTGGATCGTGGCCGCCAGCTGGGTCGGGTACAAGTTCAAGGAGCTCACGGGCGAGGAGGCCGGCAAGCCGTCCAAGGGCGCGGGGCCGAAGGCCCGGACGGTCACGGCAGACCGGTAGTCACATTCGCCGCGGGGCGCGTCTACCCCGGGATGCCTCGCATAGCCCTGATTCTGGCCCTCCTCGCTGCCTGCGGTGATGACGGAGGCACGCGCAACGAACAGCCCGACGCGCCGCTCGAGCCAGACGGCATGATCGAGCCGGGCATGGCCCGGGTCACCGTGCTGGCCGGTGGCGTTCCGCGAGCCAACCACCCGGTGACGTTCCAGCGGTCCGACAGCACCGAGATCGCAACCGTGATGACCGACGCGTCCGGCGTGGCGGCGGCAATGGTCCCGGAGGGGAGCTACGTCACGGCGTTCGACATCTACCAGGTGTCCAGCCCGTTTCGCAGCATCGTGACGGTGATGGGAGTGAAGCCCGGCGACTCGATCGAGATCCGCGGGGACGCCAACGCGCCGGAGGAGAACATCGCGTTCACGTATCCCGCGTACGCCGGTGCGATCAGCTACGACGTGGCCTCCACCTGCGCGGCCGATGGCGTCGGAGGTTCGACGATGCCGTCGTTGAGCTCGCGTCCGTGCAGTCCGCGCATCGACACCCTCGTCGTCGCGAGAGACGACACCGGCAACGAGCTCGCGTATCTCGCCAAGCTCGACCAGCCCTTCGATCAGGTCATCGATCTGACGGGCGAGACGTGGGTCATGGCCACGCCCGTCGCCACGACGTATACGAACGTCCCGTCCTTCGCGCTGAACCGGGCCAGCCGCCGGTACACGACACCGCGCGGCACCTTTGGCGAGTGCCAGGCGATCGGGTACACGTCGGGAACCTTCACGTTCGCGTGTCCCGAGATCGCCGGCGTGACCGTCGTCGAGGAGACCTGGCT
>JALHPV010000509.1 GCA_022842285.1 Kofleriaceae bacterium
TCGGCGTCGAGGCGGCGAAGCTCGTCGAGCTGGCGCTGCGCAATCCGGCGGCCACCCGCAGACTCGTCGAGGACATCGTGGGCGCGTGCAAGGAGGACGATCGCGTGTATGCGGTGGTCCTGCGTGGGGCCGTGCTCGCAGATGCGTGTCCGGCGCCCCTCCGCGAACGGCTGGCGACGTCGCGGTGGCCCGAGGTGCGGCACGCGGTTGCGGCGTATCGGGCCACCGGTCAGGCCACGCTCCGCGCGCTCGCGGGTGACGCGGACCGACTCGTACGCGCCGCGATCGCGTGCCGACGTGACGCCCCCTCCGATGTCCTCGACGCGCTGACGACCGATGTCGATTCGTGGGTGCGCAATGTCGCCGCGTGGAATCCCCGTACCCCGGCCAGCGCGCTGGCTCGGCTCGCGGCGCGTGGTGACTCGATCTTCTACCTCTCCCAGAACGCGGGCTTGCCAGCGCCCCTCGCCGCCGCGCTCGGGCACCTGGCCGGCCACGAGACAGAGACGTTCCAGCCGCCACCGGAGGATGTGCCCGTGGTGCGCGACTGGGTCGACGAGGTCGACATGAACAGGACCCCGGCCACCGCGCCGGCCGCGGACGTTGCCAACGTCCGTCATTGGTCGTACCCCGTGGTCGCGCTCCGTGACTACGTCGAGCCCAAGATGGGCTCGTATGACCTGGCGTCTCGCCTCTGGCTGTCTGCCGATCACGCGGCGTTGCTTGCTGGCGACTCGTACGCGTACACGCGTGCATACATCGCGCGCCGTGCGGACCTCGAGCCCCGCGTGCTCGCGCGCCTCGTTGCCGACAAGAGTGACATCACCCGTCGCGCGGCCGCGGAGAACCCGCACGTGCCGCCCGCGCTGCTCCGCGAGCTGGCATCCGACCCGGTCGACGCGGTTCGCGAGCACGCCGCCATGAACCCTGCGCTCCCCGCCGACGCCCGCGCGCGCCTCCTGACCGACCCCGCGCCGTACGTTCGCCGCGGCGTGGCGCGAGGTCCGCACGTGACTTCCGCCGACCTGCTTCAGCTCGCCCGCGATCCGGACGCGGAGGTTCGCCGCTGGGTGGCGTTCGCCGCTGTCGCGCCCCCCGAGGCGCTCGCCCTGCTTGCCGACGACCCCGACGAGCAGACCCGCGGTCGCGTCGCCTTTCGGCGCGCCGCCGAAGCGTACCTCGAGCGGTGAGCGTGTCCGGTACTCGGACAGGGGCGGGCCACGGATTCAGTGCGCTGCAGGTGGCCAGGGCGGACTCCGGCTACACGGCCACGTCGGCGAGGCCGAGGCGGACGATCTGGCCAGGATGCATGATCCCGTACGCGTACTCGCCATCGTCGTAGCGGAAGACGGCGTTGGCGCCGAGGAGGCAGGTGGTGCCGTCGGCGATCACGCGCGAGAACCACGGCGAACGATGATCCGCGATCAGCTCGAGAGCGCAGCGGGCGAGGAGCTCGGCCGCGCGGGCGGTCTCGATGCGGGAGGCGGGCTCGGCCACGAGGTCGCGATAGCGGGTAGCGCGGACGTCGTCGGTGACGGGCTGGTACAAGAACGCCGCGACGGCATCGGAGATGGGCGGCGGTGCGGGCGTGCCGCGATACAGCTGGCCGCGGAAGTCGGCCGCGGTGGGCGTGTGATCGCGCGGCGACACGGCGAGGACCTCGTAGAACTGGGCCTGCGGGTAACAGCACCCGACGGCGTGGGGGATGCCGCGACCCTGGAGGACCTCGGCGATGCGGCCGGCGTGGTGGGTGCCGGTCGCGACGAGGACGACGTCGGGCGGATCGGCGTCGACGAGGCGCTCGATGTCGGCGCGCGCGTCGAGCGTCACGCACGCGGCACGACCGGCGAGGCGCTCGGCGAGAACGGTGGCCTTGGGGCGGCCCAGGTCGGCGGCTCCGAACCACTGGCGGACGAGGTTCCAGTCGGTGACGTCGGCGGCGTCGACGAAGGTCCAGCGGAGGCCGTGGGTGGCGAGGATGCGGGCAGCCTCACTGCCGAGGCTGCCGCAGCCGATGACCATCACGTGGCGACCGGCGGGGCAGCGCAGGCCCGGCGGTGGTGTCGCCGGCTGGCGAGGGTGCGGGCCGTCGGGGAACGGTGCGCGCCCGAGGAGGGCATCGCGGAGGCCGCGCGCCACGTGGTAGCTCGCGTCGGCGTAGACGAGGGCGTCGTCGGGATCGACGACGAGCTCGACGTGGCGCCGCATCGCGTCCCAGGTGATGCGCATCGGGCCGCGGCGCGCAGTGACGTATGTATCGGGGGACCACTCCGCGTGATCCGGCGACCGGCCGTGCTTCCAGGTGAGGTGGCGATCGAAGGCCCTGCGGTCCGGGGCGATGACGTGCTCGAGCATGCAGCTCGCGAGAAGCTCGAGCACCAGCTGCGCGACCTCGGCATCGGTGACCTCGATCGCGAAGGGAGCGAGGCCGTGTCCGAAGAGCGGACGAACCCGGGCGTAGTAGTCCTGGCCTTTGGTCACCGGTGCACCACGTGGTAGCGGGCGGGGAGCGCGGGGAAGGCGAGGGGGAACAGCACGACGAGAACGCGGCGCGCGGCGAGCTCTATGCGCGCGCGGAGCCAACCGTCGAACAGCTCGTCGACACGCGGGGTGAACCCACGGTCGATCCACTGCGCCAGCCAATCGCGGAGCCAGAAGCGTCGGGGCCGGGACGCGCGGGCGCGGACGACGTGCGGGTCGGTGTCTGGCACGACCTCGGCGTCGCCGAGCGGGATGACGCGGCGGTGGGCATCCATGGCGAAGCACGGGAGGTGCCAGCGGCCGCACGCGATGAAGGAGAAGCTCGCCTCGAGGCCGCACGTCTGGTTGTGCGCGAGCTGCGGCTCCAGGTGGCCGGTGATGTCGCCGTGCGAGGGCCACGTGGAGCGTGCGGCGAACGGGTGCGAGTGGAGGAACGCAGCCGTACGCAGGCGCGGCGATCGACGCACCAGCGCGCGGACCTGCGCATCGACGAGCGCATCCGCCCCCCTCAGCGCGCTGACGTGCGCCAGCGAATTGGCCTGGAGGTGGGCCGGTACCCGGATGGCTTCCGCGAGCACGACGGTCTCGATGTCCGCGAGGCGCATCGGCGCGCAGGGGGCGTCGCCGCCGAGGCGCTCCAGGGCGACGAGCGGCAGGAGCACGCCCTCGCGTGGCGCGACCCGATCCAGCTCGGCCGTGATCGTGTCCCATGCGCTGCGTGCGACGAGGACAAGGGCCGCCCCCCTCGACC
>JALHPV010000510.1 GCA_022842285.1 Kofleriaceae bacterium
ACCAGTGCGCGGCGAGCGACGCCCCCGCCCCGCTCTGCGCGGCCCCGGCGACGAGCGCGACGATGATCCAGATGCCGCCCGCGATCGGCAGCCCGATGGCCCACGGCGGCCGCGGCGACAGCTCCGTCACCGCCCGCGCACCGACGAGCGCGACGAGCGCGACGCAGCCCGGTTCGAGGATCGCGGCAAGCGTGGCCGGCGCGAGCGCCACGAGGGGCGAGATCGGCGTCGGACGCGCGAGCTCCGCCACCGTCCACGCGAGGGCCGCGAGCGCGAGCCCGGCACGGATCGACGCGTCACCATGATCGACGAGCAACGCCGGGACGAGCAGCGCGGCGACGATCACGCCCGCGCGACCACTCGCGCCCTCCCCCGCCAGCGCGCGAATAGCGGCGGCGACTGCGGCGCCCGCGACCCCCATCGCGAGCGCCGCCCCGAAGGAGCTGCCGAGGATCCCCGCCAGACCCGCCGCGGCGATCCCCATCGCCGGGATGATCATCCATGGCCGCACCGTTTCGCGACGGTACGGACCCCACGCGCAGCGGGCAATTTTTCGACCGGGGGACGGGGTAAACTTTGTCAACCTTGCGCGAAGGTTGACAAGGTTTACCCCGTCCCCTATCCGCGTACGATGCGGTCCCGCGTGCTCGCCTTCTCGCGATGGCTCGTGCCGTCGCTGGTGGGGGCGGCGGCGGCCGCGATCGTCGCCGGGGTCGTCGAAGGCCGCGAGCGTGATGCGATCGGGGTCGCGTCCAGCGTGGGTTACGCGTGGATCGCGGCGGGACCGTACGCGCTGCTCGTCGCGTTGATCGTGCGGACCATTGCCCGCGCGTGGCGACCGGCCGAGTTGCCGCTGGTGGATGCGGATGGCTCGTACCCCGCGCTCGCGGGCTGGCTGGGGGCGCTCTGGGTCGCGACCGCGTTCGTGATGTGGGCGATGATGCAGGGGACGTGGCGGATCGCGGCCTGGACCGCGTTCAAGCCGTTGACCGCGGGGTTCCTCGCCGGGGGATTCGCGGTGGTGACGGTGCTCGTCGCCGGCTCGGTCACGCCGCCCCTCGCCCGCGGGTTCGCGTGGATCGTGCGGCGGCTCGACGGACGCTGGCAGCGGCGGGGCCATCGCACGCTCGCGCGGCCGGGGCTCATCGTCGCCGCGCTCGTGGTCTTGAGCGTCGGGGCGCTCGCGGTGGTGTGGCTCACGTTCGCGGAGAAGCGGTTGAAGAGCGTGTCGCTCGACGGGCTGGTGGGGCCGGCGGCCGGGCTCGCCGCGCTGCCGATCGCCCACGCCACGTGGCACGGCCTATGGGCGCGCGTGCGCGACTTCGTCGGGATCGCCGTCGTACTCGGGGTCGCGATCTGCGTCGTGCTCGCCGTGCGGACGACGAGTCAGCGACCCGCGCTCGCCCTCGCGATGTGGGGCACGCAGCCGCTCGCGCGGTCGGGCATCACGCGGCTCGGCGACGTCGAGCAGATTCGCGCCTCGCTGCCCCGCCACACGTTCCGACTCGTGGACCAGCCGGGTGCCTCGCACCCCGACATCCTGCTGGTCACGCTCGGTGGCGTGCGGGCCGATGCCACGCCTCCCTACGGTGGGGGCGCGGAGATGCCCGTGCTGCGCGAGCTCGGTCGCCAGTCCGCACTGTTCCAGCAGGCCTTCGCGACGACGCCCGCTCCGACCCGGGCGCTGCGCTCGCTGCTGCTCGGGCTCGACGACCTGCGCGTGCGCGCACGCCCGACCCTCGATCCCCGGCACGTGCTCGTCACCGAACGTCTGCACGCGGGCGGCTACGAGACCGCCGCCTTCATCTGCTGCAAGGACCTCGCGCCCGGGCTCGCGCGGGGCCTCGACCACATCGTCACCGAACGCGACGGGGCTCGCCTCGCCGACGCGGCGCGCGACTGGGTGCTGGCGCGCGACCAGGCCGGTGCGACGACCCCGGTGTTCGTCTGGGTACACCTCGATCTGCCGCCGACGGCCAGCGCGCCGATGGGGCCGGTGGATCGCCGCGCCGAGTACAACGCCCGCCTCGTCGGTGTCGATGCGAGCGTGCGCCAGGTGATCGCCGGATGGCAGGCGCGGCCGCCCACGCGGGCGCCGATCATCATCGTCGCCGGCACGAGCGGCATGGGCCTCGGCGAGCACGATCAGGTCGGCGACTCCTACGACCTCTACAACTCGCACGTCCGCATCCCGGTTCTCGTCAGCGGCCCGACGCTCCGTGCCCAGCAGATCGCCGAGCCCGTGTCGGCCGTCGACATCGCGCCCACGCTCCTCGCCCTCGCCGGCTTCATCCCTCCGCCCAACCTCGACGGGCGCTCGCTCGCCGAGGTCGTGCGCGGCACCGCGGCCTCGAGGCCCACCGAGGGCGCGGCCTATGGACGCTTCGAACGCAGTCGCATGGCGGTCCGTGGCCAGTGGAAGCTCATCCTCGTGCCCGGCGAGCCGCTCCTGTTCGATCTGCGATCGGATCCGTTCGAGCGCACCAATCAGGCGCCGCGGAAGGTGCGCCTCGTCGAGCAGCTCACGAAGCTCGTCGAGGACCACGAGCGGGCGATGAAGGTCTCGCCGTTCTGAGGGTCACTTGGGCAAGGCGTCGAGCTCTTGCCAGCGTGCGAACAGCCGCTCGACCTCGGCGCGGGCCGCATCGAGCGACGCGACGATCTTCGTGACATCCGACGCGCGGTCCTTGAACACCGCCGGATCGGACAGGGTGGCCTCGAGCTCGGCGACCTTGGCCTCGGCGGCCGCGATGGTGGCCTCCATCGACTCGAGCTCGCGTGTCTCCTTGAAGGTGAGCTTGCGGGCGACAGCGGGCTTCGCGGAGCCAGCCGCGGCCTTCTTCTCTTTCTGCTTCGCGGCCGCCGCCGCCGAGCTCGCCTTCACCCGCCGCTCGACGTAGAAGGCGTAGCTCCCCTCGTAGAGCGTGACCTGGCCGTTGCCCTCGAAGGCGAGGATGGCCGTCGCCACGCGATCGAGGAACCAGCGATCGTGGCTCACGATGAGGGCGCAGCCCGGATAGTGGACGAGTGCATCCTCGAGTGCGCCCAGCGTGGGGAGATCCAGATCGTTGGTGGGCTCGTCGAGGACAAGGAGGTTGCCGCCGCGCCGGAGCAAGCGCGCGAGCTGCACGCGGTTACGCTCACCGCCCGAGAGCTGGCCGACCTTCGTGTCGCCGATGGTGTCGGGGAACGCCATCATGCGGAGGA
>JALHPV010000511.1 GCA_022842285.1 Kofleriaceae bacterium
GGAGCATGGTGCCCGCCCCGCTGGCGAAGTCCATGTCCGCGCTGGCGAGCTGCTTCGAGAGCGACTGCGCCCACGCGTACTGCTCGAGCCACTCGACGAGGTCGTCGCGGAGACCGGGGGCGTCCTGCAGCACCTGAGCGAACTGCGTGACGAGCGGCGGGATCGCGAGGACCATCAGGAGAGCGAAGCCGGTGGCCAGGATCACGAAGACGGTCGTGAGCGCTCGTCCACGGCGAAAGCCCCGCTTCTCGAGGATTGCGACGAGCGGATCGATCGTGCCGACGATGACGAGGGCCACCGTGATGACGATGAGGACCGGCGTCAGCTTGAAAGCGAGCCAGACGGCGGCGATCGCGCCGAGAACGTAGAAGATCGCCCGGGGCGCGATCTCGATGCGAACGGTGCGGACCGGTGCCTCGGCGTCCATTGCGCTAGCGCGAGGAGGCGGGCAGTCGCGCGGGCCCCGTCGGCTCGTCCTCGACGACGAGGACGGGACGCACGTGACCGAGCACGCGGTTCACGACGGCAACGAGCTCGTCCGGCTCGCAGGGGGTGGGCAGGAACTGCGCCGCGCCGATACGCGCGGAGATCACGGGTGCGTCGATGAGGCCGGACGCGAGGATGATCGGAGGGGCATCGGGGAGGTCGGAGATCTTCTTGGCCGCCTCGATGATGCCGACGGTCGCGTGCGCATCGATGACGATGACGTCGATGCCGCCTTCGCTCACGGACGGCAACGCGTCGCGGAGCGCAGGCACCGTGACGACGGCGTGTCCGGCGGCCTCGAGGGCGGTGAGCCAGTCCGCGCTGATGTCAGGATCAGGCTCGACGACAAGGATACTGCCCACGGAAGCAATCTACCCCGGATCGACTTCATGCCGAGGCTGCATGACCACTTCGCGGACGGTCTCTCGCGTCGCTCACGTTCCCGTCAGCCGGTGCTTGACGAACCGTCACCCGTCCCGCTCTCGTTCGGGGGCGGGTTGCTCTTGCGCTTGGCGCGCTCGTGCCCCTCGGCCCACCCGATCTCCTTGGTGAGCTGCATCGCGTCCTGCAGGCGCTGGGGCACCACGACGGCGGCTCGCGCCGGCATGTCGTTGAGGAGCAGCTCAGCGGTGGCGCGGCGATCACCGAGGTTGCGCATCTCGTTGATGGCGGCCTGGCGATAGCGCTCGGCCTTGCCTCCGAGGCCGGTCTTCTCGCAGAGCGTGGCAAGGAGCTGCTGCACGCGGGCCGCGCCGAGGCGAGACCGCACGCGCTGCGCGTGGAAGAGGGCGGCCTCGGCGACGCGCAGCGCCTTGTAGCTATCGCCGGCGTTGTCGACGATCTGCGCCTGGGCGCGCAGTACGCGCCAGAAGGGCTCGGGGCCGTCGATGGCGGTGAAGCCTTCCCCGAGGGTCGCGAGGTCGATGCACTCGACGAGCTCGCGCAGCGCCGCGTCGGCATCACCCGAGCGCAGGAGCGCCGTCGAGAGATCCAGGTACAGGTCGCAGACGAGGTTCATGTCGCCCGTCGAGATCGCGCGCCCGACACCGCGCCGCAGCGCCGCGATCGCGCCCTCGACGTCGCCCTCGGACATCGCGATCGACGCGCCTGCGCGATCGATCGTCGACACCAGCATCGGCGCGCCGGACCAGTCGCGCGCCTCGGCAAGCACGCCGCGGGCGAGGGCCGTTTCGCCGCGTGTCCGCAGGACGTCCGCGAGCCGCACGGAGAGCTGCACGAACTGTCGCTCGGCGGAGCCATCATCATCGCCGGCGAGCACGGCCTGACGCACGGCCACGAGAGCGCGGTAGTAGAACTGCCCGGCGCCGTGGTCATCGAGCTGCTCGGCCGCGTGATCACCGGCGCGGCGGAGGAGCGGAATCGAGTCCTTCGCGTGACCGGCGAGGTCGTGGTGATGACCGAGCAGCGCCACGTCGGGCGACATGGCCTCGACGGCCACCGCCGCGGCGGCATGCAGCGAGCGACGCACGTCGGCGGGCGTGGCGTCGTAGACGATGTCACGCACGAGGCGCGACGCGAACGTCAGCTCGCCGGACGGATCGTGACCGAGCAGACCCGAACGCTCCGCATCGGCCATCGCCGTCTCGATGAGCTCGCTCGATAGCATCGAGCGCAGGAGATCGAGCTGCGGCTCGCTGCCGAGCACCGCCGCGGCCTGCAGCACATCCCGCGTGGACTGCTTCTGCAGCGAGAGGCGCGCCGCGATCAAGTCGGGCAACGAGATGGCCGTGTCTTCGGCCTTGCCGCCCTCGAGGATGTAGCGCACCACGTGCTCGACGTGCCCCGGATAGGCGCGGGTCGTCTCGAAGAGATGCTGCACCGCGGGCAGGCCGCGCACGCCGCCGGTCTCGAGCTGCCGAGCGATCGCCCCGAGGTCTTCGGCTTCGAGCGCACCGATCTCGAGGCGCGCCACCGATGATGGCCACTGGGCGCCGAACGACTGCGTCGCCGTCATCACGATGGGCGGCAACGCGAGTTCGTTGGCCTCCGTCGCGCGACGCAGGATCTCGAGGCTCGGGTGATCGAACCGATCGATGTCCTCGCAGACCACCGTCACCGGTCCCTGCGCAGCCGCCCGCTCGAGGGCGCGCAGCGCGGACCACACCATCTCGCGGCGTCGCACGGGCGGCTCGAGCTCGAGCAGCGACGTGGGGTGACCGAAGAGCTGGGCGATGCCGGGGATGTCGCGCTCGTTGAGACCGATCGCGAGCACGGAGTCGCGCAGCTCGACCTCGCTCGACACCGGCGGCAGCTGCAACACCGCCGCGAGCAGCGAGCGGATCGGATAGAACGGCGCCGAGAGCCCGCTCGGGTCCGGACCGATCTGGTAGATGACGCGCGACTCCTGGGCGACCGTCTCGTACGCCTCGCGCAAGAGCGCCGACCGGCCCGAGCCCTCGAAGCCCATCACGAGCAGACCGGACGACGGCGTCCCGGCGACGGCGGGGCGCTTCATGTGGTCGAGCAGCACGCCGAGCTCGGCCTTGCGCCCGACGAACGCGAGCGGCAGCGCCTCGAGCGGCGGCGGCATCGGCGGGATGTCGAACGTCTTGCTGATGCGCGACCGCGGCGTGCCGCACTCGGGGCAGAACTTGAATGCGGGAGCACACGACGCTCCGCAGGCGACGCACTTGTCGCTCTTCGTGACCGTGCGTGCGC
>JALHPV010000512.1 GCA_022842285.1 Kofleriaceae bacterium
TGCCGCGGCGGCGATCGCGGCCGTCCGCGCGCTGGGCCTGCCGATCGTATCGTCCGCGCTCGCGTCGGTCGTTCACCCCGGTCGGTTCGAGCGCATCGGCGACGTGATCCTCGACGGTGCGCACAATCCGCACGGCGCGGCCGCGCTGGCCGCCGCGCTGATGGAGCAGGGCCTCCGACCACTCTGCGTGATCGCGGTATCGGCGGACAAGGACGTGGACGGCATCGTGCGCGCGCTCGCCCCGGCCGTCGCGGGCTTCATCGCCACGCGCTACCAGCAGGAGCGCGCCCTCGAGCCGGCGGCGCTGGCCGCGATCATCGAGGCGGCGACATCGCTGCCGGTCACGCGGAGTCCCGATCTCGAGGCGGCCCTGACGGTCGCCGCCGCGGGCGCGGCAACGGTGCTGGTGGCGGGCTCCCTGTTTCTCGTCGGGGAGGCGCGCGCCAGGCTCCGGGACGTCCCCGTGGACCCGATCCTGGCCACCGACCCCGCCGCGACCCGGCCCGCGTAAGTTGCGGTCGAGCGGGGCGCCCCGTACGATCAGGGGATGCTGCGGAGCGCGCTGCTCGTTCTCTTCCTGGCCAGCCCCGCGCTCGCCCAGGCCCCGCACCGCGAGGGCGAGTACGGCGGCGTCAACCCGAGTGACGGCACGGTCAGCAAGGCCGAGCGTCCCAAGCACAAGAAGCTGCCTCGCAAGGGCACGCTCGCCTGGGTGGGGTTCGAGGCCCGCAACGGCGGCGCCGAGGTCTTCCTCCAGTCCCCCGCACCGTTCGAGCTCACGCAGACCGTCGACGGCTCGACGCTCGTCCTCCATCTCTCCCTCTCCAGGCTCGGCCGGAGCTCCTGGCGGCACATCGACACGCGCTTCTTCGACAACCCGCTGTCGGGCATCGTCGCGCGCAAGGCGAAGGGCAAGCGCGGCGGCATCGATGTCCGCGTGCGGTTCAAGGACCCCAAGGACGCCCGCGAGGCGACCATGCGCACGGCCACAGAGGCCGACGGCATGTACTACGTCTATCTCTCGTTCCCCGAGGGCGCCGACTCGTCGTACGTCCCGCCGCGCGACGAAGAGCCCGAGCGCTGAGCCTGGCCGGGCTGGCTCAGCGCACGTCGGCAAGAGCCGCGCGGAGCGTGGCTTCTGTCTGTTCCCCGCGAAAGGCCCGCGTGGCCTTGCCGTCGGGACCGAGCACGAGGGTGTAGGGCACGGCCTCGATGCCGTAGCGCTTGCGCAGCGTGCCGTCGTCGATGAGCACGTGCCCGTTGTACTTCGCCGCGGTGGCGGCGCTGGCGATCTTCTCCTTCGAGCCCGCGACGAACACGGCCACGATGTTCGCGTCGGCGCTGTTCGCCGCCTTCTGGGCGAGCGGGAGCTCGGCGATGCAATGCGGGCAGGTCGGGCTCGCGAAGACCACGATGGCCGGCTTGCCTCGCATGAACCCGGGATCGAAGTCGGTGTCGTCGATGGTCGGAAGGGTGAGCGATGCGGCGATGTCGCCGGCGGGGACGGGCGTCTCCTTGCGGCACGCGCTCCCGACCAGGAGCGCGAGCGCGATCACCGCTCCTTGAGTACAGCGCCACGGTGATGGCATAGAGGTGGGCGATGGATAGCACGGCCGACGCGAGCGAGTTGCTGGACCTCGCACGGCAGCTGCGCGCACAGCTGGAACGTCACGCGGGGCAGGGGGCCTGGGCCGCGCCGGGGGGGCCGACGGCGCGATCGCCTGCACCGATCGCCGCGCCCGCGGCATCGAATGAACTGGCGGTCGAGATCGACAGCGGGGTGCCCGAGCTCGTCGACGACCCGGCGACCACGCGCCCGCGGCTCACGCTCGCGACGATCCGCGCAGAGCTCGGCGCGTGCACGCGCTGCAAGCTCCACACGACGCGGACGAACCTCGTGTTTGGTGTCGGTGCCGAGGATGCCGTGCTCATGTTCGTCGGCGAGGCGCCCGGCGAGAAGGAGGACCTCGCCGGCGAGCCCTTCGTCGGGCCCGCGGGGCAGCTCCTCGACAAGATGATCGAGGCCATGGGCTGGCGTCGCGACTCCGTCTACATCGCGAACGTCCTGAAGAGTCGTCCGCCCGGCAATCGCAACCCCGAGCCCGACGAGGTGGCCGCGTGCTCGCCGTTCCTGGACGCCCAGATCCGCGCGATCAGCCCGCGCGTCATCGTCGCGCTCGGTAAGCCCGCCGCGCACTACCTGCTCCGGACGAACGCCCCGATCTCCGCGCTCCGTGGTCAGTTCCACGAGCGCGCGGGCGTCCGTGTGATGCCGACGTTCCACCCGGCATACCTCCTGCGCGAGCCGGCGAAGAAGCGTGAAGCGTGGTCCGATCTGAAGCTCGTGATGGCCGAGCTCGATCGTCTGGGCATCGTGCCGCCGCACGCGCCCGCGTGACAGCGTTCGATACCGAGCTCGCACTCGAGCGCAGCGAGGGCGCCATCGCCGCCGAGCTGCCGGCGCACATGCGCGCGTTCGCGGCCGCGTACGCCGCGGGACAGCCCGCGCCGACCCCACCGCCCTGCATCACGGACATGCGAGCGCTCGCCGTCGCGCGCCGTGCCCTCGGCTACACCTCGATGTTCGCGCGCGCGCGGGAGCTGGCGCGCCTGGTCGGCCCGTCGCTGATCGAGGCGGATCCGTCGGTGATGCGCGCGCGGTCCGTCTCCGATCGCACGTGGCCGGCCCTGCTCGCCCTGGCCTCCGCGCGCGACGCCGCATGCCGCAGCATCGTCGGTCAGCCATTTCTCGAGACGATGCACGTGTGGCTCGGCGTGCGCGCCACCCCCGGTACCCCCGAGGCTGCGAAGCCGCACTACGATCCGCGGCTGCCCGCTCTCGACGCCGTTCCGCCGAAGGTCGCGGGCTGGGACGAGCCCGACGGCGAGCCGGCCACCACGCTCGAAGCGCTCGTCACCTACCTGTCGCGCGAGGAGCCGCTGGCGCGCCCCATCGGCATCCTGCGCACCGACGCGCGCCCCCGGGCCTTCATCATCGAGCCGCGCCGCGAAGTGATCGTCGTGGTGCCCCGATCCTTCGCGACCCCCCGCGCGCGCTTCGAGGCGCTTCACGAGCTCGGCCATGCCTTCCACGCGCTCGCCGCGAAGTCGCCGCCGCCGCGCGTACTCGACGAGGCGATGGCCGCGCTGTTC
>JALHPV010000513.1 GCA_022842285.1 Kofleriaceae bacterium
GCCGGGTGGCGGCGGCGGTGCGGAACGGGCCCCGCTGGGGTTCGCGGACGCGGCGGTCGGAGCGCTCGCCGCCGTGATGGCGGCCGCGATCGCCGCGTTCAGCTCCGCGCGCAGGTCGGGTTCGGGCGTGGGCTCGACGAGCACGATCCCTTCGCCCGTGCACTCGATGCACATCGCGCCCATCGGGCCTCCGCTCGGCGGCACGACCGCTCGCGGGATCACACGCCCGATCCAGCCGGCGATGCGTTCCGCGTCGACGTAGACCACACCTTGCGCCGGCAGCTTCACGCGTGTCAGGGGCGCGTGCGAGCGCACGACGAGAGCGCCGTCCCCGCGGAACTGCACCACGGGTAACTTGCCGCGCAGGCCGGGCACGTTGCCGTTCTCCCAGCGCAGCGCTCCCTCGAAGGCAAAGACGAGGTCCTCGCGGAGGTAGAGAATATCGTCGTCGAGCGCGACGGCCGCGAACACGTGCTTCCCCGGTGACGCGATGAGGTAGCCCTTGCCCGTGATCGCGGCGAGGGGCACGCCGCCGTAGTCGAACATCTCGTCGGTCTGATGACCGCGCGACCGGCGCGTGGCGGGCTCGAACGCGAGGTCGCCCCCGCTGACGTGAATCCCGGCGAGGCGTGCGAACACGCGCTCCACCACGCGGATGACCAGGGCCCCCGCGGCGGTGAGCTCGAACGCATCGTCGCCCTCGTCGGGTCGCACGAGCTGGTCGGTCGCGAGCTCGGACAGCGGACGGGGCGCGAAGCCACCGGCAGGCGTGCGCGGCGCCGTGACCGGCGACGGCTCGACGGCCGCAACCGCGAGCGAGACCATCGACAGATCGCCGGGCCGCTGCTCGGGCACCGCCGACTCGGTCTTCGGCAGGACAAAGATCTGCGAGTCCGTCAGGCGCGGCGGCGCGGCGGGCTCGGGCACCCGCTCGATCGTGATCTCCGGTGACGAGAGCTGCGCGTCGCCGATGCCGACCGGCTTGGGTGCGCGTGCGCCGATGCCCGGCGAGCTGGGTCGCGATGGCAGGGGGGCCATCGCCGCGGCTTCGACCGCCGGCGGAGCCGCCGCGTCGGCGCGAGCCGTCATGCCGAGCTGCGCCTGGATGCCCTCGCGCTCCGCGGTGGTGAGGTTGGCTTCGATCTCGCTCGCGAGCTCGTTCTGGCCCGCGATGAGGAACGACCGATACGCCTCGGCATAGCGACCGGCGCGCGCATATGCGAGCCCGAGATAGCTGACGGCGCGACCCTGGCTCGGATCGAGCGCGCGGCTCGCCTCGAGGGCATGAATCGCGAGATCGCCCTCGCCGAGCTTGAGATAGACGAGGCCGAGGTTCAGCCGGTGCGAGGCATCGGTCGACGCCAGCTCGACGAGCTGCTCGTAGATGGGCCGCGCATCCGCGAACTGGTTGCCGCGGAACAGCGTCAGGCCCAGCAGCGCCAGGACCTTCGTGTTCTCGGGGTCCAGCTCGAGCGCCTGCCGGAACGCGCGCACGGCCTCGTCGAGCTTCCCCTGCTTGAGGGCATCGCTGCCGCGAACGATCGCTTGATCCACCGCCTCGCGATCGCGCACGGGTGTCACCACGGCGCCGATTGAACCGCAAAGCGTCGGCGATGTCACTGAACGGCGCGGGAAACAAACTTCTCGACGGACAGCGCGCCGTCGCGCGTGATGCCGACGGTGATGGCGCCGTGCCGATCCGTGCGCACCACCTCCGCGCCGGCTGCCTCCCAGCGCGCCACCACGGCCGGTGCGGGGAAGCCATATGCGTTCGCGACTCCGCACGAGATCACGGCCAGCCGCGGCCGCGTGGTCGCCACGAACCCGGTCGTCGACGACGTCGGACTGCCGTGGTGCGGCACCTTCACCACATCGACGGAACCGACGTCCCGCAGGGCGGCCTCGCCCTCGGCCTCGAGATCCCCGGCGAACAGGATGCTTCGCCCCGCGAAGCGCACCTCGACGACGAGCGAGTTGTCGTTTACCGAGCGCACCGGATCCGTCGCCTCCACCACCGAGTCGCCCAGCTCGAACCGCGGCGCATGCACCACGAGCTCGACCCCCTCGTGCGCGTGCGCGCGGCCGAGCGGCGGATGCACGATGCGCGTCCCGGTCTGCTCGAGGTGCCGCGCGATCTGGGCGAGCTCGCCGCCGCCGGGCCGCTCGCGCTCGTCCGCGAGCCACAGCTCGGCGATCGGCACACCGAGCCCGCGTAGTCCCAGGTAGTGGTCGGGATGTGGATGCGAGACGATCGCGACGTCGATCTTCGCGTGGCCGTACGCCGCGAGCGTGCGCCGGATCGTCGTCGCGTGGGTGGTCGCGGCGGCCCCGGGCGTGCCGCCCGCGTCGACGAGCCATACCTGGCCGCCAGGGGTCTCGATGATCGCGGCGTCACCCTGGCCCACGTCGAGAAACGTCACGCGGAGCGCGGCGCTCGGGGGCTCGCGACCCAAGGCCCATGCGGCGACGAGCACGCCCACGAGGGCCACGTCCACCTTCGTGCGGCGTGCACGCGCGACCAGAACGAGCACGCCCCCCGTCGCGACGATCGCGGCGACGGGACTCACGAGCGCGACCTCGCCGACGGGCGCGACCTGGGCGAGCCAGCCGGCCATCGTGTCGACGGCCTCGACCACCCGCGTGGCGATCACGAGCGGCACGCTCCAGTCGACGATGATCCCGACGAGCGCGACGGGCAGGGCGACGAGCTCGAGCAGCGGCCCGAGGACGAGGTTGCCGACGAGCCCGCCCGCTTGCAGCTGGTGAAAATGAAAGGCCGTGATCGGCGCCGTCGCGAGGGTCACGTGGATGGACGCGACGAGACCACGCCGGATCCAACTGCTCGCGGCCCGCAGGCCCCGCGCGATGCGCCCGGGGCGCGCACTCGCGGCCGCCTCGGGGCGGGGGGACGCGAGGGCCAGCGCGAGGGCCGCCGTGAACGACAGCTGGAACCCGGGGTCCACCACTTGCGACGGTCGCCACACGAGGATCGCGATCGCCGCCACCCCGAGGGTGTCGACGAAGGCGACCGGCCGATCGAGCATCGCGGCCCCGATGACGAGCGCGACCACGACGAGCGCGCGGACAGTCGCGATCTGCGCGCCCGTCACGAGCGTGTACGTGAGCGCGAGCGCGAGCGCGAGC
>JALHPV010000514.1 GCA_022842285.1 Kofleriaceae bacterium
ACGAGCGGCACTTCGAGCTCATCGTCGCGGGCAACCCGTGGTTGCGCTCGCTGTGGATCGTCGGGGCGATCGCGACCGTCATCGGCTTCGCGCTCACCGTCTACGCCGAGTTCGCGTTCAGCGTGCCGCCAGCGTCGGGCATCTACGACCCGAGTGTCTACGTCGTGCCGCGCATCGCCGAGGCGGTGGCCCAGCCGCTCGTCATCGCGGGCGTCATCGCCCTCGTGTCGGCGACCGCCCTGCGCATCGTCGCCTGGCGGCCGAGCCGCATCCGCGAGGTCATCAGCGAGAAGTAGGTGCAGTGGGGGTGCGGTGTCACTCCGCACCCCCACTCTCGTCAGAACTCGGCGACGATCGACCAGGTGGCTCCCCGGTCATCCGATCGGTGAACTCCGTCGAGTCCGGCGGCCACGAGGGTTCCCCGACTACCCACCGCGATGGCTTCCGTACCGGGGGGAGCGAGCCCTGCAGGGGTCCAGGTCTCACCGTCGGCGCTCAGATGCACCCGACCATCGAGATCGAGCCCCATGAGCAACCCACCCGTCGGGGTACTGGGCGGTGGAGCCGAAATCAGGAGCAGCACAGGGGCGCTGTCGACAAGAGTGAACGTCGCTCCATCATCGATGCTGACCTGGAGGCCTTGCTCTGTCGTGGCGAACAGATGCTCGGCATCCGCATCCCAGCTCACGGATCGTGCTCCGAGCGCAGCGCCAGCACTCCACGTCGCACCGCCGTCGCGACTCACCACCACGCGCCCGGTGACCGAGTCGATCCCCGCGAGAGCGGTACTCCCGTCAGCCGCGGCCATCACGGCCATACTGTGGAAGTCCGCGTCGCCCTCGAGCGCGAGCGAAGCGAACTCGGCCCCGCTCCTGTCAGTGGTGTAGACGCCGATGTTCATCGGCGCGTCGGTGTCCGGTGCGGGATGACCGGAGAGGTAAATGGTGTCGTCGAGCCTCGCCATGCCCATCACGTCGCCCCGCCATGCTCCGAGGCGCTCGACCGACCCGACTCCGCCGACGCGAACATCGTCGGCACCCGATTCGGCCGTCGCGCGAAGGATTCCTTCGTGCGTCGCGAGGTAGATGTCACCGCTCTCATCGTCGATATCGACTGCGTGCAGGTGGGAAACGACGATCGGCGGTTCTGAGGTCGTTGCTGAGCACCCGGCGAGCACGACGGAGAGGGCGGCGACCGCGCCAGCGGCCGCCGAACCTGTCCGCCGCATCAGGAGTCGAGCATCGAGCGCATGCGCTCGATCTCCGCGGCCTGACTCGAGACGATGTTCTCGGCCAGCTGTCGCACCTCGGGGTGTTCGCCATCGTCGAGCACATCCTCGGCCATCTCGATGGCGCCTTCGTGGTGCACGATCATCAGCTCGAGAAAGAGCTCTTCCGCTTCCGGCCCGCTCGCGGCCTCGAGCGACTCGAGGTCGTCCTCGGTCATGCCGTCCATCCCCCCCATGCCGTCCATGCCGCCGTGGTCCATGCCGTCCATGCCGCCATCGGCGTTCATTTCCGGCATGCCCCAGTCGTCGAGCCATGCCTTCATCTGCTCGATCTCAGGACCTTGCGCCGCCTTGATCTCCTCGGCCAGCTCCGCGACGTCAGGATCGATTCCGGACTTGGCGAGCAGGATGTCGCTCATCTCGATCGCACCCTCGTGGTGCGGGATCATCATCTGCACGAACATGACGTCGGCCATGTTGGCGCCGGAGCCCTCAGCGGGTTCAGCCGTCGGCGCACAGGCGGCGAGGCCGAGCGCCGTGACGAGAGCGAGCGCGCTGGTCGTGATCGCGCGCACGCGGAATGTCTTCTTCATGTCTTCTTCTACTTTCGTCGTGAGTGAATGTTCGATCGCAACGGTGACGGGCGATGCCGCCACCCCCCGCTCATTCACTGGCGACTGATGCAGAGCTCTGCGAGATCCGGCGGACGCGGTTCGGCCATCCCGCGCGGTGCGTGACCGTGCAGCGACACCCCGGGCGCCGCGACGCCGAATCGCATCGCGAGAAGGGGAACCAGAACGCCGACAACGACGATCAGGGCGAGAAAGGCGCAGGCCACGGCGAGGCCTGCGTGGTCCTCCTGGCAATCGGCGCACAGCGCTTCCGCCAGGGTGCTTCCTTCGGAATCGACGTGGGGCGCTGCCGAAGAGACGTCAGCGTGCGGAGCGTGCGCGACGCTCGAGATCATGGGCGGCGTCGATGCAGTGGTGTGGGGTGCCAGCGTCGAACCGTGCGCGCTCATGGCGATGCCGACGACGGCGAGCGCTGCGATCAGCAGCACATACGCGACGCGCCTCACCATGACGAGTACCTCCAGGGGGTATCTTCTCACGCCTCACGATGGCGTGGCCGCGTATTCGCTGAGTGCGGCGAGCACGACCGCGGCGCACCCGACCGGGTCGCTCAGCGGGAGGCGGTGGCCGCCTGGCAGGCTGATCGCCGCGATGTTCGCGTGGGTGCGGGCGAGCTCGCGGGCCCTCCCCGGCACCGGAACCGGATCATCGATCCCGTCGACCAGTCGCACGACGACGCTCCGAGCCTCCAGCTCGCGAAGCGCCTCCGCCCACGCCGGGTCGCGCACGAGCGCGTCGAACCCGGTGACGTAGCCGTGCCACGTGTGCTGCACGGCATCGCGTGCGACGGCCACGGGTAGGCGCGGGCTGACGACGACGGCGACACCCTGGGCGACGGCGCGGTTCTCGCACATCCAGTGGCACACGCGCTCCGCGAGCGGCCCCTGCGCGAGCAGCGCCTCGAACCACCCCATGTGCCGCACGCGGTGGTCGGCCTCCTCATGCGTGTCGTAGAGGGGGGCATCGAAGGCGACCACCGCGCGTGCGGGGGCGTGCCGGGCGGCGACGCGCAGCGCGAGGGATGCCCCCATCGAGTGGCCGACCACGACGGCCGGCAGGGCATCCAGGCCGAGCTCGCGCAGCACGGCGAGCACGCCGTCGACGTGCGCATCGGCATCGATCGGGTGGTCCAGCGCCGGACTGTGCATGGATGTCCCGAACCCGATGGGGTCGATGGCGACCACGCGCGCCCGCTTCCCGAGAACGTCGTAGGCGGCTCCCCAGAGCCGTTCACTC
>JALHPV010000515.1 GCA_022842285.1 Kofleriaceae bacterium
TGATCGGGATCGAATCCCGGGGTATCCTGCCCGGGATGCGTGCACCAGGGTTGATGGGAGCGGTCCTCGCGGCCGCCTGTGGTGGTGGAGATGATCCCGCCACCCCGGACGCACCACCTGCCGACGCCGCGCCCGCCGACGCCGCGCCGGATGGCCTGGTCGCGGATTCGCACGTGGAGCTCTTCGGCTACGTGGGCGTGTCGTGTGGCACCGAGTACCTCGCCGAGGTGGCGGACTTCACGAACCTGGGCCACATGTGCATCTTCGAGCCGGCGGACATTCGCGCGACGCTCGATGCTTACCGCGATGCCGGTGTCGGGGCCCTCCTCGACCTGCACTTCCTGCTGTTCACGGAGAGCACCGAGCCGCCGCTCGGCGGAAGTGGCGTGCGCTACGTCTTGCGGCCCGACTACGAGGCCCGCTGGGCGACGTTCCTCTCGACGAATCGCGCATCACTCACGCCCGCGCACGTCGCCGCGATCTATCCCGCCGAGGAGCCGACGTGGCTCGGGGTGTCGGCGGCAGAGCTCCAGACCGTCGCCACCTTGATGCAGCGGGACGTCCCCGAGCTGCCGACGCTCCTCGTCGAGGCGCACCAGGCGGTCGGCGATGTCGTAGTGCCCGTCGAGTACGACATCGTCGGCATGGACTACTACGGGGCGATCGACCCGCTCGACACGCCCACCTCGGACTTCTCCTGGCTGAACCAGATGTACCGCGGCTACTACGACACCATGCTCGCGCGGCGCTCGCGGCCCGAGCAGCGCGTGATGCTCATCTTCGACGCGCAGTACGCGGACATCTACGGCAAGGTCGGCTACCAGCCCGAGGATCTCGGCACCTTCGTGACGAAGCACTACGCGTTCGCCCAGGCCCACCCCGAGGTGATCGGGATGCTCGGGTACGTGTACTTCTCGGGCCTCGACGGTCCGGACTACCTGGGCCTGCGCGACCTGCCGATGGCGGTGAAGGACGCGCACCGCACCGTCGGCCGGGAGATCACGAGGAAGTAGGCGGGCGCCGGCTGGCCCACGGGCGCGCCTTCTCGAGCTGCGCGGCGAGCTGGAACAGCGTGGCTTCGTCGCCGTACGGGGCCGTGAACTGCACGCCGATGGGGAGACCCGCCGCGTTCCAGAACAGAGGCACGCTCATCGCCGGCACGCCGGTCTGGTTTGCGACCTGCGTGTTCGGCGTCTTCTCGAGCGCGTTCGCACCGAGCGTCGAGAGGAGCTTGTCGAGCACGAGCCGCGGCGACACCACCCGCAGTGCCCTCAAGGCGATGCGCTCGGCCGGCTTCAGCGCGAGCTCGCCGACCTTGGCCGGCGGATAGGCGAGCGTCCCGTCGAGGAACAGATCGTAGGTGCCAAAGAAGCGGCCGAGGTCGCGCGCCGCCTTGTGACAGGCCTCGCGAGACGCGTGGAGCTCCATCGCGGTCAGCTTGCGGCCGATCGTACCGAGGAGCCAGGTGGTCGGTTCGAACTCGGAGGGCGTCGGCTCGCGCCCGACCCAGCGCGCAGTCTCGTCGATGCTGCTCGCGGCCCCGACGGCGATCTGGGTGAAGTACGCGGTGACGAGCGCCTCGCGATCGATCGGCAGCGACGCCTCCACGATCTCGTGGCCGAGGCTCGCGCACAGGGCCGCGGCGTCGATCACCGCCGCCTTCACGTCGGCGTGCGTCTCGCGGCCGAGCTGGGAGCCCGTCGAGAAGGCGATCTTCAGCTTGCGCGGCGGGCGGGCGAGCTCCTCGACGTACGGCCGCGCACGCGGCGGCGCCGAGTACAGCGCGCCCGGCTCCACGCCCTGCGTGGCGTCGAGCATGGCCGCGCAGTCGCGCACGCTGCGGGTCAGCACGCCGGGCTGCACGTAGCCACCCCACCCTTCGCTCGTGGCCGGACCGAGCGGGTTGCGACCGCGCGACGGCTTCAGCCCGAACAGGCCGCACGCCGACGACGGAATGCGGATCGAGCCCCCGCCGTCACCACCATGGCCCATCGTGACCGCGCGCGAGGCGACGATCGCGGCCGTGCCGCCGCTCGACCCGCACGGGGTGTGATCGAGGTTCCACGGATTGCGCGCGGGTCCGCGCAGCTCCGACTCCGTGACGCCGAGGATGCCCAGCTCCGAGCAGTTCGTCTTGCCGACGATCACGACGCCGGTGCGCTTCATACGCGCGATGATCTCGGCGTCCTGCGTGGGCACGAAGTCCTTCGACATCCGACATGACTGCGTGTACGGCTCGTTCGCCAGCCAGCCGTCGAGGTCCTTCACGACGAACGGCACGCCGCGGAACGGCCCCTCGGGCAGCGGCCCCTTGGCGGCGTAGCGCGCCTGATCGTACATGCGGTGCACCACGGCGTTGAGCTTGGGGTTCACCTGCTCGATCCGCGCGATCGCCTCCTCGACGAGCTCTGTCGGATGCACCTCGCCGCGTCGAACCCGTTCTGCCAGCGCCGTCGCGTCGTCGTCCCGAGTAGCCTCACCCATGCTGCCGAGACTAACGCGTGGGCCGACGAGACCCAACCGCCGACCCACACCGCTACGCTAGAACGCGCCGCCGAGGGTCAAGACGCGTCCGCCTTCGGCGGTGGTGCTCACGCCGAGCGAGGGCAAGCGCAGCCACGAGTCGTCGAGGTGCTCGGTGCGCGCGAAGAGCGCATCGATGGTGATGAGCGGAACGAGCAGCGCCGTGATCGCGAGCGACGTGCGGCCCGGATAGCAGAAGAGGTCGCCGCCCTCGCAGGCATCACGGTCGGCGTCGGCCGCGAGATAGATCGCGCCGAGGACCGCCGCGCGGCCCAGGAGGCTGAGGCCGGCGTGCTCCGACTGGCCCTTCGCAGCGTGCACGAGGGGAACCGCGAGCAGCGTCGGGACCGCGAGGTAGAAGTCAGCGGGCTCGAAGGTCCACGCGACGAGTGGAATCACCGCCAGCAGGTCGATCGCACTGGTCAGGAGTCCGTACCGCTCCCGAATGACCGGCGGCTCCGCGGGGAGGGGCGTATCGGGCCCCGGGGCCGCGGGGGGCGCGGGCTGGTAGGCGGGCGGCGCGTTCGGC
>JALHPV010000516.1 GCA_022842285.1 Kofleriaceae bacterium
GACGTCCAGCTCGTCACGCCCATCGCGTGCGAGGAGGGCCTCCGCTTCGCGATTCGCGAGGGTGGCAAGACCGTCGGCGCCGGCGTCGTCACGAAGATCCTCGCCGAGCCCACCCCGGCCAAGAAGTAATCCGCCCTCGTGCGGGCACCGACGCCGCGCGAGCTTCGGCTCGCCGAGTTGGTCCTCGAGCCGCGAACCGGTATGCAGCTTGGTGCTGCCGGTCGTCGGCTCGATAGCGTTTTCGGGCTCGTGAATCTCCTCGAGTCCTGTGGCGAGCTCGGCTCCGTCGTCGAGGTCGGCTGCTTCCGCGGCGTCTCCACCGAGGCGATCTTGCTGTTCGCCGCGCATGTGACCGCGGTCGATCCATGGCAGGGGCTCGATGCGATCTATCAGCAGTTCGTGACGAGGACGGCGGGGTACGGGAATCTCGAGATCCTTCGCAAGCCGAGCCTCGATGCGGCGGAGGAGCTCGCCGACGGCTCTCTCGATCTCGTGTACATCGATGGTGCGCACGACGAGGCGAGCGTGCGCGCGGACATCGCCGCGTGGCGGCCGAAGGTTCGCGCGGGACGCTGGCTTGCGGGGCACGACTATTCACCGCTCATCGATCGCGGTGCCGTCATGCGCGCGATCGATGACGTACTAGGCGCACCGCACCGGGTCTTCGAGGACGGAAGCTGGCTGTTCCAGTGCTAACGTCGCCGGCGTGATCCCCACGCCGCGCGACTGGATGCGCCTGGTGAGGCACGATCTCATCTTGCTGCGCTCGCCGCGCGATCGCCCCGTCGGCGAGATCTGGTACCGCGAGGAGCGGGGGCCGATCCGGACGGCGCGGAGCGTCGCGGCGCAGCGACCGGCTCCGGTCGCGGGGTTCGAGACGACGGCGATCGGATCGCCATCGCGGGTCATCACCGACGAGGGAGAGCATGCGGCGGTCGTGCGAATCGAGGGCCGGCTGCACGGCGCCGCCGCACGACGCGTGCTCGGTCTGGTGGCCACCGAGCACGTGACCGCGGTGCTCGATGCGATCACCGTGATGCCCGAGTACTTCGAGGAGCTGGAGACGGTCGCCCGCGACACCCTCGAGCAGGTGACCCTCGGCCTCGGTGTCCGGCAGCGCCGCTACGAATACCGCGTCCCCGACGGCTGGCAGGCGATCCCACACGGCATGACCGCGCGCCTCGTCCCCGGGGCGCATCCGCAGGATCCCGCGGCCATCGAGGTGTATCCGGCGGTGCCGCGGGGCCCGACGATCTCGGCACTGATCGACTCGACCCTCGACGACCAGCTCGGAGCTGTTGCCACGATCACCGTCGGAGCGGAGCACGCGGTGCACACCCATACCGGGCTCATGGGCGCGTGGTGGAACGTGGAGACCGAGACCGTGCGAGGAGACCTTCGCTCGCATCGCGTGGCCGTCCTCGAGGACGAGCGGTACGCGTATCGGATCCGGTACGACGTCGGAGAGCGCGCCTCGACGCTCGCGTTCGAGGGGCTCCTCGCCAGCGTGCAGGGGATACCGGTGCCACGCCGCAGCCGCACGCTCGTGCGCCGACCGGCCCGGCCACCGCGTGATCGGCTCGCCGTGATCGGCGGCTTCGATGAGCGGGTCCCCGAGGCCTACGACCTCACGAGCGCGCTCGCGAGCCTCGAGCGCTACGAGCGGATCGACGCCGTGGTGGACGAGGTCCCGGGGCTCCCGTCGTGGACAACGGTGCCACCCGGCGACGTGGTGCAGCGCCGCGAGGCGCGCGAGCTCGTCGGAGATCCGCGTCCGTATCACGTCATCTACGCCGCCCACGGGCAGCTCGCACGGACGATCCCGCACGCCCTGCGTGGACGCGGCCACGCGACGCCGGTGGTGTGCGAGCTCGAGCTCGCTCCTTCGCCGCGCGTGTGGATGCAGCTCTTCGCCGCCGCGCGGACGAACCTCGTACGCCCGACCGATGTCTTCATCGTGCCCTCGGCCGGCGCGCGCGCCTTCGTCGCCGCTGCGTGGGCGCGCTGGACCGGTCAGTCCCCGCCGGACCTCGTGGTCGCTCCCGCGGGCATCGATGTTGATGCCTACCGGCGCGACCCGGCCGCCCGGAGCGTCGTGGGCCTCACGCCGGACGACGTCGTGGTCGTGGACGCTGCGCCGCTCGATCGTCCCGGGATCGGCCCCCGGCTCGCTGCCTGGCACGGGGTGGTGGCGCGTGCGCCCAGGGCCGTGTTGTGGCTCGCGGGCGGCAGCGATCGCTTGACGCTCGAGGCCGTGCGATCCGCCGTTCGCACCGCGGGGCTCGCGGATCGCGTCGTGGTCGGGAACGCGGGCTTGTCGCGGGCCGCGATCCTCGGTGCTTCCGACCTCGTCCTCGCGTTCGGCGACAGCTCCTCGCGGGAGGTGCTCGTCGCGATGGCGCAGGAGCGGGTGGTCCTGGCGGCCACGGGCACCGAGGCGGCGGGGCTCGTGAACGATGGCCGCGACGGTGTCCTCGTCCCCGCGACGCGCACGCCGGTCCCGGTGGCGTGGAGCGAGACAGCGATCGGTCGCCCCGAGGCGGCGCTCGCCCGCGAGCTTACCGATCACGTCCATGTCGACGCGACCGCCCTCGCGGACACCATCGCCGCGCTGGCGGGGGACCCTGCAGGTCGCGCTCGTCTCGGTCGGGCCGCGCGGGCACACGTGAGGATGGCGCACGGCCTCGCGCGTGTGGCTGCGCACCGGCTCGAGATCTTCGAGGACGCGGCGGCGTCCGCCACGGCCCCGGCGACGGTGGTCGTGCAGCCGGCCCTCGTGGATCCAGACGTCGTGGTGGCCACACTCGCCTCGCAGGTCTTCGTCTCGTCGACGCGACTCTCCGCGGCGACCACGAGCGCACTGCCCCTCGTCCCGGAGCTCCGCGCGGAGCGTGCCCGCGCGCGGGGCGAGGCGGTGATCGCCGCGCTCGGCACCGGTGAGCTCGCGCTCGGTGAGCTCGCGACGCGCATCCACTCCGACTCGCCCGAGGCGCTCGCCTCGCTCGTCGCGCGGCTGGTCGCCTACGACATCGTGCGTGGCGCCCCCGGC
>JALHPV010000517.1 GCA_022842285.1 Kofleriaceae bacterium
TACGCGACGAAGTGATCAGAGCTTCAGGTCGCGCTGCGCGGCGGCATTGCTCGCGACGAGCTTCTCGCGCACGGCCGCTGTCGTCGCCGCAGCGTGCGAGAGTGCGTCGTACTCGGCTCCCGTGATGACCCGCTCGGCCGGCGTGGCGATGAGCTCGGTGTCGCTGGTGATCGCGGCCGTCGCGAGAGGTGCGCGAAACCGGGCCAGCGTCCAGGCCTCGGGCGAGCACAGCTCGCGGCGTGCGGCCAGCTTGGCTTCGGTCTCGGCGTCGCGAGCGATCTGCGTCACGTCGCGCTCGATCGAGTCGGGGTCGACGCCGGTGAACGCGCGCGCCAGCAACTGCGCGGTCGCATCCTCGACGATGCTGACGATCGTCGGCGCCCGACGCGACCAGCGCCACGGCCCGAGGAGCTCCCACATCGAGACCTGCGACCCGGCGAGGAAGCGCGCACGGCCAGCGAGGCGCAGCACCGCCCCGCCGCCGACGGAGTCATACGACGCGGTCAGCTCCGCCTTCGCGAGGGCCGCCACCGTCGGTAGCGAAGCCACGAGGTCAGCGCGGTCCGCGCCGCGCTTCCAGCCGGGGGCGCAGGCACAGGAGATCTCGTTGGCGACGTCGAGGAGGAGGAGATCCACGAGGCGGTCGAGCTCGGCCACCTCGACATCGGGCGTGGTCGACAGGCGCCGCAGGCGCTCGAGTTTCTCGTCGGCGCCGAAGGTGACGAGCAACGCCGTCGCCGATTCAGGTCCGAGGACGAAGGTCGGTTCGTGCACGCGCGCATCGGGTGTCGCGAGCGTCAGCACCGAGCCGCGCGCGGCATCGAGCGTACGAATCGTCTCGACGTGACCGACGCGCCACTTCTTGATCCACAGGAAGCGGGACACGACCTCGGGGGCGAAGCGATGCACCACCACGTGGCGGGCCATCGGATGAGCCCCCGCGAGCTCGTTGCTGACGGACACCGCCTGCTTCTCGAGCCAGGTCTCCTCTGGCTTCGCCCACCAGCGCAGCCAGTAGCGGCGATGAACAGCGAGGCTACTGCGCTTCTCCGTGGCAGCGGCCTCGACGAGGGCGCCCACGTCGTCGGCGTCGCGCTTCACCAGGGCGAGCGTGCCCGCGCCCGCCGGGACCATGAACGAGCGCATGTCGGGCCCCTTGCCCACGAATGCGATATCGATCCCGGCGTCGGCGGCCCGCGTGGCTTGCTCGCTGCTCACGAACGCATGGGGGTGCATCGGACCATCGGGGCCGTCGATCTCGTTATCGAGCACCACGACTGACTTGCCGGACAACAGCTCGAGCAAGGAGCCGTGCGCGACGACGGCATCGAGGTCGAAGTGGCCTTCACGCGTGAGATCCCAGACCGCGAGCCGGAAGGCCAGCTTCTCGGCGAGCGACTCCCATGCGTCGAGCTCCTCACGGGTCGTGCGGTGGTTCACGACAAGCAACAGGTCGGCCTCCGTCGCCGTGAACGGCCGGGCCACGCGAACGTCGATGTCGCGGTACTGGATCGCGCGGGCCGAGGCGGGAGCCTCGAGGCGGCCAAGCTCCAGCGAGACGCGGGCGGCGAAGCGGCGATACTCGGGGGCACCCTCCTTCACCGTGAGCGTCAGCTCGAAGTCCATCGCCTCGCCGGCGTCGAGGCGCGGCACCTCGCGGATCCAGCCCTCGCTCGGCACGGCGTTCGAGAACGCGACGTGCTCGTCGCCGAGCTCGCTATCGGGGAGCGTCGTCACGCGTACGCGCAACACGCGCTGACTGTCGGAGCTCGCCCCGAGCGCGAAGCGCGACTGGTTCGTGACCGTGAACTTCACGCGCGTGGCCTCGCCCGGACCGAGCGACCGCAGGCTGGCCGGCGCCGAGTTGCGCACGGGGAAGCGAATGACGAAGCGTCCGGCGTCGAGGGAGTCCTGCTGGTACTGCTCGAAGGACCGCCCGACCGACGGCAGCATCGCGCGGTGCAGGATCGACTCCTCGACCTCGAGTGGGTTCGCGCTCTCGGTGGGGTCCCAGTCCTTGATGCGGAACACCAGCTCGCCCGCGATCCGGGTGCGCGTCCCGGGCACGAGGCCGGGCGGGCATTGCAGCTGTCCGGGTTCCGGACGCACCCAGCCGCCGGCGATCAGCGTCAGATCGAGGGCGTCGTGGGCCGGCGTCGGCATGCCGCCCACATTCTCGACGTCGAGCTGGAACACGCGCACGAGCTCGTTCGGCTCGTACACCGCGTCCTGGTTCATGCTGTCGTGCTCGAACCCGACGAGGCGCAGATCGTAGCGCGACGGATACGACTCGACCCCCGTAGCCGTCGTCACCTGGATCGAGAACGTGCCATCCGTCCCGCGGGCCCCGGCCACGATACGCCCGCTTCCGGCGCGCCCGCTGCTGCCCGAGCTGCCGCTGCTGCCCCCGGAGTTGCTGTGGTAGTGCGTTCGCGTCTGCGTGTTGCCGTTCGAGTCGCGATAGGTGGACGTCGTGGTCCAGCTGTACGAGCTGCCGCCGGACCCGCCCGCCCCGCCGGACCCGCCCGCCCCGTGCGCCCCGACCTTGCCTCCGGTGCCGCCGTTGATGTCGTGCGCGAGGAGCATCAGGAGCGGCGTGTCCTCGTCGCGAACTGCGATGACGACAGAGCCACCATCGCCACCCCGCTCGCCGTTCGTGCCGTGGCCGCCGTCCCCACCGTGGCCACCATCGCCACCGTCAGTGCCGTTGGAAAAGCGCGTGGCATCGCGCCCATCGTGACCGCGCGCGCCATCGCCGCCGCGCCCGCCCACGCCGCCGTGACCGCCATCGCCGCCGCGCGCCCGCAGCTCCACGTAGCCCTGCTCGATCGCCACGAGCGTCTCGCGAACCTCGCGATCATTCGCCCGCCCCTTCACGGTCACCACCCCATCGGCCTCGGCGAGCTCGACGCGAATCGTCCCCGCGTGCGCACCGGGCTGCGCGGGCCCCGCATCGCCGCCCCGTCCGCCGTGCGCGCCGCTCGATCCTCCATCGGCCCCGCGCGCGCCGTGCATCGCACTGGCACCGG
>JALHPV010000518.1 GCA_022842285.1 Kofleriaceae bacterium
GGGTGCAGCGCCTGCTCGGGAAGGGCGGCATGGGCGCGGTGTATCTCGCCGACGATGAGGTGCTCGGGGAGCTCGTCGCCCTGAAGGTCATCTCGAGCGCCTTCGCCGCCGACGAGACGGCGATGATCGCGCGCTTCCGGCGCGAGGCCGCGGCCGCTCGCAAGGTGTCGTCGCCGGCGGTGATTCGCATCCATGATCTCGGCGAGGCCCGGCCGGGCCTGCTCTACCTCTCGATGGAGTACTTCGCCGGTCGCACGCTCAGCGAGGTCATCGCGCAGCGCGGGCTCGTGCCCGTCGCGCAGGTGCACGACATCCTCGAGCAAATTACGACGGGCCTCACCGCGGCCCACGACGCGGGCGTCGTGCATCGCGATCTCAAGCCGAGCAATGTTCTCGTCGGCGAGCGCGGAGCGGTGAAGCTCATCGACTTCGGCCTCGCGACGGCGGGGGCGGGCGACGGCCTCACCGCGACCGGTGCGATTCTCGGCACGCCGCACTACATGGCGCCCGAGCAGGTGCGCGGCAAGCCCGTCGACGCGCGCACCGACATCTACTCGCTCGGCGCGCTCGCATATCACCTCGCGTGCGGCCGGCCGCCGTTCTCCGGCGACAACGCGATCGCGATCGGCTTCGCGCATCTCTCCGAGACGCCGACCCCTCCTCGTCAGATCCGCAAGGACCTGCCCGAGGCCCTGGAGGTCGCCATCCTCGCCGCGCTGGCGAAGGACCCCGCGGCTCGTCCGGCGAGCGCCAAGGCGTTCGCCGAGCTGCTTACGTCGAAGAGCTGAGCTCGCCGGCGCCGGGTCAGGGCATCCAGCGCTGCATGGCCCAGGTCTGCACGCCCGCCGCGACTGCGCCTATTCCAGCGCCGGCGAGTGCACCCACCGCTGCGCCGGGAATCGAGAAGGCTCCCATGCCGAGCGTCCCACCCAGCTTGGCACCGAACGGCGCCGCCCCCCATGCCGTGGTAGCCAACCCTATGCGCGTTCCTCGCCTGCTCGTGGCCTTGCTGGTGCTCGCCCCTGCCTCGATCCGGGCGGAAGCCGAACGGGGGGCGTGGCTGCAGCCGACGTTCGTTCTCGAGACGGGCTTCGCGTATGTCGCTCAGAATGACGGCCGCTAT
Organism: Kofleriaceae bacterium; assembly: GCA_022842285.1. Taxonomy (GTDB): domain Bacteria; phylum Myxococcota_A; class Polyangia; order Haliangiales; family Haliangiaceae; genus JABFXX01. Next base: position 1,124 of record JALHPV010000518.1, read on the forward strand.
GGCGCGGACGGGACAGCGTACGATGCCGACGACGTCGGGCAGCAAGCGAATCTCGCGCGGGTCTCGCGAGCGAGCCTGGAGCTCGAGCGCGGGCGGCATACGGCGATCTTGCTCTACGCGCCGCTCGAGCTCACAACCACGGTCACGCTCGAGCGCGACCTCCAGTTCCGTGATCGCCGGTTCGCTGCGGGCTCCGTTGTCGATCATCGCTACCTCTTCGACGGGTACCGAGCCTCGTACCTGTATCGCATCATCGGCGGCGCGGACGGGGCGAGGGACTCGCTGGTTCGCTTCGAGCTCGGTGGTTCGCTGCAGATCCGGAACGCGGATGTGGCATTCACCGCGAGCGATGGATCTGCGTACGCGAACCAGTCGGATATCGGCCCCGTCTTCGCCGCGAAGGCGCGACTCTGGATCGTGCCCCGTCGCGGGCCGTGGGCGTTGTTGGAGGCCGACGCGCTGTCGACGTTCGGCCTCATCGATGGCGTCAGCGGCGGCATCTACGACCTGGGACTGACGACCGGCTATCCGGTGGGGCGCGGGGTCGAGCTCGTGCTCGTGGCTCGGCTGCTCGGAGGCGGTGCGGAGGTCGAATCCCAGCAGATCGACAACTGGGCCAACTTCGTTTCCTTCACGGCGGGCGCGCGCATCGCGCTCGATCGCGTGGTTTCCGGTGGCGACTGACACCGTGGGCTCGCGAGCTTCAACTCGCGACCAACGCTGGCCTGGCGGCGCGCGCCTCAGCGCGTAACGAAGCGATAGTGCGCGACGATCCACTCCTCGCCGCCGGCATATCCGAACAGCTCCGCGCACGCCAAGAAGAACACGCGCCAGCGCTGGTAACGGGCGGGTGCGGCGGCAGCTCCGTACGTCCGTGCGAGTACCTGCATGACCTCAGCGCGCGCAGTTTCTAGATTCGTGTGCCAGGCCTCGGCGGTGCGCGCATAGTGCAGCCCCGAGAGCTGCCAGGCACTGGCGAGGACGAGGTCCCGCTGGAAGCAGGGCAGGAGGTGCGCGGACGGCATGATGCCGCCGGTGAAGAACTCGCGCGCCATCCAGTCGGACGGGCCCGCATCTTCGTAGGGGTACGCGAAGCGGGTGTGGGCGAACACGTGGACGAACAGCGCGCCACCTGGTTTGAGCCAGCGGGCGATCCGCGCGAGCAGCACCTCGTAGTTGCGCATGTGCTCGAACATCTCGATCGAGACGACGCGATCGAAGGTCGCCGGCGGGAGCTCGAGGGTGCGCACGTCGGCCGTGATCACGTGCAGGTTGGTGAGGCCCCGGGCCGCGGCCCGCGCTTCGATGAAGGCGCGCTGCGGAGCGGAGTTCGAGACGGCGGTGATGCGGCTCTTCGGGAAGCGGGCGGCCGCCCACAGCGAGAAGCTGCCCCAGCCGCAGCCGAGATCGAGGATCGCGTGGCCATCGGCGACATCGGCGCGGGTGGCCGAGAGCTCGAGCATGGCGGCCTCCGCCGCCCCGAGGTCGGTGACGCCGTCGGGCCAGTAACAGCTCGAATACTTGAGGTGAGGACCGAGGACACGCTCGAACAGCTCGGGCGGAACCTCGTAGTGCTGGGCATTGGCGGCGTCGGTGGCGATGGCGACGGCGCTACCGCGCAGCTCCTCGACGAGCGCCTGGTGCCGAGCGGCCTCGGCCTCGACGCCCCGGCGCTCGGCGCGTAGTCGCTGCGCACACACGGCCCGGATGCCCGCGCGCAACAGCGGCTCCGGCACCCGACCTGCGTCCACCAAGCTCTCGATCCCTCGCGCGATCTGATCCAGCACGCGCGTACCATGGCAGAGCTGTGCCGTGGTGTCTCGTGCCGGCGGTGCTCGTGCTCGTGCACGTGCACGTGCTCGTGCTCGTGCTCGTGCCGCAGAATTTTACCGCC
>JALHPV010000519.1 GCA_022842285.1 Kofleriaceae bacterium
CTCACGTCGATGGCGGTGATGCCGCTGCGGCTGGTGCTGACGTCGGTGGCGTGGTGGGAAGTGCCGCTCGCGCTCGTGCTGCTCGCGGCCGCGGCGTGGGCGTGCCGGCTCATGGCGGGGAGGATCTTCGGCGTGGCGATGCTCATGTACGGGAAGGAGCCGTCGCTGCGGGAGATGGCGCGGTGGATCCGAGCGCGCTGAGCAGGACCCGCATGACGAGCATCACCCCTTGCACGCCGATCGGTCGGGACAAGCGCCTTTGGGCGGCTCGTGGAGTCCCTCCGGACGCGACGGTCGAAGAGCGTTTCTGGCGATGGGCGTCGCCGACGGGTACGTTCAACTCGTTCCCGCACCCTCGTGGATCACCATGCGCGACAGGAGTTCGCGATGCGCCGCCGGACGAGCCGTACCCTGTTCCTCCTGATCGCCTCCCTGATGGCGGCCGAGCCGATCCGGGCGCAGCTCCCCGCTCCCAATGCGGCGGGCGTCTCCGCTGGGCACATGCACCTCACGGTGCGGGACCCGGCGGCCCACAAGAGGATCTGGGTCGAGGTCTTCGGCGCGCAGGTCGTCAACAGCGGTTCGCTCGAGCTCCTCAAGCTGCCCGGCATCTTCCTCATCCTGAGCAAGGCGGAGCCCGTCGCGGGTTCGGTGGGTTCCACGCTCGACCACTTCGCGTTCCGGGTCAAGGACCTGGCGGGCACCAGTGCGAGGCTCAAGGCCGCCGGCATCCCGCTCACGCGTGATGATTCCCTCGAGATCGTCGCGACGTTCCCTGACGACCTGAAGATCGAGTTCTACCCGGCGCCGAACCTGGCCGCTCCCATCGAGCACTTCCACGCCCACTTCTACACCGCCGACGTCGACGGGCTTCGTGCCTGGTACGCGAAGCACTTCGGCGCGGCGACACCCACGGCCACGAATGCCAACGCCATGGGCGTGCCGGGGATGTCGTTCAGCTTCCGCAAGACGGACGCGGCGCAGGCCGCGACGAAGGGCCGCTCACTCGATCACATCGGCTTCGAGGTGAAGGACCTCGAGGCATTCTGCAAGAGGCTCGCGGCCAACGGCGTCACCTTCGAGAGCCCCTTCCGCGACGTGCCAGGCATCGGGCTGAAGGTCGCGTTCCTCGTCGATCCGGCGGGAACGCGCATCGAACTGACCGAGGGACTCGCGGGGCGCTGACCGTCATCGCCCCGCGCGTTCCTAGAACCGGATGCCGAGACTCGGCATCACCACGCCGCGCTGTCCGCTCGGCGACGGCGACACGCGCGACGCGAACACGCCGACGCTGACGGCCCGGGCGCGCGCGAACGGCCGTAGCCGGAGGTCCGCGTAGGAGCCGACGCCCGTCCGCTCGTCCCCACGCGCCGAATGGGCGACGAGCGCGCCGCCGCTCAGCGCGAACCACCCCTCCTCGAAGCCGAGCCCGAGCTGGGCATGCACGAGCGAGCCGCTGAGCACGGTGCGCCGGATGGGGGGAGGGCACTGCGACTCGGGCAGGCATGGCGCAAAGCTGGGGACGGCGTACTCCTCGACGATCGACGGCCCTCCGAGCGCGCCGGCACCGAGCATGAGGCGCGCGCGCGGGCTGATGCGGCCGGTCCAGGTCGCGCGGACCGCCATCGCATCCCACGCCGCAGAGCCTCCGTGGTACGGCGGCAGATCGAACTGGCGCAGCGCGGGGCCGACGGCGAGTTCGAAGGCCTGCGCGCCGGCACCGGTGACCGGCAGCAGCGCGGCGAGGATGCAGGCGGTCGCGATGCGGGCGATCCCGGATGATGTGGAGCGTGCGCGCCGCAGCGCGTGTGACGAACGGTTCGTCCCCATGTTCTCCTCGTGGCGGTCGGTCATCCCTGCTACCCCGCCAGCCGCGCCCGCATCACTCGCGCCCGCAGCGCGCAAGCAGCCTCCACTGCGCGAGATGATGCACGGGAGGCGGCAGGGCTGATCGCTGCCACGCACCCGAGCCGGCGCTCAGGACTCGCCGCGCATCGCCTCGCTCGCGTCGATCGCGAGGACGCGCCGCGTGGGCACGAGGCAGGCACTCAGCCCGACGAGCAGCACGATCGCCACCGAGAGCCCGAGCGCGCCCACCATCGCGCGCGACGCAGACCCGCCGCGCTCCGTCGCCGTGGTCAGCTCGAACAGGAATCGCGCGGCGATCGGGAGCCCGATCATCGCGCCGAGCGCGATCTGCACGAGCGGTCGCCTGAGGATCGTGAGCAGCAGCTTCGCCCGCGGCGCGCCAAGCGCCGCCCGAACGCCGATCTCGCGCGTGCGCTCCGAGACGGAGAGCGAGAGCATCGCGTAGAGACCGGAGGTCGCCAGCGCGACGAGCACCGCGGCCAGCGCGACGAGCCCCGCGGCGAACCCCATCACGAGGTACCAGTCGCCCTGTCGCACGTCGCCGAGGACCGATGTCCTGGTCACGACGAGATCGGCATCCACCACGGCGACCAGTTCGCGCACGCGGCCGGTCAGGCTGGCCGGCGGCAGCATGGTGTGCACGGCCAGCTGCATCGGATTCATCGCGCCCGGCGCCGTCGGCAGGTAGACCGCCTCGCCGCGTTCGGCGTTCACGACGTTCACGCCGAGAGGTCCGACGACGCCGACGATCTCGTACCAGGCCTCCTTGCCCGCCGCGTCGCGCGAGGGGAAGCGCACCCGCCGCCCGAGCGGGTCGTCGCCCGCGAGGACCTGCGCGACGAATGCCGTGTTCACGATGGCGACGCGCGATCCGTCGGCGTCGTCGGTGCGCTCGAAGTCTCGCCCGTGGAGGATCGGGGTGCCGAGCGCATCGAAGAAGTCCGCGTCGACGCGTGCCACTCGCGTCCAGCGACGCCGGGTCCCGGCGTCCGCACCGTCGAGCACGTAGGGCGCGGAGCGGTGCTCCATGCGCGGGAGCGCATCGCCGACGGCCACGCGCCCGACGCCCGCCTCGCGCTCGAGCGCCGCGACGAGTGCGAGCTGGTCCGCGGCGAGCCGCGCG
>JALHPV010000520.1 GCA_022842285.1 Kofleriaceae bacterium
AGGAACAGCTCGTCGGCGAGGAGGAATCCTTCGAGGATGTCCCCGACGGCATGAAGCTGCCGCTCGAGGATCTACTCCCCGACCAGGCGATCATCCCGAACCTGCGGGCGCGCACACCAGTCGGTGTGATCGAAGAGCTCGCGGCCCGCGCGTTCACCAACGGCTGGCTCATGGACAAGCCCTGGTTCGTCGGGGCCGTCGTCGAGCGCGAGTCCCTGTCCTCGACGGCGATGGATGGTGGCGTGGCCTTCCTGCACACGCGCGCCAAGGACAAGGGCAAGATCGGTCGCCCCTTCGTGATCGTGGGGCGCTCCTGGGAAGGCATCACCTTCGGTGCGCCCGACGGCAACCCGACCTATCTCTTCTTCCTCCTCGGCCTCAAGTACGATCGGCTTCACCTCCCGATCCTCGGCCGCCTCGCTCGCTCGCTCCGCAACCCGGCGACGATGGCGCGCCTCCGCTCGCTGTCCTCGCCGGATCAGGTGCGCGCGGTGCTGCTGAAGGAGGACGCGAACGTCCGTGACGGGACGTTCGTCGACGTGTCCCCGGCGGCGGCCACCTTCAAGCCGAAGCTCGATCGCCAGCTCCGCCTCCGCGCGATCCGTCGCCTCCAGCAGATCAAGAAGACGGACGCCGAGGAGGCGACCGCCGCGGCCGAGGAAGCCCTCAAGCCGAAGAAGCGGGCGAAGAAGACCGGCGTCGCGAAGCCGGCCGTGACGAAGAAGAAGTAGCTCCGTTCAGTCGGCGGGCAGCTCGTCGACGAGCCTCGGCAGCTTGTCGCCGAACAGCTCGCCCCAGACCGCGGCGGCGGCAGCCCGTAGCTCGAGCGTCGGCACATCGGCGAGCGGAGCGATGACGGCGGCCAGGCGATCGCGATCGACCATCCCGCGCGCCATCAGGATTCCCGGGAGGGGAGCGGGGAGATCGAAGTGGCGCGCCAGCCGCTCGATGATGATGACGGCCGCGAACGTCTCCGCGATCGGGCGATCGTGATGCCCAAACGCGTGGCGGGCGAGGTTCCACAGGACGAGCTGCGGCAGCCACGCGTCGCTCGCGATCTGCGAGAGGTAGCCGGAGATCTCGTGACTCGTGTGGCGGGCGAGGTGGCCGTCGTCGCGCACGTACGTCCTCACGTCGCCGGGGATGCGGAGCTCGCGGTCGCGATCGAGGCCGTGTTGCGCCTCGTGATGGCGCACGGACTCGGCCACCAAGCGCTGACAGCGCGGCGTGGGATCGGCGAGGTCGGTACCGAGCGCAAAGCGCAGCTCGCGGCGGATCGCGGCGCCCGCCTTCATCGTGATGGCGCGGCCGCGCGGTGAATGGGACCAGACGTCGTCGCCGATGGGGAACGCGTAGCCGGCGAGCACGGGCATGATCTGCTCGGCGACCTTCGCGTCGACCTGATCGAGCAACACGATCGGATCGTCGAGCTCCTCGGTGGTATGGCCGAGCTTGGCCACGCGCGCGCGATCGAGGCGCCGCGCCCCGAGCACGCGCACGCGACGGTCCGCCCCCCGGACGAACGAGACGTCGTCGATCCGGTACGCGTACAGGCGCGGCCGGGCCACGCCATCGTCGCCGGTGATGCGCACGTCCACGAGATAGCCGATGCCGGCGGCGGCGAGCTCGTCGGACAGCGTCGCGGCCCGGGCGGTCAGCTCGCGCGACCACTCGGGCAAGCGATGATCCGACACCGACGTCTCGGGGAAGCGCTCGAGCGCATCGACGAGACCGCCCCACGCCGGCAGCCGGGCCAGGGCCGCTTCGCCACGCGCGGGGATCGTGGTCGGGAGCTGCGCGAGGGCCGCCTCGATCGCGGCGTCGTGAGCGGGGGTTCCACCGTCGGCGAAGGCGCCCACCGGCGGCGGTGGCGTGGGCCGGGAGTAGGGGCCGGGCGGGGCGTTGGCGGCGAGCACGAGGCCGATGGCAGCCGTGATGCCGGTGACGAGGGCGACGCCCTTGACGGCACTGCTCAGCGGTCGCATCCGGGCGTACGACACCGGCCAAGGCGGTCGGTTTCAACGATCTTCAGATCTGGTTCGACGAATGTGAAGTTCGCTGCATGCAGAAGAACGGCGAGTTCATCTGGGCCGAGGCGGAACCACTCGAGTCGGTTGTCTATGAGGCCGACGTCGAGATGTGGGCAACTGACCCGGTTCGCGGTCGCGCAACCGCTCGTCAGAGGCCGTCGAACACGCCGGCCACGACGTCGACCACGGCGCCGCCGATCGCCCCGACCACACTGCCCACCGTCCCGAGAACACCCTCGGAGGCAACCTCGGCGGCGACCTCCAGGCCACCCATCGCGGCGGCGGACGTGCCGACCTCTACGACCGACTCCACCGCCACGGTCCCGGCGACATCCGCGACAGGGCCGAGTGAGTCGGCGCCAGGCGAGCAGGAGCAGGGGGGCGGATGGGAGCAGGTGGGGCAGGGATGATCCATTGCGATCAGGCTTGGGCCGGCACCACGGGCCCGCAAGGCCAACGTTCGCGGAATATCGCGGGCCTACCGCGCGTTCGAGCCGGCCGTAGCGCTAGAGATCGAACTCGGCGCCGGCGGTCACGGCCGCGCCGAGGATCGGTTCCGACCCGAGGCCGCGCGTGAAGATGCCGACGCCCACCGATGCGCCGGCCTCGACGACCACCGAGATCGCTGGCCGCACCTTGGCGCGCATGCCCAGGCCGACGTACGCCGGGATCGCGAGCCCGGTGAGACTGTCGGACGAGAACCGGGCGAGCCCGACCCCGAGCCCCGCGCGCACGAAGGGACGGAACGTGCCCTGGCGCGCGAACATGCGGCGGACGCCGACGCCGAGCTCGATCCCCTTGCCCGCGGCGAGGCCGTGATCGCACACGATGACGTTGTCGCGATCACGGAAGCACGCCGCATCACCGCCGCCGAAGGTGAACGCGGCCGTGCCGTCGAACCAGTCGCGTGATGAGAGCTGGTAGAGAAAGTGTCCGGTGACCCGGAAGCCACCGGGT
>JALHPV010000521.1 GCA_022842285.1 Kofleriaceae bacterium
CCATGCAGTTCGCTCCGACCGAAGATCAGCTCCTCGTCCAGCGCGCCGCGCGCGATGCCGCGGATCGCATCCTGGCCCCCAAGGCCGCCGCGCGTGATGTGTCGGGCGAGTTCCCGACAGCGGAGCTGAAGCAGCTCGCGGACCTTGGGCTCCTCGGCATCTCCGTGCCCGAAGAGCTCGGGGGCGGTGGCGCGGGCGCCGTCGCGTACTCGCTGGCGCTGCAGGAGCTGTCCCGCGGCGATGCCTCGGTGGCAGTCGCGGTGTCGGTCACGAACATGGTCGCGGAGCTGATCGCGGCCAACGGGAGCGAGGCGCTCGCCCGGCACTGGGTGCCGCGCATCGTGAGTGGCGAGCTGGTCGCCGGCGCATTCGCGCTCTCGGAACCGGATGCGGGGTCGGACCCGGCCGCGATGCGGACCGTGGCCACGAAGCACGGGTCGTCGTGGCGCATCTCCGGCGCGAAGCAGTGGATCACGAGCGGTGATCGTGCGGGCGCGATGGTCGTGTGGGCGGTCACGGACCCGAGTGCCGGTCACAAGGGCATCTCCGCGTTCGTGGTGCCAGGCCAGGCCAAGGGCGTCACCGTGGCGCGCCTCGAGGAGAAGCTCGGTCTGCACGGTTCATCGACGGCGCAGCTCGTCCTCGAGGACGTGGAGGTCGCCGACGATCAGATGCTCGGCAAGCCAGGGCAGGGCTTCGCGCTCGCGATGATGGCGCTCGACGGCGGCCGGATCGGCATCGCGTCGCAGGCGATCGGCATCGCGCGCGGGGCGCTCGAGGCGGCCATCCGGTACGCGGGTGAGCGCCAGACATTCGGTCAGCCGATCATCAAGCACCAGGCGGTTGGCAACATGCTCGCCGATGCCGCGACCTGGCTCGACGCGTCGCTCCTCATGACCCTGCGGGCGGCGTTCCTCAAGGAGACGAAGCAAGCCTTCTCGCAGCAAGCGGCCATGGCCAAGCTGTTCGCCACCGAACATGCCTGGAAGATCTGCGACCACGCACTGCAAGTTCACGGGGGCTACGGCTACGTGCGCGACTTCCCGGTCGAGCGCGCGCTGCGGGACGTCCGCGTCACGCGGATCTACGAGGGCACCAGTGAGATCCAGCGCATCATCATCGCGAGGAACTTGCTGCGTGCGCACGGCTAGGGCGCTCGTCGTCGCCGGCATGCTCCTCGCGGCGTGTGGACATCCACAGGACCGCGATCCCACGCTCGTCGCCGCGCCCACGCCCGATGCGCGGCTGCCCGATGCTCCGCCCCCGTCGCAGGACGAGACGCTCGCCGCGATCCAGAAGGCGATGAACGAGCTCGACGAGGCGCTGCAGGGCTGCTGGGCCGCGGCCGCGACCGAGCGGTTCGACATCGGTGGCAAGCTCACGCTCCGCGTCGACGTCGGCGCCCCCGCCGGGACAACGGTGGCGGTCGTCGCGGACACGCTACGCAGCTCGCGCCTGACCACCTGCATGGTCGGCATCACGACGAGCTATCCGTTCGCGCCGCCGCTCTACGGTCAGTCGTTCCAGCTGCCGTTCCAGATCACGGCGCCGGATGGACAGAGCGTCATCGATCGCGCGGGCGTGTCGTGGGTGGGGCAGAGCAAGCTCGCCATCGCCGTCCTGCTCGATCAGGCGAACTCGAACAACCAGGCGCTCTCGATGTTCGAGGTCGCCCTCGAGCCCGGGGCCTCAACCGGGCGGCGCAAGACCGAGCGGGCCGAGCTCTGGTACTTCCTCGGCCCCGCGACGATCAGCGGCACGGCCGTCGCGGCGGGCGACATGGCGTACGTGAAGGCGGGCGGGGTCCGAGAGGTCATCGCGGGCCGCACCGCCGTGCATGCGGTCGTCGTCGCGACCCCGGGAGGCAAGGAAGGCTCCGCGCGAGCCGGGGCGCTGCCAACGCGGGAGGTCAGTCCGGGCACGTCCGCAAGCGCGGGCCCGATCGTGCTGGCGCAACCGTTCAAGGAGTACCCGCGAGCCGGCGGCCAGGTCGCGGTCGTCGCCGATGCGACGTCGACCAACGATCTCGCGCTCTCGGCCTCCGTGCTCGCGCTGCCGGCCGGCACCAGCATCCCGGAGCACACGCACGGGGGCGAGACCGAAGCGCTCTATGTCCTCGCGGGCGCGGGCACGATGACCGTCGGGGGCGTCGCGCTGCCCTTCGGCCCGACCAGCGTGATCCAGGTGCCGCCGAACGTGCCCCACAGCGTGACGCTCAGCGCCGACTTTCGCGCCCTCCAGATCTACACGCCCGCGGGACCCGAGCAGCGCTTCAAGGTGAAGTGAACGCGAACCTCGATCCACCGCGCGCTGCCTCGGCCGGCGCGGTCCTCGGCGGCGATATCCGGGCGGCGGCGCAGCTCATGCGCGACCTCGAAGATCGCCGCCCGGAGGCGATCGCGACACTCCAGGCACTGTGGCCCCACACCGGCCGCGCGTACTTCATCGGCGTCACCGGCAATCCCGGCGCCGGGAAGTCCACCGTGGTGGACGCGCTGACCGCGCACTACCGGGCGGCCGGCGAGCGCGTCGGCGTGGTCGCGGTCGATCCGACGTCTCCGCTGTCGGGGGGCGCGATCCTGGGCGATCGCGTGCGCATGCAGCGACATGCGCTCGACCCGGGTGTCTTCATCCGGTCGCTCGCGACGCGTGGACACCTCGGCGGCTTGTCGCGCGCGACCTTCGACGTGGCTCACGTCCTCGATGCGATGGGCTTTGACCGCGTGATCATCGAGACGGTCGGGGTCGGGCAGGACGAGGTCGACGTCATGTCGGCCGCTCACACGACGATCGTCGTGTCGGTGCCGGGCCTGGGCGATGACATCCAGGCGCTCAAGGCGGGCCTCGTGGAGGTCGCCGACGTCCTCGTCGTGAACAAGTGCGACCGCGAGGGCGCCGACCGCACCGAGCGCGACCTCCGTCACATGCTCACCCTCCGCACCGACGCCGCGCGCGCCGCGACGG
>JALHPV010000522.1 GCA_022842285.1 Kofleriaceae bacterium
GGGTACGACGGCACGAGCGCGGCGAGCCAGATCGCGATGACGCCGACGACGGCGCAGGCCGCGAGCACGCGCGCGATACGAAGCGCGATGGCCACCGTCAGGCGGGCATGCGGGCTTTGCCGCCCGCGTCGATCTCGATGAGCGTCCGGGTCTCCGCGAGGCGGATGCCCTGGGCGATGCGCGCCGTCACGGATTCGGTCAAACGCGCGATCCCGAGGAGGCGGGCGGCGTCGCGCACGAGATCCTTCGTGCCGATGCCGGCGGCCCGCTCGACGACGATCCGGGCGGCCGCGGCGAGCTCGGCGAGCGGGACCTCGTCGATGGCGCGGGCGGCCTGCGGACCGGTCCCGGCGACGCGCACCGAGGGCACGCCGGCCGGATCCTGATCCATGCGCCACACGAACGCCGTCTCGTCCCCCCACCGACCGCGGCCGGCGAGCGCGACCTTCACCTGATCGGTCACGCGCTGCGTGACGCGACCGATGCCGAAGTACGCGCCGACCCGGCGTGCGAGCAAATCGACATGCATCGGGGCCTCGGCCGCGAGGACCTGCTCGATCACCTTGCCGAGCTCTGGCAGATGGCGCGGGGCGAACAGATCGTCGGGGGCGCGGCGACCGGCTGGCACGGCGGCGACCATGTACGGCCCGATGTTGATCGAGCCCTTCGCGATCCGGATCGGCGCGCTGCCCGCGGCGAAGGCCGGTCCGCTCTCGGCGCGGACGATCGGTCCCGAGAGACTGGCTGCCGCGGAATCGATCGCGCTCGCCGCATTGGGGATGGACGCCGTCGGCGTGGTGTCGACGAGCATGGCCGCCTGCACCGGGACGGTGTGGCTCGTACCCTCGACCTTGGGCGGGATGCGCACGATGCCGGAGGTGCGGCGCGATGGCGCGACGCGCGGGGCCACCGGGGCTCGCCGCTGTCGCGAGGCGGCGATGGCGGTGACGATCGCCCCGTGGGCCCGCTGGATCTCGCGCTCCGGGTCGAGCCACCAGTCGAGCGACCAGATCCGCAGCACGCGCCAGCCGAGGGATGCGAGGGCCTGCGCGCGCAGGCGATCACGATCGCGCGCGGCGGGTGCCGTCGCGTACGCGGGGCCATCGAGCTCGATCGCGAGCACGAAGCGCTCCGCGTCGGTGGGGTCGGCGACCGCGAGGTCGATCTCGTACACGCCACAGCCGACGCGATGACGCACGGTCCACCCGCGGTCGACGAGGGCGCGGCCCACCGCCGCGGTGATCGGGCTGGCCGGTGGGCGCTCCTCCTCGGTCGCCGCCGTTCGAGCGGCGCCGCCGCCCGCGCGCGCGAAGGCGAGGAAGGCCGCGACATCCGCGCGATCGCGGGCACTGAAGTCGGGCAGCGCCGTCGGTTCGAGCGCGATGCTCGTGGCGGCGCGGATCGCGATCGCCGCTTCCGCGCTCGCGACCAAGGCGTCGTCGGCGCCGCCCCCGATCGTCGACAGATCGGTTGGCGTGGCGGTCGAGCTGACCAGCGCCTCGTAGTCGAGCGGGAACGCGATGGGCCCGGTCGGATCGGTTGGGGCCGCGACCGGCACCGTGGTCTCGCTCGCCGTCACGGCGGCCGGCGTGACCACCGGGGCAGTGGCATCGGCCGGCGGCGGAGCGGCGAGCACGTCTTCGGGGGTCCGCGTCGAGACGAGGACGAGCTGCTCCTTGGCGCGCGTCGTGGCGAGGGCCAGCCGAGCCCGCGTGACCTCGGGACCGCAGTCACCGAGAGCCACGATGATGACATCGCGCTCGAGGCCGACCGCGCGGTCGACGAGCTCCACGAGCACGGGCTCGGAGGCCGGCGCGGCGGCATCGAGGGCGAGCGCGGGATCGGCGGCGCGTGCCGCCTCGAGGGCCGCGGCCAGGATCGCGCGCTGCGGCTCCGTGAAGGCCAGCACCGCGAGAGTCCGCGTGCGCTGCCCGGGGTCGGAGAGGCGCGCCAGCACTTCGTTCACCACGATGCCGACCTCGCCGGAACCCATTGGTTCACCGGCGGGCGACGCAGGGCGATCGACGCGACGCCACGTGATGCCGAGGTCAGCCGACGAGGCCGCCGCCGGCAGCACCTGGATCCGGTTGCCGTACCAGCGGGCATTCGCGAGCGCGAACAGGTCCTCGTGGCGGCTGCGGTAATGCGCGCCGAGCCGGAGCTCGGGGAAGCGCGCATCGATGGCATCGGCGTACAGCGAGCGGCCGGCCGACGGCCCCAGCCGGATCGGATCGCCGATGAGAACGGCGGAGTCGCCGCGGCCGATGAAGTCGATCACCTCGGCGGTCGCGAGCTCGGCCGCGCCCTCGATGACGACCACGTCGAACCGCGTCGCGGCCGAGAGGAGGGCTGCCGCCGTGGGCGTCGCGAGCACGCAGGGCGCGATCTTCGTCAGGAGGTTCGGGATCGCGGCGAGCGCGGCCTCGAGCGAGAGGTCAGACTTCGCTCGCACCTCCTTGGTGAGCCACGCGACTTCCTCCTCTGGCCCCTTCGCGATGCCGGCGATCTTCACCAGCGCGCGGCTGCGAACGATGGCGAGCGCGGCCCGATCGAGGTCGGCGAAGCCGGCGACCTGGGCGTGATGGTTCTCGCCGAGGAACCCGGCGAGCGCTGGCGTGCGCATCATCTCGGCGTCGAGCCACGTCGCGAGCGTGGCGCGCTCCCACGCGAGCGGTAGCTCGGCCGCTCCGAGGTCACCGCGCTCGAGGGCATTGACGGCGAGGTCGACGCCCGCAGAGCGCGCCTCGCGTCGGGCCGCATGGAACGCGATCCACGCCGGGAATGCCGGCAGCGCGGCGCGGAGTTGCTCGACCTCTTCGCGCAGCACGGCGAGGTGATCGTCGCCGGCGCCGAGCGCCGCGGCCGGGATGCCGGTGAGGTCGGCGAGCGCGGCCACGGCCGGCTGCCAGCGCGCGACGCCGGCGGCGAGGCG
>JALHPV010000523.1 GCA_022842285.1 Kofleriaceae bacterium
TCGCCGGGCCGGCCGGGAACTGCATCGCGAAGTCGCTCTCGTTCTCCTCGAGCAGCGCGGCGTCATCGACGTCGAGCGAGTCCTCGAGGGGCGGCGGGACAGCGGCGCGGGCGCCCGTCGTGCCACGTGGCGGCGGCGGCGCAGGACGGGTTCCACCCGAGCCCGAGCCCGCCGTCGTCGAGGCCGGCGCGGCGACGTACGGTGGCGGCGTCAGCTGCGCGGAGAGCTGGCCGACCGGCAGGCCCTGACGAGCGCGCCAGGTCGTGAGCGCCACGACGAGATCGTCGTATGGGATCATGGCCTCGACGGTAACACGGCCCCGCGCGCGCTAGAGTCCATCCGCCGATGTCGATCGCGATCTACCGCTCCGCGTTGATTCCCACCGAGGGCTTCATCCACGGCTTTCCGGAGCGGGGCGGTGGGGTGTCGACGGGGCTTCGGTCCTCGCTGAACCTTGGTAAGCGCTGGGGCGATGACGCCGAGAACGTCGACGCGAACCGGCGCATCCTCGCCGCGCAGGTCGGCTACGACCCCGCCCAGCTCGTGGCCACGCGCCATGTCCACGGTACGGCGGTGTGGCGGGTCGGCGAGCCCCTGGCCGCCGACGCCGAGTTCGACGGCCTCGTCTGTGATCGGCCGGGGCCCGTGCTCGGCGCGTTCGCCGCCGACTGCATCCCGCTCGTGTTCGCCGAACCCCAGGCCCGCGTCTGCGGTGCCGCCCATGCCGGCTGGCGCGGCACGGTGAATGGGGTCGCCGCGAACGTGGTCGCGCGCATGGTGGAGTGCGGGGCCCGGGCGGACCACATCCGGGTGGCCCTCGGACCCTCGATCGGTCCCTGCTGCTTCGAAGTCGGGCCCGAGGTCGTCGCCGAGTTCCGCGCCAAGCTCGGCGAGGTGCCCGGGCTCGTGGTGAAGGGACCCGCGAAGGACCATATCGACCTGCGCGTGGCGACCCGCACGATCCTCGAGCGGGCCGGCGTCGTTCACATCGACGATGCGCCCCCCTGCACGCGTTGCCATCCCGACCGCTTCTTCAGCTACCGCCGCGACGGCCAGGCTGGCGGCGTTCACATGGGCTTCATCGGCCTCGTCTGATCGTGGTCGGATGTTACCCGCCTCCTGCGCGCGGAGCCGTCCGCGGTCCGCGAGCCGGGCAAGCGCACCTGGAAGGTGGACGCCAAGCTCGTCGCGTGGGAGCGACCCCTGCGCAAGTCCGATCTCGAGCACCTCGGCGCGGCGGCGCCGACGGGCGATATCCTCGGCGTGTACGTACCGCTCGAGGTGAAGGACGAGCTGGTGGCATCCGGGAAACATGGCTACTTCACGACGCCGCACTTCAACGGCTACGCCGCGATCCTCGTCGCGATGAAGACGATGAACATCACCGAGCTGAAGCGCCTGCTCGCCTTCGCCTGTGTGGCTCGGGCGGCCAGGCCGCCCAAGGCCCGTCGTGCGACGCGAGGTCGTGCCAGAGGTAACCGCCACGGCTCGAAGGCCGCCAAGGCCTGACAGGATATGTCCGAAATCCGGACATATCTCTCGAAGAAACCTCAACCCCTCCGAGCACGAGCACGAGCACGAGTACGATTCGCCGTCGCTAAATGAGCGGCATGTGCGCCTAGTTGCAGACGCCGGCCGAGAAGGCCGTGAAGTACTGGCCGCTTGTCTCGTCGAAGACCTCCTCCGACGACATGCACTGGCCAGCCGTCGCCGTGATCCCGTACTGCGCGGGGTTCGTGGTGATGCTGAACGAGCCCGACGCGACCTCGATCGAGTCGGAGCCCTCGCTGCCCCGAAGCGAGCCCTCGAGGAGCACGCGCGTCACGTCGTACACCGGCTGCTCGTCACCGAGGACGGCGTGGTCGAGCGCGACGCGGAGGTCGAGCTTCGGCGAGACGGCGAGCGTGGCCGACGTCGCGTCGCCGGTGAGCGTCGCGTCGAGCGAGCGGCCGTCCTCGGGGTTCAGATCGATGGCCAACCCGGTCGCGCCCGCCTTCTTCAGCGTCGTGGTGCGATCACCGAGCGAGAGACCGGTGAACCGGACGGGCTCACCCGCCGCGAGCGCGAGCGTGCCCGACGCGCCGGGGAGGTCGAGCGCCGTCTGCTCCTCGGGCTCGTACAGCGACGTCTCGCCCAGGTCGAAGGCGATCGAGCCCTGCTCGGCAGCGGCGTCGTACTCGAGCGCGGCGAGGTTCGAGGCGGCGGTCGCGAACCGGAACGCATCGGGGCCGTCGAGAGCCACGCCATCCTCCGCGAAGCGCACGGAGATGGCGCGATCGATGGAGAGCGAGATCTTCGCGTGGTCCTCGCCGAGCACCTCGATGGCGCCCGTGACCGCGCCGGCGAGGTCGAGGTTCGGCAGCTCCTCGCCGACGATCGGCGCGAGGGCTTCGGCCGCGGCCAGCGCCTCGTCGAGATCGACGGTCAGCGAGACCTTGGTGCGGGCGAGGCCGACGACGAGTGGCTCGTCGCGGTTCGCGCCGATCTGCACGGCGAAGCTCAGCTCGTCGTCATCGGCCGTCACGCGCACGCGGAGCTCGGCCTGCGCGAAGTCAGCGGCGCACTCCTCGTTCAGCTCCGTGGTCTGGTTGCCCAGATCGTCGAACGTGGTCTCGGTGCAGACCACGGCCGCGGGCACGGCGTAGACGCCGCCCCCGACGTGGTTCTCGTCCGTGAAGATGTGATCGTTCAGCCACGCGACCGCCGCATCGGCGTTGAGCGGGTCGGCTCCGGAGCCCTCCTCGTCCAGCGCATCCTTGACCGTGCGGGCCGAGAGGGGGCCGTCGGCTGGCAGGACCTGCTCGAGCATGGCGAGGGCGGCAGTGCTGGGGACGGCCGCCGTACCGGCCTCCACCGCGGCGCTGGTCTCGCCGAGCACGTGGCCCAGATCACTGGCGATACGCTCGCGGAGCTGGGAGATCGGAAGAGCG
>JALHPV010000524.1 GCA_022842285.1 Kofleriaceae bacterium
GATCGTACTTCGCGCCCTCGTCGACCACCGCCCCACGCGGCAAGGCTGTCGTCCCGAGCCTCGTCATCGACGATGCCGATCCCGATAGCGCCGAGCGCGAGCTCGAGGAGCGCGCCCAGGCCGGGGCCGATGTCGAGCAGCAGGGCCGCCGGTCGTTCTTGCCGCCGATCCTCCTCGATCGCGAGGACCGCTCCGCGCGGCAGGGTGGGCTGACGCTCGCCGTCATCTTGTTGCTGATCGCGGCGACCCTCACGCTCTCGTACCTGATGCGCCGTCCGAGCTCGTCGGGCGATGGCTACACGTCGAACGATTCGCCGGCTACGCTGATCGGGTGAGCGAACAAGCGCTGGGCGTCGTTCTGAAGACGACCCCGCTGCGCGAGTCGGATCTCCTCATCACGCTGTACACGGATACGCACGGTCGCATCTCGGCCGTGGCGCGTGGGGCGCGGCGTTCGCAGCGTCGGTTCGCGGGGGCCCTGTCGCTCCTCGTGCTCGCGAAGTTCGAGCTCGGGCGCAAGCCGCGCGGTGAGCTGTGGTCGCTCGAGAGCGCGGATATCGTGCGCGAGTGGACACGCCTCGCGACCGACGTGATCGCGGTGGCGCACGCGAGCTATGTCGCCGAACTGGTGAGCTCGCTCTTGCCCGCCGAGGCACCGGACCCCGACGTGCTCGAGCTCGTGGTGGCGGCCTGGGACAGCCTCGCGGATCATGGCCCATCACCGGCCGCGCTCCGTGCGGTGGAGCTGCGACTGCTCGACATCTCGGGGCATCGCCCGGCGATCGATCAGTGTGCGATCTGCGGCGCGACCGACCTCGACACGGGGGCCGTGTTCGACGGGGCGCGAGGAGGGGCGATCTGTCGGCGGTGTGCGGCCATGTCCCGAGGCGCCGGGGTGCGCGTGTTCGAAGCGACGACACGCGCCTACCTCGGCGCCGTGCTCGCCGCCGGTACACCCTCCGAGGCGCAGGTCGTGGATGGGCAGTTCTCGGCGACGGATCGCCTCGCGGCTCGTGATGTGGTGCTCGCGATGGTGCGCGGCCTCGTCGGCAAGCCGCTCCGATCGCTGGAGTACATCGCCAAGCTCGGGGCGGCGCAGCGCGGCACCGACGCGCCGTAGTATGCTGCGCATGATGGGAGGCCGACGCTTCGTCGCTGCTGTACTCGTGACGTCGCTCGCCGCCGGGCCCGCGTTCGCGCAACCCGCCGATGACGGCGAGATCGAGATGGAGTCCGACGCGCCGCCGGCCGATGCGCCCGCCGCCGAGGCGCCGGCCGCGGGAGCACCACCTCCGGTCGTCAAGGATCCGAAGGTCGCGAAGAAGTGGGCGACCGCGGGCAATCAGCTCGTCGCCAAGGGCGATGCGCTGGTGAAGAAGAAGAAGCCCGACGAGGCGGTGCCTCACTACGAGAACGCGGTGACGGCGTTCGAGAAAGCACTCGAGGCGGGCGCGGACCTGAACGTCGCCTACGCGCTCGCGGATGCGCACGACAAGCTCGGTCACTACGACGTCGCCGTGCGCATGTACCGCAGCGTCGTCGCGGACGGCAGCACCGCGAAGCCCGACACGATCAAGAAGGCGAATACCAAGCTCGAGGTCGCGCTCGGCAACGTCGGCCAGGTGATGCTGGTCGTGATCCCCGAGGGCGCGACCATCTCGCTCGGGGGCAACGTCATCGGCACGGCACCGATGCCCGAGCCCCTGATCATGATGCCGGGCACGTACAGCTTCGCGTTCGAGGCCGACGGCTATCAGCCGAAGGAGCTCGAGCTGACCGTCGAGGCCACGAGCGAGCTCGAGAAGACGATCGAGATGGAGAAGATCGCGATCATCGTCGAGCCGCTGCGGCCGGCGGAGCCCGACGAGCTGGTGGCGCCGCCAGCGCCCGTCGCCTCCGGGCCGTCGAAGGTGCCGCTGGTGGTGGGGGGAGCCGTGACCGTGGGGCTCGCCACGACCGCCATCATCACGGGCGTCATGGCCCGGTCCGCGAACTCCGACTTCAAGAGCGAGGGCAACAGCGCGTCCGACCAGGAGTTCTACAAGGACCGCGGACAGCGCCTCGCCCTCATCACCGACCTCGCCATCGGCGGGGCGGTCGTGGCCGGCGGCTTCACCGTCCTCTGGTACGTCTTCAAGTATTCCAAGGGACCGGAGGTTCCGGACGAGAACAATCGCTCGCGGAATGCACCTGTCATGTCAAAGCTAGATGTCGTTCCGTGGGTCGAACCCACCGCGAGCGGACTTTCGGTGCTCGGCTCGTTCTAGGAGGCCCATGTCGAATCCCAATTATCCCAACGGTCCCGGCGGTCCCCACGGCCCGATGCCCCTCGGCGGGCCTGGCCAGCCTGGTCAACCCATGCCCCTTGGTGGCCCTGGCCATCCGATGCCGATGGGGCACCCCGGTCAGCCGATGCCGATGGGGGGCCCTCCGATGGGCGCGATGGGCCCCAATGGTCCGATGGGCCCCGGTGGTCCGATGGGGCCGGGCGGTCCGATGGGCCCCGGTGGTCCGATGGGGCCGGGCGGTCCGATGGGCCCCAATGGTCCGATGGGCCCGGGCGGTCCGATGGGCCCCGGTGGACCCATGGGCCCCGGTGGTCCGATGGGGATGGGGCCGAACGGACCGCAGGGCCCGCAAGGCCCCATGGCCACGCCACCGCCGATGAAGGTCGTGCGTCGCGGGACCTCGAAGGCCGTCCCTGTCGTCCTCTCGGCGGGACTCGCGATCGGCACGTTCTGTGGTCTCCTCTTCGGTCTCGGCGTACCCGCCGACACGGCCGCAGCTGCGGCGTCGCCGACCACCACGGTTGCCGTCGAGAAGAAGCAGACCGAGGTCCCCGAGTTCAAGCCGGCCGAGAAGAAGCCGACGCCCCCGCCGCCCGCCACGCCGCCCGCGGCGGGTTCGGCGACAGTGGCCACCGGCTC
>JALHPV010000525.1 GCA_022842285.1 Kofleriaceae bacterium
GATGGGGAGCTCGGTCAGATCGTCGGGCCGACCACGACGGTGTTCGAGATCGCGACGGTCGATGCGTCGCGGGTCACCGCCGAGGTCGACGAGCGCTACGTGCGGGCGCTGCGCGTGGGGATGTCGGCGCAGGTTCTGCCCGTCGGGTCGCAGGACCAGGCCCAGGCCGCGACCATCAGCTACGTGGCCCAGGCGGTCGATCCACAGACCGGGGCGGCCACGGTTCGCTTCACGTACACGACGGTGCCGACGGCGGCGTTGCTCGGGATGTCGGTCGACCTCAACGTGAGCGTCGCCCCGATCGCGGCGGCCATCACCATCCCGCGCGAGGCCGTGGGGAGCGACGACGGTCGCGCGTTCGTGCTGGTGGTGGTCGACGGCCGCGTCGAGCGTCGCGTGGTCACGATCGAGGACTGGCCGGCGGCGTCGGTCGTCGTGCGATCGGGGGTCGCGGCCGGGGACGTGATCGTGGTCGACCCGACCGCGGCGGCCGATGGCGCGCGGGTACGGACCGAGGTGCGCGGTGGTATTTGAGGCCAAGCTCGCGCTCCGCTACCTGATCTCGTCGCGGCTCCAGACGTCGCTGCTCGTCGCCGGGGTCGCCGTCGGGGTCCTCGTGTTCACGTTCATCGCCGCGTTGATGAACGGCCTCAATGTTCGGCTCACGGACGACATCACGGGGAACGTCGCCCACGTGACACTCGAGCCGGAGCCGCGGGTCCCTCGCACCTTCATGCCGTCTCCGCGGGGGCGAGCGCTGTTCGCCGTGCAGCCCGGGCGCGATGACGCCGCGGAGATCCGGACCTACCGCTCGGTGCTCGAGGTCGCGGCGCGCATGCCCGGCGTGCGGGTGGCCGTGCCTCAGGTCCTCGGCAACGCGACGCTCGCGCGAGGGACCAAGTCGGTGGCCGTCGCGGTCACTGGCGTCGCGCCCGAGCAGGCGGGGACGATCGCGCCCATCGATCGCTCGCTCGTGCGCGGGCGGCTCGACCTCGGGGTGGGCAACGTGGTCATCGGCTCGACGCTGGCGCAGGACCTTGCCGTCGACGTCGGTGATCGACTCGTCCTGCGAGCGGCGCGGTCTCGGGCGGGCGCGGGAGCGAGCGCCGACGCGATCGTGACCGTGCGCGGCATCTTCACGCTCGGGGTGCAGGCGGTCGACGAGCGGGTCATGTACCTCGAGCTCACCGCCGCGCGGAAGCTGTTCGACCTCGCGGAAGGGGTGTCGCAGATCGAGCTCAAGCTCGACGACATCTGGCAGGCCGAGGAGCTGAGTGCGGGGTTGGCGCGGGCCACCGGCCTCAAGGCGACGAGCTGGCTCGATCGCAACGCGCGCCTTCAGGAGGGGCTCCGCGCGCAGGCGAGCACCGCGACGATGATCAAGGTGTTCAGCCTGCTGACGATCGCGATCGGCGTCGCGAGCACGCTGTTCCTGTCGGTGATGCGGCGGCGCTCGGAGATCGGCATCTTGCGGAGCTTCGGGATCGGACGGGGGGCGGTCGTCCGCACGTTCGTGCTCCAGGGCGTGCTGATCGGGATCATGGGATCGGTCGTCGGGGTCGCGCTCGGCTTCGCGTTCGCCCACGTGCTGCTCGCGATCTCGATGACGGCCACCGGGGCACCGTCGATCCCGATCGACCCGGCGCGGGGCGAGTATCTGCGGGCGATCCTGCTCGCGACCGCCGCGAGTGCGTTTGCGGCCATCCTGCCCGCCTGGTCGGCGGCGAAGACCGATCCGCTGGAGGCGATCCAGTCATGAACGCGCTCGAGGCGAGGGACATCGTCAAGGTATTCGGCGAGGGGGACAGCGCCACGATCGTCTTGCGGGGGATCTCGGCGACGATCGCGCGAGGCGAGTTCGTCGCGCTCGTCGGGCCGAGCGGCAGTGGCAAGAGCACGTTCCTGTCGATCGCCGGGACCCTGCTCCGGCCCACGAGCGGCACGCTGCGGATCGTCGGCGAGAATGCGCTCGGCCTGCGCGAGCGTGCGCTCGCGGAGCTGCGCAACCGGCACCTCGGGTTCGTGTTCCAGTTCCATCACCTGCTCGAGGACTTCACGGCGCTGGAGAACGTGCTCATGCCAGTCTACGGCGCGCACGCCCGGGTCGAGGCGGACTGGCACGGCCGGGCGCGCGCACTGCTCGCTCGCGTCGGACTGGCCGATCGGATGACGTTTCGCGCCTCCAAGCTCTCGGGCGGTCAGAAGCAGCGGGTGGCGGTGGCGCGCGCGCTCATCATGAAGCCCGAGCTCGTCCTGGCCGACGAGCCCACCGGCAACCTCGACCGCGCCAACTCGGACGAGGTCATGCGCTTGCTGCGCGAGCTGTCGCAGGAGGACGGCACGGCGTTTCTGATCAGCACGCACGACGAGTCGATTGCCCAGCGCTGCGACCGCACCCTGTCGATGGAAGACGGGCGCCTCGGCGAGGTGAGTCAGGCCGCCGCATCGGCGCATGCCTGACGCGTGCGATCAGGCCGGGATCGTCGTCGATGTGCACCCTGACGAACGTGACCTCGCCGGCCAGGGCCCGGCGATTACAGCGGCCGGTACGATCTAGTTGCGGCCCGCCATGACGCCCCCGTCCGCGTCCCAGACCGCTCCCGTGACCCACGCCGCGCGCTCGGAGAGCAGGAAGGCGATGACCTCGGCAACCTCCTTCGCGGTGCCGATGCGGCCGATCGGGTGGAATGCGTTGAAGCCCTGCAGGGTGGCGTGCACGTCGGCCTTGGGAATGAAGCCTTCGTAGATCGGGGTCTCGACGACAGCGGGAGACACCGCGTTGACGCGGATCTGATGGGGCGCGAGCTCCATCGCGAGGTGTTGCGTGAACGCGTGCAGGCCGGCCTTGGCCATCGAGTAGGCTGACGATGGCGTGGCGGCGATCGCTTGCTTGCCCCACATGGAGCCAATGTTGAC
>JALHPV010000526.1 GCA_022842285.1 Kofleriaceae bacterium
CACGCGCCGCGGCCGCGAGCCGTTCGCTCGCGAAGTGACCGTCGGCCGGGGCCAGGCCCTCGCGCTCGACGCCGACCTCGTCCCGACCGGCCGGCGCCGCGCCGTGCCCTACGTGCTCGGCGGGGCCAGCGTCCTCACCGCGGCCACGATCGCGACCATCGTGCTCGCGGTGGTCCGCGACGGCCAGGCGCAGGATCTGCGCGACCAGATCCGGGCTGGTGACGCGTCGCCGGAGGTCGCGAACGCCTTCGACAACCAGGTCGCGTCACGGGACACTTATGTAACTGCGTCGTGGATCGCCGGAAGTGCGGCCCTTGTCACAACCGCGGTCGGCCTGGGCCTCCTGCTGTTCGACCACCCCTCCGCCGAGGGGGCCCGCGTGGTCCCCATCTCGGCGTCGGTCACGTCCACCTCTGCGACGGTAGGTGTGTCAGGATCGTTTTGATGCGAAGCCTGGCCCTGGTGCTCGCCCTCGCGGTCACGGGTTGTTCCTTTATCGGTGTCCGTGGTCCTAACGAGCGCGTGGGTAGACCGCCGAAACGCCGCGAAGATCTCAACTGCACGACGAGCGCAGCGCTGCCCGGGCTCGATGGCCTCGCCGGCACCGCCGCCATCGGAGCGGCAGGCATCGGCACGCTCTTCGAGCAGGTCTCCGAGGATGGCGAGCCCGACGGCTTCACCAAGTATGCGGCCGGGCCACTGTTCGTCGGCGCGCTCGTGCTCTTCATCTCCGCGAGCTTTGGCAACACGCGCGTCACGTGGTGCTCCGATGCGAAGGATCGCGCGGGGGGCAGCTGACGTGAACTTCGTCTTCATGTTGACGAAGGCGGATCAGACCGTCGTCGACTGCCTCGACGTCCTCGAGGAAGTGGCGCCGCTCGGGCTCACGCACCTGGGCTTCAAGGATGTGGGCGTGCCGCGCGAGCTGATCGAGACGTTGCACGCGCGCATCAAGGCCACGGGCGCCACGAGCTACCTCGAGGTGGTGAGCACCTCGCCGGAGGCGTGCCTGCGATCCGCCACCGTCGCGCGTGACATCGGCGTCGACTATCTCCTCGGGGGCACGCAGGTCGACGAGATCCTCGCGCTGCTCTCGGGCTCGCCGACGAAGTACCTGCCATTCCCCGGCCGACCGTTCGATCATCCGACAAAGCTCGCGGGCTCGGCCGCCCTCGTCGGCGAGCACTGCGCCGCGTATCGCGCCAAGGGCTGCGCGGGTGTCGACCTCCTCGCGTACCGCGCGACCGAGGCGTCACCGATCGAGATGGTGAAGGCGGCCCGCGCGAACCTCGACGGCGGCTATCTCCTCGTCGCCGGGGCGGTGAAGACGGCCGATCAGATTCGCGCCCTCGCGGCCGCCGGCGCGGATGCCTTCACGGTGGGCTCCGCCGTGCTCGACGGCTCGTTCGCGCCCCGGGCCGGCTCGCTGCGCTCGCAGATCCGGGCCGTCCTCGATGCGTGCGCCTGACCCGATCGTTGAGCTCCTCGCCGGGACCTACGCGGATCCCGTCACGGGCGCCTTGCACCAGGCCGAGTCGCGCGCGGTCCTGATCGCCGACACGCTCGACGGAGCCGAGGCGGACATCGTCGAAGCCCTCGATCTCGGCGACACCTTCACCATCGTCTGCGATCGCGCGACGCACGCCGTCCTCGGCGCCCGCGTCGAGCGCGCTCTCGCCAGTCGCTTCACCGTCCACACGCTCGTCCTCGATGCACCGCATGCCGACGCCGAGACCGTCACTGCGCTCGCCGCCGCCATCCCCCCGGGGACCTCGGCCATCATCGCCGTCGGCTCGGGCACGCTCAACGATCTCGGCAAGGCCACGGCGCTCATCCGCGATCTCCCGCAGCTCGTGTTCGCCACCGCGCCGTCGATGAACGGCTACACGTCCGTCAGCGCCTCCATCACCGAGGACGGCGTGAAACGGTCCATCCGCGCCCGTACGCCGGTCGGCGTCTTCCTCGATCTGGAGGTCCTCGCCCGCGCGCCCCTCCGGCTCCGCCGCGCTGGCCTCGGCGACAGCGCGTGCCGCCCGACCGCGCAGGCCGACTGGCTCCTGGCGCATCTCCTGCTCGATCGTCCGTATCACGAGGCCCCCTTCGCCCTCCTCGCCGCCGACGAGGCCGTGCTGTTCGCCGACCCGGCGGCGCTGGCCGCCGGTGACCTCGAGGCCACGCGCGCGCTCGCCCGGACCCTGGTCCTCTCCGGCTTCGGCATGACCCTGTGTGGCGGCAGCTTCCCCGCGTCCCAAGGCGAGCACTTGATCAGCCACTACCTCGAAGCGTTCTGGCCGTCCGGCGTGCCCCACGCCTATCACGGCGAACAGGTGGGCGTGTGCACCCTCGCGATGGCGTGTTTGCAGGCCGAGCTCCTCGCCCGAGCCACCCCGCCCGAGGTTGGGCCCGCGACCCTCACCGAGGCCGCACTCGTCGCGCACCACGGGGAGCTCGCCGGCACCGCGCTGTGGCGCGATGTCTCCTCGAAGCTGGTCGATTCCGACGCGCTGAACGAGCGGCTCTCTGCGCGCTGGCCCGACATCCGCGCGCGCATCGCCGCGATCTCGATCGCACCGACTCGGCTCGAGTCCATGCTCGCGGCCGCGGGCTGCCCGATCACCCCCGCCGACCTCGGCTGCCCCGACGCGCTCTTCGCCGATGCGCTCCGACACGCCCACGAGCTCCGCGACCGCTACACGTTCCTCGATCTGGCGGCGCGGCTACGTTCGTAGCCGCAACTCAGTGACGCTTCTCGGGGAACGCAGCACAGACTCCGACATTGACCCCGAGGAAGCTGTCATCTTGCTCGGACAGCCGAAAATCGTGAGCGGTCGACACGGTCAGGCAGGGGCCGCCGGTGTGCTTGCGCGCGAACACGACGCCCAGC
>JALHPV010000527.1 GCA_022842285.1 Kofleriaceae bacterium
GCCCCGCCCGACGGGCCCTGGCGGCGGACCAGCCGACGCCTCGGAGTTCCTCGCGTGGATCCAGGACGCGATGACCTCGCACGCCCCGCCGGGGAAGCCGGCCCCGCGCGCCGCCGCCCCGCAGCGCGCCATCGATCCCTCGCGCGCGCTCGACTGGATGTTCGACATCTTCGATCCGGACGAGAAGAAGTAATCCACGGCCCTGCGGCAAACTGACACGAGCGAATCGGGCCCGGAGGGTGCATCCCACGGGGCATGATGCGAGTCACCATGCGGCGCTGGTTCAAGGCCATCGGCATCGGCCTCGGCGTGCTCGTCGGGCTGTTTCTGATGCTCCAGATCATCCCGTATGGCCGCACCCATCAGAACCCCGAGCCCACCCTCGAGCCAAGGTGGGATTCGCCGCGGACGCGCGAGCTCGCGGTGCGCGCGTGCTTCGATTGCCACAGCAACGAGACCAAGTGGCCCTGGTACGCGAACGTCGCGCCGATGTCGTGGGCCGTGCAGCTGGACGTCGAGAACGGCCGCAGCATCGTGAACTACTCGGAGATGGATCGCCCCTACCCGCTTGCCGGCTACTCGGGCGCCCGCACGCGCGATGGCAACATGCCGCCGTACAAGTACAAGATGGCGCACCCCGAAGCGCAGCTGACGCCCGAGGAGACCGAGGAGCTCGCGCGGGGCCTCGATCGCACGCTCGGCGCCGCCGCCCCCGGTAGCGAGTACTCGATCGGCTCTAATTAGCGGCGACGACGAACGTGATCTTGCCGGCCTCGAGCGGGATGCTCGCCGGCAGGCCCGTCGCACCGGTCACCGTCAGGGTGGTGGTGCCGCCACCGATGACCACGTTCGGCAGGAAGACCGCGATGCCGGTGTTGCCGGCCGCCCAGGTCGTGCCATCGAACGCCTGCGCCGGCTCGGACGCGGCCGCGATCGCCACCGGCCCTGGGGCTCCCTCGAGATGAACGTAGACCTGGGCCAGCAACGGGTCGTAGCCAAAGTCCGCCGCCCGGGCCATCGTGAACGTTCGGAGCTTGTAGTTGTCGCCGACCGCGAGCGCGGGGTCGACGACGATCAGCCCCCCGATGTACGCGTTGCCGTTCGCGTCCATCCCCGGGCCCACGTCGACGATGACCTCGCGGTTCGGGATGGTCAGGTTGATGCGGCCGTTCGGCGGCGTGGTCTGGGTGAAGCTCGGCTCGCCGCGCACCGCCAGCACCGAGCCGAGCACACCCTTGAACGTGGCGTCCGTCGAATCGAAGTCGATGAGCTCGCCGGTCATGACGACCTCGGCCGGGCCATCGGGCGTCATCGGATCGTCGTCGCTACACGCCCCCGTCAGCATGAGCGTGATGGCAAGCACATGGCGTACGTACGACATGCGCGAACGCTACCACTACTTCGTGGCGGCGACCGTCGCGTCGGGGAGCGTCAGCTCGGCGAGGGAGTCCTGGAACTGGACGCGCGCGAGCATGATCTTCTCCTCCTGGTCGACGAGGTCGATCGTCGTCTTCTGCACGCGCTCGCTGATCTCCTTCATCTTCTGCTTCAGGTGCGCCATGAGGTCCCCACCCGTCTTGACCGCCTTGAGCGTCAGGATCTGCGCGTGGAGCTCGTCCATGCGCTCGCGGTAGTCACCGAGCTTGCGGCGCAGGCTTTCCTGCCCTTCCGCGAGATCGACGAGCTCCTTGTGGATCGCGAGGAGCTTCGTGAGCTGTTCCTTGACCGCGGGCACCGCGCTCGGCAGCTCGACGTACACGCGCATCATCTGCAGCGTGACATCGGCGGAGAGGTCCAGCGTCCGCTCCATCGGCGTCGCCTCGGCGATCTCGATGGTGCGGGTCTCGTTGGGGCCGAGCTCGACCAGGAACAGGTGCGCGTCGCCGATCCGCTCGAAGGTTTCGGGCGCCGTGAGGAGCGTCCAGCCCTTGTTGAGCGTGTGGCGGATGAAGACCTTCGACCGCTCGCGCAGGCGATTCGTGATGGTCAGCTTCTTGTGGCGGATGTGCTGGACCTCCGCCGTCAAGATGCCGCGCTGGAGCGTCACGAGCTTCGCGAGCTGGTTCTCGTTCGTGTCGGCGGTCTCGACGACGATCTGGCGATCGAGGGCGTACGGCACGACGGCCGAAGCCTTGGGCGGAATCGACTCGGTGAGGCCCTCGCCGATGAAGCGCTGGTTGCCGTAGACGGTGACCGGGCCCATCTCGAGCGTCGAGTCAGTCGGATTCATGAAGCGCACGGCACGGAACGCGAAGTTCTGATTTCCGCGCTCGCTCTCGGCGTCGTAGAGGTAGACGACCTCGCCCTCGGTCTCGCTCCGCAGCATCGAGACCATGGCGGACGCGCCCTTCTCGACCGACATCGGCGACTTGCTCGCGAAGTGGCTCTCGCCGACGGGCTGCGCCGTCAGATCCGCGGTGTCGCCCTGCGCGAGCGCCTTCGCTTCCTCGGGGGTCGGCGCCTGGGCCACGAGGCGCACGCGCTCTGGCTGCCCCGCTTCGAGCTTGGTCACGACCTTGATCCGCGCCGGCGGTACGCCCTGATCGATGAGCTGGTTGCGCACGATGTTGGCGCGATCGGTCGCGCGCTTCTGCGCATCGCCCCCCTGGTTGGGATCGCCCGTGCCCTCGACGACGATGGTCTGGCCCGACTTCGCGAGCTGCGTCGAGATGTTCCGCATCTTCTCGTCGCCCGTGGCCACCCGCTGGTCGCGGTTCTGCTGCTCGTTGTAGGCATCGCCCCCGTAGTACCCGCCGGTCGCAGTCGGCGCGGCCGGCGCAGGCGGCTCCTCGGTGGGCTTGGTGCGACGCTTGCCTTTCTTGCTCCCACCACGCTCCTGCCCGATGTCCTCGCGCTCCGGGGCCGCGTCCAGTTCATTGACG
>JALHPV010000528.1 GCA_022842285.1 Kofleriaceae bacterium
CGCCGCCGCCCCCGCCCGCCGCCGCCAAGAAGACCGGCGACCTTCCCCCCGTTCCCAAGGGCCCCGATGGGCGGAGCACGGCGGCCTGGGCGAGTGATCCGGCGAAGGCGGCGGCGCTCGCGGCCGAGGACACTGCGGGCCCCAGCGGGCCCGTCGGCGGCAAGCTCGTGTCCTCGACGGAGCCGTCCTTCACGAAGGGCGATGCGCCGGCCGCGTTTTCGGGTCGGGTGCGCGTTGGTCCGTCGGACGAGCCGTCGTTCGGGACCGGCAAGATCGGTCGGTTCGATGACGATGACGACCAGGTCCTGCCGCCGCGCCGCGGTTCGCGCGGGGGGCTCGCCCTCGTGCTCGTCACACTGCTCCTCGGTGGCGCGGCCGCTGCGGCCGTCTACATGTTCGTCCTGAAGAAGGACACCACGAACCCCGCCACCACGGCGGTCGACGCGGCGATCGCGGTCACGCCGCTCGTGGATGCGGCGACGGTCCCGCCGCCCGTCGTCGATGCGACCGAGGAGCCGACCGCGTCGCCGCTCGATCCGGCGCGCGCCGAGCTGCCGGCCGACGACGAGGCGCGGATCCGCACGGCCCTGACCTCGCTCGCCTCGAACGAGGCCGCCGATGCCCGCGCCCTGCGCGCGATCCTGATGACGCAGCTCGCGCAGGACCTCACGGACCGGGCGGCGTTGACGGCTGACAAGACCGAGGCGGCCACGCTCAAGAAGGAAGCGAGTCAGCTCGTCATCGACGCGGCCACGCTCGCGCAGAAGGCGCACAAGGAGCTGTCGGACGACCCGGCGGCGAATCTCGCCATGGCGTCGGTGCTGCGCCTCCAGGGCAAGCCGGCCAAGGACGTCAAGCGCTACACGGATACGGCCAAGGCGAAGGCGGGCACCTGGGCCCGCGACATCGCCCTCGCGGAGGCGCTCGTCCTCGTGCGCGACGGCAAGCTCGACGAGGCGAAGACCGCGCTCGCGGCGATCGATACGGGCGACGGCGCCCTCGAGGCGTCGCAGGACGTGCGCGCCCGCTTCCAGCTCGCGAAGCTCGCGCAGGCGCAGAACCGCACCGCGGATGCGAAGTCGCTCGCCGAGTCCATCCTCTCCCTCGCGCCGAATCACGCCGCGACGAAGAGCCTGGTCTCGAAGGTGGACAGCTCGGTCGCCACGAGTGACCCGCTGCCCCCCGAGGAGCCGACGGAGAATCCGCCGAGCAAGCCCGACGCGGGCGTGAAGCAGCCGACGGAGCCGACGAACAGCGGCGGCGGCGACTCGTACGACGGCTACGTGGCCAAGGCGAACACGCAGGCCGAGCGCAACTGCACGAAGGCGATCGAGCTCTACCAGAAGGCGCTCGACATCAAGCCGAACGGCGTCGAGGCCCTGACCGGCATGGGCTACTGCCACATCGACGCGAAGGCGTGGTCGAGCGCGTTCTCGAAGTTCCGCGCCGCGCTGAACGTCTCGCCACGGTACGAGCCCGCCCTGTGGGGCGTCGCCGAGATGTATCAGCAGCAGGGTCGCAAGGACGACGCGATCACGGCGTACCAGAAGTACCTCGAGGTCTACCCGACGAGCGCGAAGGCCAAGCGCCAGCTCGAGCGCCTGGGCGTCACCGGCGACGGCGATGGCGGTGGTGGCGATCCGCCGCCCACCGAGAAGCCGCCCGAGCAGCCGCCCGAGCAGCCCCCGTCCGACCCGACGCCGACGCCCGCACCGAGCGAAGGCAGCGCGAGCTAGATCGCGGTACACCTCGGCCATGCAGCGCATGGTCCTGGTTGCCTCCGTCCTCGCCGCCGCGTGCGGGAACAAGCCGTCGAAGCTCGATGACCTGCCCCGCGCGGCCCCGGCAAGCAGCAGTGATCCCGGCGATCCCTGGGCCGAGAGCGGCGGAGCGGGCTCGCCCGCGGTCGCCGACGATGGAGACTCGCCCCTCGCCGGCTTCGACCTGAAGGGCACGCTCGAGAAGGTCGCCGAGGCGATCCAGAAGCCGGGGCCGTACGAGGCGCCGGAGCACTCGGCCGACTACGCCCCGGATACGAAGCACTGGGCCATCATCGACGTGGGTGGCGGCATCGTCGAGCGCCAGGCCTACTCGATGAATCCGCTCGGAGGCGGCTCGACCGGCCAGGAACTGCGCACCCTGAACCAGCGCCTGCGCGAGCTCGCGAAGGACGCGAACCTCGCCGGCGTGGTCATGCGCGTGTCGGATCTCTCGGTGAGCCTGCCGGACGTCGTCGAGCTGCGCGCCGTGATGCACGAGCTCGCCGAGGCCGGTAAGCCCATCCACTGCCACACCGAGGGCGCGTCGAACGCGACCTACCTGTTCCTGGCCGCGTGCACGAAGATCGGCATCGCCCCGCTCGGAGACATCGCGATCGCGGGCCCGGCGACGATGCCGATCCACGTGAAGCCGCTGATGGACAAGCTCGGCGTGACGGCCGACTTCCTCCACGTCGGCGCGTACAAGGGGGCTGCGGAGCCGCTCACGCGCAACGAGCCGTCGAAGGAGATGGAGGAGACGCTCGGCGCGATCCTCGATCGCCACCACGCCACGATGGTCGAGGTCATCGCGCAGGAGCGCAAGCTGGATCCGGCGACGGTGAAGGCGCTCATCGACGAGGCCCTGTTCCCGTCGCCTGCCGCGAAGACCGCGAAGCTCGTCGACGAGGTGGGCTCGTTCGAGGACTTCCGCGCGGCCGCCGTCGGCAAGGAGCCATGGACGAACCTCGAGCTCGAGGATGGCGCGGCGTCCGACCAGATGAAGGCGATGATGAAGGTCGCGCGCTTCGTCGGGGCGATGCCGGCAGAGAAGCCGGCCGGCAAGCACGTCGCG
>JALHPV010000529.1 GCA_022842285.1 Kofleriaceae bacterium
CGCGTGCTCTGCGATGACATTGAGCGGCTACTCGCTTACCGCGACGCCGTGCCACGCGGTGTGATGATCGAGTACCTCAAGGCAGTCCTCGGCCTGCACACCGCGCTGTACGTGCTGCGGCTCTCGCGTCAGCTCACTGGCTGGCGGCTCGACCGCGAGGCCAACAAGGCGTGCCTCGAGTGTAAGGTCAGCGGCACGCTTCCTGAGCCGTTCGCGAGCTGCCCGTACCAGCAGAGCTTCGTCGTCGACGCGACCGGTGATCCGCGCTCGCCGATGGCGCAGATCGCCCGAGAGAGCGCCCTGGCCGAGTACGCGCGACTGATGGACCTGATCAAGTCGATCTTCACGTTCAACCAGCTGCTGCGCTACGCGCAGAACAAGCGACAAGACCTCCACGACCCGCGCAAGGTGCTCGAGCTGCTCAAGAACCCGTCGCCGACGTTCGACGCGTACTGGGAGTTCCGCCTCGACGACATCCGCAAGAAGAACGAGGGCGGCAAGGACGACGACAAAGAGTCCATCTCCGCCGAGGAGGAGGCCCTCCTGTCGATGGGCCTCGCCCCGTTCGATGCGCTGATCGAGCTCGTGACGCACGTGCGGGCCCGCCACCACCGCGAGTACCTCGTGCAGCTACTCGACAAGCTGCTCCAGAAGAACACTGACTTCGGCGCGCTCGCCCAGAGCAAGGCCCAGACGAACGACCGGCGCTGGGTGTTCGGCGGGCGGCTGCTTGAGGTGTTCGTGCAGCTCTCGGTGCTCAAGTGGAATGTCAAAGACGGGCGCAAGTTCTTCTACAGCGAGCCGGTGCTCATCGAGGACTTCCTCGGTTGGCTCGAGGCCCGCTACGGGTTCGTGATCGCGGGGGCGCGGCTGACCGGCGGGCGCGAGCCCGTCACGGTCGAGGAGCATCGGGCGTTCCGTGACAACGTGCGCGGCCTGAAGGACCAACTGCGCGAGATCGGCTTCTACGATGACCTGAGCGACGCGTACAACGCGCAGACGATCCGCCCGCGCTACCCGATCGACCAGCGGAAGGAGGTGCCGTGATGAACGTCGCCGTGCTGGCCCGCACGAACCAGGAGGACCTGTACGACTTCGTCGCGGAGCAGTGCCTTCCGCGCCTGCGCGACGAGCTGCACGCGGGCGGCCGCGCGCGCCGCCTGCGGATCTCGGACCTGCCGCTGCAAGTGATGGAGCGGCTCGCCACACAGCTCGACGCTGAGGGCGAGGGCGGCAGGAAGTGGATGGTGCGCGTGCTGTGTGGAGCGCCAGCCCCGGAGCCTTGGCGCGCAACCGCGACGAAGCTGATCGAGCATCGCAACGCCCTCGAGCAGCCGCTACTGGTGTTCCTCCCGACGGGCCTGCGTACGGCAGCCGAGGACTCGCTCGACATTGCAACCTTCACCGAGATCCCGATCGCGCCTCGCACGGGGCAGTTCGCCGGGGAGCTGCTCAAGCGCCTGCCCGCCGACCTACGCTATCGCGTCGAGGACGCCTTCGAGTTCCTGCGCAAGGAGAAGGTCATCCGGTCGGCCGATGCCGAGGTGGCCTACCTGCTCACGGTGGCGAAGAACGGCGGGACACTCGAAGCGGCCGGCGGCGCGCTGTACGTCTTCGGGCTGATCCCGGACTTCGCGACGTTCGCGGGCACCGACCACCGCCAGCGGCTCTCGCGCAACCAGAACATCAGCGGCCTGCTCGCCGAGGTGCGTAAGCCCCTGCAGGAGCGGATCTCGCGGCTGCGCATCCAGCCCGGCACGATCCAGAAGGACCTATTCGTCTACCTGCGCGACCGCCACGCCGACGAGCCAGGGAGCTGGGCGGCGGAGATCGCGTGCGACACCGGGCACCGGCACCTCTCGCTTGAGAAGTGGCCGTTTATCGACGCCATCGAGGGCAAGGCGAAGCTCCGGCTGCTGCTGGACCCGCTCGACCTGCCGATGCAGACCGCCGACGAGGTCGGCGGTGCCACGCCGATGAAGGTCTGGGACCTCAAGAAGGAGAAGACCTTCAAGGTCTCGTTCGCGTCGGTGCCCGCGCCCGCGCTGTTCGAGCCGTGGAAGAGCTTCCGCATCCAGCTCCTCGAGCTCAACGACGGGCAGCCGACGCCGGTGTGGACCAGCAACAACTTCCCGAAGCCTAAGACAAAGGCCAAGACGCGGAAGTTCTCGCGCCAGCTCAAGGCGCCTGACCTCGATGGCGTCGCCGAGGGGTCGTATTACCTGCGGGTCGACGCCCTCAGCCAGGACGGCACCGTGCTGACCGAGACCGACGCGTCCTCTGTGGGCCAGCGCGCGGAGAACGAGTCCGAGCTGTTCCTGGTGATGCGCGGCGACGTGCCCGTCTCCACGGAGCAGCCGCGCGCGGTGCGCACCGCGTCGTTCTCGGACGCGTGGTGCGCGGTGGCGGCGAAGGCCGTCGACACCGACAAGGACGGCGAGCCGCTGCCGACGCGGGCGGAACTGACGGGCAGCTGGGACCAGGCTGCCGGCGCGGCGATGCGCGGGGACGTGACGTTCACGTTCGAGAACCCCGGGGCGAACGGCCTGAGCATCGTGGTTCCTGGGCTGTTCCGTCGGCTCGAGTACAAGTCGCTCGAGCACCCGGAGGACCTTGGGCGGTACCGACTCGACCTGTCCGGCGTCCGCGCGCTCTCGGACGTCGAGGTCGTGCTGCGCGCGGCGTCACCGCTGCCGCAGGACCCCGCCGCGCAGGCGTTCCTCGCGACGCGCAAGGCGGTGTTCGACGCGATCCTCGCGCAGCCCGCGAAGCGCAAGGGAGAAGCGGACGAGGACAAGCGGCGGCGCGGGA
>JALHPV010000530.1 GCA_022842285.1 Kofleriaceae bacterium
ATGCGCCTCGCCTCGCGGTACCGCCGTCCGATCATCTGCTTCATCGATACCCCCGGCGCCTATCCGGGCCTCGGCGCCGAGGAGCGCGGGCAGGCCGAGGCCATCGCGAAGGCCCTGCAGGTCATGGCGAGCCTCGAGTGCCCGATGATCTCCGTCGTGATCGGCGAGGGTGGCTCGGGCGGCGCGCTCGCTCTCGGGGTCACCGACAAGATCCTGATGCTCGAGTACTCGATCTACTCGGTCATCTCGCCGGAAGGCTGCGCGTCGATCCTCTGGCGCGATCCGGGCAAGATCGCTGAGGCCGCGACCCAGCTGAAGCTGACCGCGCCCGATCTGCATCGCCTCGGCATCTGCGACGAGATCGTCCCCGAGTCCGCCGGCGGGGCCCACCGCAACGCCCCGGTCACGGCGAGCAAGCTTCGCACCGCTCTGAAGACGCACCTGCGCGCGCTCTGCGAGCTGCCGACCGACCAGCTCGTCGAGCAGCGCTACCAGAAGTTCCGCAAGATGGGCGCCTTCGTCGAGCTCCCGAGCTGATGCTGTACGAGTACAGCCTCATCGCCGCGACCATCGCGTGCGGTTACTGGGGCTGGTTCTTCTTCCGGCGCACGGCGGGGACGCCGACGTATGCGTACATGCTGTTTGGCGCCGCGGCCCTGTCGGGGCTCGGCCTCGTCGGGCTGCACAACGAGGAGGCCGCGCTCGGCATCGTCGGGGCGATCGGCCTTGGCACCGCGGGGTGCTTGCTCGTCCTCGCGCCCGTGATCCGCGCGCTCGCGCGCCGGGCCGCCCAGGCGGAGTACCTCGGGCTCGCCGCCCGGCTCCTCGATATCGCCGACCTGCTCGCCCCCGGCGCCGGCGCCGCCGACGAGAAGGCGGTCCTCGCGTCGATGGTCGAGATCCGCGATGGGCGCGTCGAGCCCACGGTCGCGGCCCTCGCGGCCGCCAGGCGCGAGTTGCCGCCGCCGGCGCGCTACGCGATCGACGAGCGCATCGTGCTGCTCTATCTCGCCGCCTTTCGCTGGCAGGACGCCATCGATCACGCGGAGAGCACGCTCCTCGCGCCCGCCGGCCCCGTCTTTGGCGGGGAGGCCCCCGACGCGGGCGCGTCCATGCGCGCACACCTCGGAATCTCGCCGCCCGTCTTCGTCGAGCTGATCGGCGCGTATGGCCGCGTCGGCAAGCTCGACAAGTCCGCGCAGCTCATCGCCCGCCTGGAGAACGTCAGCGAAGGTCGCCCCGAGGCCTCGCTCTGGCTCCATCGCGGCCGGCTCGTGTTCCTCGCGCTGGCCGGCCGCACCGAGGCGGTGCGCCAGCTGACCGGCCCCGAAGCCGCGCGGCACATGAGCATCGGCGCGCGGACGTATTGGCTGGGCGTCGCGCATCAGTACGGCGGCGATGCGGTCGCGGCGGAGGCGGCCTACCAGCGCGCCCGTCTGAAGTCGCGCGGTCGGCCCCGCGACATGATCGATCGCGCGCTCGCCAGCCTCGCGCGGGATGGCGCGCCGCTCGGCGAGGTCGAGCCGACCGCCCTCACGCCGCTCGCCGTCGATGTCATCGCTCGCGTCGAGGCCGCGCCGCTGCCCGGTCCGATCCGGGCGCTCGAGACCGCGAGCCGGCCGTGGGCCGCGTGGGTGCTCGTCGTCACGCCGCTTGTGGTCTCGGCGGCCATCGCCGCCCTGATCGGACCATCGAGCGAGCCCGGGTCGCTCGTGCGCGGCGGCGCGATGGTGCGCGGCTTCGTCGAGGCCGGAGAGTGGTGGCGCCTCGTCTCGTACGCATTCGTCCACGTCGGCCCGGTTCACCTCGCGGTGAATGTCCTCGGCCTGTTCTTCCTCGCGCGTACCGCGGAGGAGCTCTATGGCGGCCCGCGCACCATCGTGCTGTTCGGCCTCGCCGGCATCGCGAGTGCAGCGGCGAGCTTCCTCGGCGCCCCCACGGGCATCTCCGCCGGCGCCACCGGCGCGGTCTTCGGGGTGCTGGGGGCCGTCTTCGTCGAGCTCGCGTTACACCGCGCGAAGTACCGCGCCGCGTGGAAGCGAGGCCTGTGGAGCGGCCTCGCGATCGTCACCATCGCGCAACTCGCCGTCGGGCTCGCGTATCCGAGCGTCGATCAGTGGGCCCACGTGGCCGGCCTCGGTACCGGCATCGTCGTCGGCGCCGCGCTCTCGCGGCACGCGCCGTGGCCCAAGGTGAGTCGCGTCGTCGGAGTGGCCCTCGCGCTCGCATACGGCCTCGCCGCCGTCGGCGCCGCCATCCTCGTCGCCACGCGACCCATTGCCGCCAGCCTCGCCGCCGTCCCGTCGAGTCGCCACGAGACGGCCGGCCTCGTCATCGAAGCGCCCGCGCGCTGGACCACCGCCTCCGACGGTCTCGTCGACCCCGACGGCCTCGCGATCGTGGATCTGATCGGCGAGCTCCCCGGCGACATCCCCGCGCAGCTCGATGCCTGGAGCGAGCGGGCTCGCGCGGCCGCCACTGCGCGCGAGCTGCAGGGCGTCGTCATCGCGAAAGACCGCGCGTTCCAGCTCCCCCTCGGCTGGCAGGGGCAGGAGCTCACGGGGCACGTCGATGACGAGCTCGGCAATCGCCAGCATTACCGGGTGCTCGTCGCGTCGCGGCCCGTGCCTGGCGCGCTGATGCACGTCGCGATCACGACCCCGCAGTCCATCGCGCTCGTGGCGCCGCACTTCTATACGTCGCTGCTCACGTCGATCGAACCGCGCGTGCCGGCGGTCGTCCCGCCGCTCCAATAACTGGCCCCGGACCGCCCCCCGCGCGAGCTTCAAGGCATGCGCTGGCTCTT
>JALHPV010000531.1 GCA_022842285.1 Kofleriaceae bacterium
CTCGCGCAGCGCGGCGTCTCGATCGTCGCGTGGGTCGACGAGGTCGTGGGTATCGGCGCGACCGTCGATCCCCTCACCGTCACGCGCGACCAGGTCGACGTCAACGACATCCGCTGTCCCGATGCCGCGATCGCGGCGCGCATGATCGAGCGCGTCGAGGCGGCCCGCAAAGCCGGTGATTCCGTCGGTGGCGTCATCCGCGCCGTGGCCCGTGGCGTCCCCGCGGGCTGGGGCGAGCCCGTGTTCGACAAGCTCGAGGCCGACCTCGGCAAGGCCATGCTCAGCATCCCCGCCGTCAAGGGCGTCGAGAACGGCTCGGGCTTCGCGGGCACGCTGATGACCGGGAGCGAGCACAACGATCGCTTCGTCCGCCACGCGGACGGAACCATCGGTACCGCAACGAATCACTCTGGCGGGATCCAGGGCGGGATCTCGAACGGCGAGCCGATCACCCTGCGGATCGCCTTCAAGCCCACCGCGACGATCATGCAGCCCCAGGACACGGTCGATCCCGACGGGAATCCCGCGACGCTGGCCCCCCGGGGGCGTCACGATCCGTGCGTCCTGCCGCGTGCTGTCCCGATCGTCGAGGCGATGATGGCCCTGGTCCTTGTCGACCACGCGCTCCGCCAGGACGCCCGGAGCCGATAACATCCCTCGACTTCAGGGACACGACCTCACGGTGGACGGCGACGGCCACGTTGAACATCGTCGATGACGTGGGCGGACAGCGTCGACGGACGCGGGCCTTCACTACTTCATGGCGCCAGGCTCCGCGATGCCACGATCGGGCGGGGCTCGAGTTACTCGAGCGCGTGATCGCGATGCTGACGAAGATATCGATCGCTGAGCGTCACGTGGACGCTGTCCGCTCAGGTCAAGGTCTACGTTTCACGTCGCCGTCGCCGTCGCCGTCGCCGCCCGCGGCCGCAGCCACGGGCGCTTGATTCGCAGCATGACCGCGATGACTCCCGGAGATCGCTTCGGGATCTACTTCCATAAGGTGTCAGACCCGGTCGCTAGGGTCATGGGATGGCGATCGATCGAGCCGCCGCGCGTCCGGACGCCGCTCCGGCCACGCGCTCGTCGGGCCTCGGCCTCGCCGCCGCGATGCTCGACGAGCTCGGCTACGACCCCGATGATGGAGTCCCCGACGCGGCAACGGTCGTCGATGTTCCGGCGGGCGCCATCGTGCGCGCCCGTGACGGCGCCCGCCACGTCGCCATCGCCCGCCTCGCGAGCGGCAAGCTCGTTGTCGTCGAGGATGTATGCCCCCACGACGGGGGCCCCATCTCGGACGGGTTCGTCGAGGGGGAACAGCTCGTCTGTGCCCGCCACGGGTGGTCGTTGGACGTACGGGCCGGCCGCTGCGAGCGCGCCCCCAGCACCTGCCCGCACCGCAGCCGCTAGCACCTGTACGCAAGCTGCGGGAATGATGCAGATTTCTTGACCGTTTGGGCTCGCCCACGCTAGCGTGTCCGCAGCGTGGCGGCCGTCGTGGTCCACATCGATGTCGGGCGTCGTGCTCGCGACGGCCGGCAGGAGGTCTGCGCCGATGCGTCGTCGTTGACCGCACTATCAGCGGCGCGCGCGATCGCTTCGTCGTGGGGCGCCACGCTCCACGCGGTCGCGATCGTCGCCGCGGATGCCGCCGCCGCCGCGCTGCCGACGCTGCGGGCCGAGCTGACTGCGGCCGGCGCCGATCGCATCCTCATCGCCACCGTGCCCCACGAGCCCCTGCCGCTCTGGGCCTCGCTCGGCGCCGCATGGCAGCTCGTCCTCGATCAGATTCGCCCGCGCCTGGTCCTCTTCGGCGCTGATGCCCCGTCGGCCTCCGAGCTCGCGTCCCGCACCGGCGCCAGGCTCGGCGCTCGACTCCTCGCGCGCGCTCGCGTGTCGACTAGCGATCAGGTCGAGCTGCGCGACCCCGATGGGACGAACGCGCGCGCATCCGACAGCGGCGCGGCGGTGGCCACGATCGGGACGGACCTCGCCGCCGCTCGCTTCCTCGCTCGCATCGAAGAGCTCGCGGCGCTGGGCCGTGCCCACACCAATCCCGATATCGCCCGGACCTCGGCGCCAGCCGCTGTCGACGTTCACGCCGACACGAGCCCCGTCCCGACGGGCCCCGACGACCTGACCGACCCGAACGGCACCGCGCTGACCTTCCGTCCCGGCATCGAGGTGACGGTGCTCGCCACGAAGGCGCCGGTCGATGATCGGGTCGAGGTGGTGGGAACTGGCAGCCCCGAGGTGCGGCACGCCCGCCGCCTCGTGGTCGCGCTTGGCAGCGATGCGCTCGCGGATGTGGCGACGGCGGCGGCCACGCGCAAGCTGGGCGCGCGCCTGGGAGCAGTGGTGGTCGAGGCCGGCTCCGTCGACGAGGCGATCGCGCTCTCGCCCGAGCTCTACCTGCAAGTCGGCGCCGCCGTCGGTGACCTCGCCGGCGCGTCGAGCATCGTTCGCCTCGGCGTGCACCCGGAGGATCGCCGCAAGGGCGACGACGGCGCCCTGCCCGCCCCCCTCGCCGCGGCGGTGAGCGACCTCGCGCGCGCCCTGACGGAGATCCCGTGAGCG
Organism: Kofleriaceae bacterium; assembly: GCA_022842285.1. Classification (GTDB taxonomy): domain Bacteria; phylum Myxococcota_A; class Polyangia; order Haliangiales; family Haliangiaceae; genus JABFXX01. The sequence goes on from JALHPV010000531.1 coordinate 2,578, forward strand.
AAGCGAACCTGCCGGATCGCCGAGCCCTTCACGAGGCGACGATCGGGACCGTTGTTGTCACGGGGCTCCCGTGAGCCCGGCCAGTCGGAAGGGGGCGCCGCTGCTGCGGCATCAAGGCGCGCCGCCGCCGGGCTCGCCGGGGCCCATCGCGTTGTGGCTCGGCTCGTCCACGCCCGCGCGCTCGGTGCGCTGGCTCGACGGCGCGATCGCCGAGACGGCCGCCCTCGC
>JALHPV010000532.1 GCA_022842285.1 Kofleriaceae bacterium
TGCCGCCATAGCTCTGGAGCCGCAGCACTTCTTCGATCGCGACCGACATCTCCTTGGCCGTCGCGAAGCGCCCGTCGGGATCGCGCGCGAGGGCCTTCATCACGATCGGGTCGAAGGCTTTCGGTACGTCTCCGTTGATGTCGGACGGCCGCGGAATCTGCGACTCGAGCACCTGGCGCATCGTGTCGGTGTCGTTGCCGCCCTTGAACAGGCGCTTCAGCGTGAGCGCCTCCCACATCACGCAGCCGAGCGACCAGATGTCACTGCGGCGGTCACCGGCCGCTCCCTTGAGCTTCTCCGGCGCCATGTAGCTGAACTTGCCCTGGACCCGCGTCTTCGACGACACGGTCTGCGTCGCCTTCGCGACACCGAAATCGACGAGCTTTACCTGCCCGTTGTAGAGGATGACGATGTTGCCGAGCGAGACGTCGTGATGGACGAGCTCGAGCTCGTCACCTGCCATCGTGCGAAGCTCGTGCGCCGCGTCGAGTCCTTCGGCGGTATCGGCGATGAGGCGAGCCGTGGAGAGCACGTCGAGGCGCTTGCCCTCGCGACCCGCGCGGAGGACGGCCAGCAGCGGCTCGCCCTCGAGATACTCCATCGCGATGTAGAAGCGGCCGGCGGCCTCGCCGAGGTCGTAGATGTCGACGACGTTCGGGTGCTTCACGAGCGCGGCCACGCGCGCCTCGTCGAGCAGCATGTCGACGAAGTCCTTCTGGGTCGCGAGGTGCTCGTGCACGAGCTTGATGACGACCAGCTTCTCGAAGCCGGCGGGACCGCGCTGCAGCGCGAGCTGCACCTCCGCCATCCCGCCCTGACCGATCTGCGTGATCAGCTCGTAGCGTCCGAGCGCAGTGGGGCGGGGACCCAAGGACGATGTACTCGCCCGGCCCGAAGGTTCCCCGTCTCCGCTCGTGGCAGACACCGGCCCCGAGAATACGCCGACTGGGGAAAAAAGCTGGGGTACGGGCCGGGGTTAGAGGCGCGACAGCCGCTCGCGGACCAGCTGCGCGTTGGCCGCTCGGGGCGCGAGCTTCAAGTACTGCTTGTAGGCCGTCTTCGCCGACGACCGGTTGCCGAGCTTCTCGTGGACCAGCCCGAGCCCGTACCAGGTGGGCGCGTAGCGCTCGTTGGCCCGGCGAGACTCCGTGAGCGACGCCAGGGCCTTACGCGACTCGCCCTTGCGCATCCACTGCATGGCCTCGTTGTAGTAGGCCTCGGCGCTCCGGCTCGGCTTCTTGGGGACTGGCTTGGCCGCCGCTGCGTCCGAGCCCGACCCCACCGTCGCATCGGGTTCATCGAAGACGATCTCCTCGGCGGCATCTGGCTCGGAGACAGGCGCCTCGGCATCGTCGGGCGCCGGCGGGGCGTCGGTCGGGGGGCGCGCCGTCGCCTCGGGGGCGTCGATCCGGGGCGGTGCGGCATCGACGAGCAATGCGACCGCGGTCGCATCGGGCGGCGCGGATACGACCTGCCGCGGCCGCGCATCGCTGCCCCGCTCGTCGTCGCCCCTCGTTGCCATCACGATGCCGACGATGATCGCCATCACCACGACACTGCCGACGACATAGAGCGCCACGGGCGGCTTGCGATCACGCGACTCGCGCTCCTTCTGGACCCAGCTCTGGAGCTGGCCGATCGACGAGCCGTGCGGCGTCGCCGCCCAGGTCGGATCGGGGCGCGCGCGAGCTGCGGCGGGGTCGGCCGGAACGAAGTCCGCGACGGTGGAGCCCGCATCGGGGGCGTCCTCGAAGGGATTCGGCTCACCGAGGGAGGTCGCCACCGGGCCGCCGGGCGGCGTGGGCGTGTAGGTGGGGGACTCGAGCTCGGCGCTGAGCTGCTTCAGGGTTGCCGAGAACGGGTTCTCGACTTCCTCCGTCTCCGCCGGCTCGGGCTCGGGCTCGATCACCGGCACGGGGCCGATCTTCGACGGACCGAACGCCGCCTCGAGCATCGCGTCGCTGGGCCGCGACCGCCGCGTCACCTCGGAGACGAGGAGGTTCCTCGCCGTGATGTGCTCGGCGAACGTCTTCTGCATGTACTCGCCGATGCGGTCGTTCTTCGACGCGTAGCCCTTCTGGCGCAAGACGTCCTCGAGCGCCGTCGCCAGCTCCTTCGCCGTCTGGAAGCGCTTCGTCGGGTCGCGGTCGAGGGCCTTCAGCGCGATCGCATCGAGCTCCGCTGGCACGCTCGGGTTCGCGCTCGATGGAGCGGTGATCTTCACGTAGCGAACCTCGCGGATCGTCTGCGTCGGGTCGTCGCCACGGAACAGCCGCTTCTGTGCGAGCGCCTCCCAGAGCACGACGCCGAGGGACCAGATGTCCGTGCGCTTGTCGGCCGGCTTGCCGTCGAGCTTCTCGGGCGCCATGTACGCCGGCTTGCCGTAAATCTTGTCGGTGGTCTCCGCGGTCTGCTTCGCCTTCGCGACGCCGAAGTCGACGAGCTTCACCTGCCCCGAGTAGAGGACGACGATGTTGCCGAGCGAGATGTCGTCATGGATGAGCTCGAGCGCCTCGCCGTCGCGCGTCTTGAGCTTGTGGGCCGCGTCGAGGCCTTCAGCCGTGTCGGCGACGATGCGGGCCATCGCGAGCGGATCGAGGCGGGGCCCGACGACCCCGGCCTCGAGCACGGCGAGGAGCGGCTCGCCCTCGAGATACTCCATCGCGAGGAAGTAGCGGCCCCCCTGGTTCCCGAGCTCGTACACGTCGACGACGTTCGGGTGCTTGATCAACGCGACGTGCTTCGCCTCATCGAGGAGGGACG
>JALHPV010000533.1 GCA_022842285.1 Kofleriaceae bacterium
GTGACCCGAAAAAAAGACAGGGCGCCGGTAAAAACCCGCCGGGCGCGGGCACTCACCGGCTGAATCCAATGAAGGAGCCATCGATGAACTGCTCTGCCCTCCGTTCGTTCCTGTGGGTCACGTGCGCGGCCGCCGCAGCCGGTTGCACCGACGTTTCATCCAGCAGCCTGCGAGCCCGGACGGATCTGCTCGCTGAGGTCACGGATGTCGACCACATCTCCGTCGACGCCGCCGGGACCATTCACTTCAGCCAGGGCGCGGGGCATCAGGTCATCCAGGCGGGGCGTGCCGTCATCTGGGACGATGGAGCGGACCGGAGCTATCGGACCCACGCGCTCGCCGCCGTCGACGGTGGTTGGCTGGCCATCGGCGAGGGCTTCTGCCAGCTCGATGGCGCCCCCGGCGACGCTCCGGAGACGCGGTCGCCGGTGTGTACGGAGGCGAGCCTCTCGCTGCTCGCCCTCGATCCGAGCGGGACCCGGCTCGTCGCCGAATTGCCGGGCATCGATGGCGAGTTCACGGCGACGGGCTTCGGCGGCGCGATCGTCGGGGTCCCCGAGTACTGGGCAGACGGGCCGTGCGCATCGCTCGGCGGCGTCGTGCCGCTGGTGCAGGTCAGCGCGGCGGGGCGCGTGACCGCCTTGACCGGCCTCGAGGCGTCGCCCGGGCGTCCGATCTCCGCGCTCGGCGCCCTGTACTACGACGCCAACGCGCTCGGCCCAGGCGCCTCGTGCTCGCCAGGCGACTTCTCGCAGCCCCGGTCGATCAAGCGCTTCGATGGTACGCAGGTGCAAGCGGTGAGCGTCACGCAGGCGCCAGGTGTGGTGCCACGGCTACTCGCCGGTAGTGCGACGGGCCTCCTGGTCGCGTTCGCTGATACCTCGCCGATGGTGGTGGCGACCATGAGCGCTGACGGTGCCTTCGAGGTCGTGACCACGATCGGCCCCGACGAGACGATCGAGCGTGCGGCCATCGCCGACGACGCGGTAGTGCTGGCGGTGCGGAGGGTGGACGAGGCGGCGTGCCCCGACGGTGTATGCACGAACCTGGACCCGGCCGAGCTCCGCACCTACCGCGCGGGCGAGCTCCGGCAGCAGGTGCCGATGCCGACGGTGGGCTTCGTCCGTGACCTGCACCGCACCTCCGACCGCACCTTGATCGGTGCCGATGACGGCCTGTACGCTGCGCCGTGAGCAACCGGCGCTCCACGGTGGTCGCTTGCATCAGCGGGATGCTGGTCGCGCGGGGCGTGGCCGCAGACCCGTGCGTCGATGCCCAGGGGCCAGCCGAGTTCGTCGAAGCGGTACGGGCGCGCGGGCTCGTCGTCGAGGGGCGGTGCCCGTCCCTGGCGGTCCTCGCACCCGACGACGCGCAAGCGTGGCGGTTGACCCTCACCGACGTGCGAGGCGTACGCCTGGATTTGCCGGTGCCCGCGATCGCGGCGGCCGTGGAGCTGACCGTGGCGTGGTTCGCGCGGGAGATCGAGACCACCGCGGTCGATCCGGATCCAGCGCCGTCGGATGCGCCGATCACCGAGGTGCGCGATCCGTCGCCGCGCGCACCGGTCGCCGACCCTGCCCCCGTTCCCGCGTCATCGACGGTGACGGCCGGGCGCTGGACCGCCGAGAGCGTGATCGGTCTCGACCTGACGCTCGACCGACGAGGGGCCGCGTGGGGCGGGCCGCGCTTCCGGATCGGCTGGGGCCCCCTGATGGTCACGGCCGCCTACTGGTGGACGCCCGCAGCCACGGCCGATGAGCTCGAGGTGTCGCGTAGCCGCACCGAGCTCGGCGCGGGCGGGCAATGGGCCTTCGGGGCCGTGCGCCTCCGGGGTGAGCTCGGCGCGGTGATCCGGACGGCGTCCCCGACGGGCGCATCCATCGGCCGCGGGGCCGAGAGGTTCACCGTGCTCGGGGTCGGTCTGGCGGTCGCGTGGTGTGGACGCGCCGGCGTGATCACGGGCTGTGTCGAGCTCGCCGGGCGCAGTGATCTGGGCGACCCCGGATACACCTACGGACTGCGCTCCGAGCTCCGGGACCGCCCGGTCGGCTATCTCGGACTCGGGATCGGACTGGTGGTTCGTTGAACGCCCCCTTGATGGACGCGCGTGACGCCGACGAAGCGCTGGCCACGGCGTGGCGCGGCGGTGATGTCGCGGCGGCGGGCGAGGCCTTCGTCCTTCACAGCGAGCTCGTGCGTCGGTTCTCGGCGCGCATCACGGGTTGGCGTGATCACGACCTCGAGGACCTGGTGCAGCAAGTGTTCGTCGAGGCCCATCGCGGCATCCGCGGGTTCCGCGGCGAATCCCGCCTATCGTCGTGGCTGTGTGGCATCGCTGTGCGCGTGGCGGCACGCCAGCGGCGGCGGCGGCGGCGCCAGGCGGAAGCCTTCGCCAGTCTCGCCGAGCTGGCGCCGTCGACATCCAGCCCTCACGCCGCCGAGGCCCAGCAAGCCCTGGCACGACTGGCCACCGCCCTCGGCGAGCTGGACGAGCCACTTCGGGTGGCCTTCGTGATGTGCGCCGTCGAGCGCATTCCGGGTCGCGAGGCGGCGGCGGTCCTCGGGGTGCGGGAGGGAACGCTCGCCAAGCGAGTCCACGAAGCGAGAACGCGCCTGCGACGCGCGATCGAATGGGAGGTGTCATGAGCGATGATCTGGATCAACTCGCGCAGAGCCTCGGGCCGCGACCGCTCGCAGGCGCAGAGGTCGAGATGGCGCGGCGACGCCTCGTTAGCCAGCTGCGCCAGTCACCGCCGAG
>JALHPV010000534.1 GCA_022842285.1 Kofleriaceae bacterium
CGAGGATGTCGACGGCGTCGCCGTAGTCGACACCCGGCGAGACGACGTCGGGCACCCGCACGAGGTTGCCGAGGCTCGTCGTGACGGTAACGGTCGTGCCCTTGGCGAGCAGCGTGCCGGGTGCCGGCGAGGCCGAGACGATGAGGCCCGCCTCAAGGTCGGAGTCGACCGCAGCGCCCTGCTCGAACCGGAAGCCGAGGCCCTCGAGCAGCGACTTGGCCTGCTCGAGCGTCTGCCCTGCGACGTCGGGGAGGATCACGCCGGAGCCGGTCTGCAGGCGAGCGGGGGGCGCCGGGAAGGCATCGCCGCCGTATTGCGCGTTGAGGACGGTGTGCGCTGCCCGGAACACGAAGTGCCTCATGAGCGTTCCGCTCGGGAGCACGTTGATCGTCACCTTGCCGGTGACATTGCCGACGAACGACGCCGTGGTCACTCGCGAGGTGCCGCCGACGATCCAGGTGTCGACGGCCGCGTCGGTCGTGCCCGTCTTGGCGATCATGGGTACGCCGTCACCGACACGGGCGGAGCGAGCGGTACCCAGGTCGAACATTCGCGCCATGGGAGCGGCGGCTGCAGCGGCCACCTCGGCGGAGATCGCGCGCTTGCAGTCGACCTGCTGCCCTTCGAGCTCGTTGCCGTCGCGGTCGACGAAGCGATCGACGATGATGGGCTCGCAGTAGATGCCGCCGCTGGCGATCGCGGCGTACGCGGCTGCCATCGTAAGCGGGGCGATCTCGTTTGTCCCGAGGATGGCGGCTGGGTTGGTCTTGAGCGGGTCGCCGTCCGCCCGATGCACACCCATTTCTTCGGCCGTCTTGCGGATCTCGCACAGATCGAGCTGCTCGGCCATCGAGGCGAAGGCCGTATTGACCGACTGCAGGGTCGCGTCGAACGCGGTCAGGGCGGGGGCCGACGGACTAAAGTTGCGAATGCGCCATGTGTTGCCCCATGGTCCGCCGCCGTCGGCGCAGGTGTCGGTGAACCCCGCTTGATTAACCTTGGTGCGCGTCGCGTCGACGACCTCGTTGAGGCCGCGGTTCTGCTCGAGCCACTCGATGAGGGTGAAGATCTTGTAGGTCGAGCCGACCTGGAAGCCGCTCGAGCCGCCGTAGGGGCGATCGGTCGCGTAGTTGATCGCCGTCGTGCCGGGGGCACCGCCGCCGGCCTCGACACTGCGATCGTCGAAGGTTCGGTTCTGCGCCATCGTCAGGACGCGGCCGGTGTTCGATTCGATCGAGACCGCGGCCGAGCCCACGTCGATCCGGCCGTCGGTCGCGGGCACGGTCGCCCAAACCTGGTCTTGCGTGGCGGTCTGCGCCGAGAGGTTGAGGGTCGTGTAGACGTCGTAGCCGCCGAGCTTCCAGGCGGTCTCGCGCTCTTCGACTGTCTCGCCCAGGGTCTCGAAGTCGCCCACGCTCTTGATGACGAAGTCGCAGAAGAACTTGGCGTAGGGGTTGGCCGCGTAGCAACCGCTCTGCGGCGGATTGATCGAGACGAAGTTCTCGTCGACCGGGGTGTTGATGGCCTCCTCGTGCTCGGAGGCGGTGATGAAGCCCTCCGCGAGCATCGAGTTGAGGATGACGTCGCGGCGGCTCTGGTTGGCCTCGTAGTTGTCGGGGCTGCCGAGCGAGCGCGCACCCGGCTGCTGCACGATCGCGATGAGGCTCGCGGCCTGCGCGATCGTGACGTCGGAGGCCGGGACGCCGAAGTACTGCTGCGCGGCGGCCTGGATGCCGTAGGTGTTGCCGCCGAAGCCCGCGATGTTGAGGTACGCCAGAAGGATCTCGTCCTTGGTGTACTCCTTCTCGAGGCCGATGGCGAGCTTGGCCTCCTTGAGCTTGCGCTCGAGGCTCTGCTCCTGCGCCTGCGCGATGAGGTCGTCGCGCTCCTCGATCGTGTCGGCCTTGAGGGCCTCCGTGATGAAGATGTTCTTGACGAGCTGCATCGTGAGCGTCGAGGCGCCCGACTCGATGCCGCCCGAGGTGAGGTTGCCGATACCCGCGCGCACGATCGACTGCACGTCGACGCCGTTGTGCTCGTAGAAGCGGCGGTCCTCCCCGGCGACCGTGGCGTCTTTGAGGTACTGCGAGACGTCGTCCCACGCGACCTCCTCGCGGTTCTCCGCGTAGACGGTCGCGATGGCCCTGTAGCCGTCGGCGGGGTTCGCCGTGTTCTGGGCGTACAGCACGTTGCGCTGCGACTGCTCGTTGATCTTGATGTACTCGGGCAGACCCTCGAAGATGCCGATGGTGTTGCTCGCGGCCATGCCGGTCACGGCGAGGGCGGGTGTGACCATGACGGTCACGAGCACGCCGGCGAGGGCGCTGAGGCCGAGCATCCCGCCGATGGCGCCGATCACTCCGGTCGCGGTCGAGCCGGAGGCCTTCTGATTCTGGGCAGACATATGCTTAACGGTACGCCACCTGGCTTATGACGACGCTGAATGGACACCTCAATGACGCAATGGGAGTACCTCACGACTCCGCTCATGATCCACACGACGCAGGCGATCCTCAACAACTGGGGCTCGGAGGGCTGGGAGCTCGTGCAGGTCGTGACCGGGCCCGAGGGCGGGCTCGTGGCCTACTTCAAGCGTCCGATCGCGGGGGTGACGGCATGAGCGCCATCGAGGCTCGCCTCGCCGAGCTCGGCATCAGCATCCCCTCGGTGACGAAGCCCGTCGCCGCCTACGTGCCGGCCATCGCGAGCGGCA
>JALHPV010000535.1 GCA_022842285.1 Kofleriaceae bacterium
GATCGGCAATGAAGGCGCCGGCGAGACCGCCGATCGCGGCCCCGGATCCGACGAAGACGGGCATCCCCGGCGCACCCGACGGACCGTCGGCCTGCGCCGGCGGTTGCTCCTGGCCCCCGATCGGCGGCAGCGGCATCCCGGGCGGCGGCCCGCTGTCGGGCGGCGGTTCGATCCCGGGGCCGTACTGCCCCACCTCGGGATCCGTCGGTGTGGGCGTCGGCGTGATCAGCGGATCCGGTGGGGGCGGCGTGACCACGGGCGGCGTGACCACCGGCGGCGTGACCACCGGCGGCGGCGTGACCACGGGCGGCGGCGGGGTGGCCGGCTTTCTGACCGGCTTCTTCGGCAGCGGCCCGATGAGCCGGTCGACGCTCTCGACGATGAATCGGGCCTGCTTCGCGGCATTGCCAGTTGCGCTGGTCGCGATGGCCTCGTTGGCGAGGTTGCGCGCATCGGCGTACTGCTTGGCGTCGAAGAGCTCCTGCGCGCGTGTCGCCAGCGATGCGGCGACTTGCTCGGCGAGCACCGGATCGGTCGGTGGTTGCGTCGGCGCGTACGGATCCGAAGGCTGCGCGTGAGCGAGCGAGGACCCAGCGAGTAGAGCGAGTGTGAGCAGTCGCACGCGCATGGATCAAGCGTAGCGCATCACGGCGCCTTGATCGGGCCGGTGGTCGACGCGAGCATCGGGGCGGTCTGCTCGCCCGGCCGCTTGGGCACGTCGCGCCAGGTCTTGCGGTAGAGGAAGACGAAGACGACCTGGATTGCCGACAACACCGGCACCGCGAGCAAGGCGCCGACGAGGCCATACTTATGCTCGCCCAGGAACAGGGCGAAGATCACGAGGACGGGATGGATCTTCGCCGCCGTGCCGATGATCTTCGGGTTCAAGAGGTTCGCCTCGACGAAGTGGATGCCGAGGATCCACAGGCCGATCGCGAGACCGCGCACGACATCGACGCCGCTCTCGCCCGACACCAGGGCCACCGCGACGATCGGGATCGACGACAAGATCGAACCGAAGATCGGCACCAGGGTCAGCGCCGCCGCCACCACGCCGAGGATGAGGCTGTACTTCACGCCGAAGATCAGCAGGCCGATGTACGTGAGGATGCCGTTGATGAGGCAGATGACGAGCTGGCCGCGGATCACGCCCGAGAGACCGCGATCGATGCCGGCGATGATCGTGTCGTAGTCGTCCCGCACGTTCTGCGGGAACAGGCTGCGGAGAAACGCGTGGACCTTCTCGAGGTCGATGAGGATGAACGCGCCGATCATCAGCGTGAAGAAGAACAGGAAGATGCCGCGCGCGAAGCCAAACACGACGGCCTGGCCGAGCTTGACCGCCTCGTTGAGCTTGGACTGCAACCCACTGACCCCCTTCCCCATGAACGCGCGGATCTTGTCCTCGAGGGTGAGCGGATCGGGCGCCTTCTCGTTGGGCTGGATGTGCCACGCGCCATCGGGCCGCGCCTTGATATCGATCCCGTTCGGCGAGATCTGCACGGCGTAGCTGTTGTCGGGGAGCTGGGTGAGCGTGAGCGCGGTCCCCGGGGGCAGCGGCACGCCGGGCACGGTCGCCGGCTCGTCGGGCGCGGCGCGCGGCGGCTGCAGCGACGGGAAGCGTCGCTCGAGCCAGCGCGCGAGCTGCGGGGTCCACTCGGTGTCGACCTTCTTGTAGAGCGCGGGGCCCTCCTGCGCGAGCCGGGCGAAGTCACGTGACAGACGCGGCACCAGCAGGAACATGAAGCCCGCCACCGCGGCGAGGAACACGAGGTAGCAGATGACGATCGCGAGGCCGCGCGGCATGCGGCTCGTGCCGTTCTTGCGCTCGGCCATCCAGCGCACGACGGGCGCGAGGATGTACGCGATGAGGAACGCGAAGACGAACGGCAGGATCACCGAGCGCCCGACGAAGATCATCAGGAGAACGAAGAGCGGGAAGCCCCAGCGCTTCAGGAAGCTGCGGATGGGCCCGTCCGACGAGAAGAGCGTCCCCGTGCGCGCACGGGGATAGGTCGGCCCCGTCTGGGGCGCGGTGACGGAGCCCGTCGACACGCTCTCGGGCACGCCGCTGCTGCCGCCCCTCACGGTCGGTCGCTCGGGCGGATCCTCGGGCACCACGCGCCGGGTATATCAGGAAGCGCTACCGGCGGAACCAGCCGCCGACGCGATCGAGCAGCGAGCGCGGTTTGCCGGCGCGGGCGAGCTCGTCAGCGGTCAGGCCGGGATCGAGCGTCGGCGCGGGGAGCGAATTGTCGGGTGGGGCACCGAGGAGGCCCTCGGGGCGCGATGGCCGTGGGGTCGCCCGGCGCTCGCGAACCGGCTTGGGCGGCGGCTCCACGCCGGTCTCGATTCGCAGCGAGCCCCAGCGTCGGCAGGCCGGGCACCGCCACGCGAACGCCGCCGGGCGGGCCGAACAGCCCGCACACTGCCAGCGCCCGCGCAGGGTCCACGCGAGGCTCCCGGCATCGCCGACGAGCACGTCGAGCGCGGCCTTGATCTCCGAGGCCTGGCCCCCCGACGTCGCCAGGCGCGCGGCGGCCACGCGCGCGGCGAGCGCATCGGGGAACCGCACGACGAGCTCGTTGGCGATGGTGGCCCGCGCGGATTCGTCCTCGGCGGCCACGAGCTGCGCCCGCGCGAGGGCGAGCTCCAGCCGCGGGCCGGTCTCGGCTTCGACTTCGGACAGCGTCGCGAGC
>JALHPV010000536.1 GCA_022842285.1 Kofleriaceae bacterium
CAGCACCGATCGCGACCTGCGCCGTCGGGTGTTCGACTACTTCCTCGTGCGCAAGAGGGTCGACGCGGTCATCTCGGTCGCGATCGATCTGAGCCCGCACGAGGTGCAGATGCTGCAGTCGCTCGGCAAGCCCCTCGTGGGCATCGGTGGGCGCATCGACGGCATCCCCTCGCTGTCGATCGACGACGTCGAGACGGCGCGGCTCGCGACCGAGCACCTGCTGAGCCTCGGGCACCGTCGCATCATGCACGTCGGTGGCGACCAGAACGAGCAGATGGACTTCCGCGTGCACTCGCAGCGGTACACGGGCTTCGCGCAGGCGCTGCGCGACGCCGGGGTCACCGTCGACGACGACTTCCGCGACGCCGACTTCTCGATCGAAGGCGGCTACGCCGTCGGTCTCGCCGTGCTCGGCGACCCGCGCACGCGGCCCACGGCGATCTTCGCGGGCTGCGACGAGATCGCGATCGGCATCATGGTCGCGGCACGGCAGCTCGGCATCAGCATCCCCGGCGAGCTCTCCATCATCGGCATCGACGGTCACCCGCTCGCCGAGATGTTCGGCCTCACGACCCTCGCGCAGCAGCCGGGCGCGCAAGGGGCGCGCGCGGTCGAGCTGCTGCTGAGCCAGCTCGAGCACGCCGACGCCGCTCCGCCCGACGAGCACCTGCTTCTGCCGACCGCGCTCACCGTGCGAGCGAGCACGGCCGCGCGGCGCGAGCAGAACGCCTGAGCCGCACCCGCCCCGAACGCACGAGAGCCCCGCACCGACTCGCGTCGGGCGGGGCTCTCGGAGTGAAGCGGGTGACTACTTGAGGGTGACGGTGGCGCCGGCCTCTTCGAGCTGCGCCTTCGCCTTGTCGGCGGTCTCCTTGTTGACACCCTCGAGAACGACGCCGGGGGCGCCGTCGACGACGGCCTTCGCCTCGCCGAGGCCGAGGCTCGTGAGCGCGCGGACCTCCTTGATGACCTGGATCTTCTTGTCGCCGGCGGCCTCGAGAACGACGTCGAACGACGACTTCTCCTCGACCTCCTCGGCGGCGGCGCCACCAGCGGCGGGGGCGGCGGCGACCGCGACGGGCGCGGCGGCGGTGACCTCGAAGACCTCTTCGAACTTCTTGACGAACTCGCTGAGCTCGATGAGCGAGAGCTCCTTGAACGCCTCGATGAGCTGGTCAGTCGTGAGCTTGGCCATGATTTCTCCTTCTAGTGGGGTGATGTCGTGAACCGGTCAACCGATGATCAGTTGCCGGACTCCTGCTTCTGCCGCAGCGCGTCAACAGCGCGAGCGGCCTGCGCCAGCGGCGCGTTGAACATGTACGCGGCACCGAACAGCGAGGCCTTGACGGCGCCGGCCAGCTTGGCCAGCACCACCTCACGGCTCTCGAGCTCGGCGAGCTTCATGACCTCGGAGGCGTCGAGCGGCTTACCGTCGAAGTAGCCGCCCTTCACCACGAGGTTGGGGTTCGCCTTGGCGAAGTCACGCAGCGCCTTCGCCACGGTCACGGGGTCACCGTGAACGAAGGCGAGGGCGGACGGGCCGGCGAGCATGTCATCGAGCGAGTCGATGCCAGCCGCGTTGGCCGCGATCTTGGTGAGCGTGTTCTTCACCACGGCGTACGACGCGTCAGCACGGATGTTGCCGCGCAGCGTCTTCAGCTGCGCCACCGTGAGGCCGCGGTACTCGGTGAGCAGGACGGCGGTCGAGCTGCGGAAAAGCTCCGTCAGCTCGGCGACCGTTGCTTCCTTGTTCGCCATGGTGCTCCTCAATGTTTGTCGTTGGTCTCGCCTCGACCACCGGCGGGGTGGAGAACCCGGCACACATGACGAAAGGCCCATGCGCACGCGCACGAGCCTCTTCGCTCCCCCTCGTCAGATCGAGGGAGGCGGTATCAGTTCAGTACACCTGCGCGGGCCGTCGTCCGCTCCGCGAGGAGCGTGCGAGCCTTCGGTCGTCGTGCTCCGCTTGCAGACAGGTCTGCGGGCAGGCACGCTGACAACCAGCGGTCTATGGCAAGAGGCCAGCATACGTCACGACGCGGGCTCGCCGCAAAAGCGGCCTCACCGGGCTAGCGCGCGTCGAGCCACGAGTGGCGCGGGGCGTAGCCGAGGTCGCGCCGCGCGGCATCGATCGAGAGCAGGGTCTCGCGGCCGACGAGCGGGCGCGCGAGCGGGGCATCCGGGAACTCGGCGGCCACGAGCGCGGCGGAATCCTGGCGCATGACGGTATCGGCGGCCGCGATGATGTAGGTCCCGTAGCCGGGGCCGCGGGTGGCGAGCGCGCGCTCGACGGCGTGCGCACCGTCACGGCGGTCGATGTAGCCCCAGAGGTTCCAGCGGCGCACGGCGGGGTCGTCCTCGGGCGCCATGACGTTGCTGAACCGCAGGCCCGTGATCGACAGGGCCGGGTCGAGGCGGCACAGCTTGCGCCCCAGCTCCTCCTCGAGGTGCTTGCCGATCGCGTACATGAAGTTGGGCCGCGTCGGCTGGGTCTCGTCGATCGGGATGGCGGGCGGGTCCTCCGCGAGCGGCAGGCCGAGCAGCGTCTCGCTCGAGGCGTGCACGATGCGCGCGATGCCGGCGCGGCGGGCGGCCTGGAAGACCGCGATCGTCATGGCGAGGTTGTCCTGCAGCAGCACCGTATCGGGGCGGATGCCCGGCGCAGGGCTCGCCGCCAGGTGCACGACGGCGTCCAGG
>JALHPV010000537.1 GCA_022842285.1 Kofleriaceae bacterium
GCCGAGGCGGCCCCCTCGGCGCGGATGCCGAGTGCGAGCGCGACATGCATCCCGAGCGCCCCGGGGTCGGCGAGCGGGGCGAGTTCCACCCAGGCCACGGCGCGCCCGTCGGCGGCGATGCGAACGGCGAGCTCGAGCGCGAGGCGCGTCTTCCCGCTGCCGCCGGCACCCGTCAGCGTGAGCAGGCGCGCGGACTCGACGAGGCGGCGCACCTCGGCGAGCTCGTGCTCGCGGCCGATGAAGGCCGTCAACGGAGCGGGGAGTGGGGCGATGAGCGCCGGCGCGGGACTGGGCACGGTGGCGGTCATTCTCTCGCCACCGCGCCGAGGTGTCAACCGTCGATGATGACCCGCACGATCTCATTCGGATTGGCCTTCGCGAAATCCAGCACGTCACGCGCGAGCGACGGCGCGACCACGACGGTGAGACTGCCGAGTCCGAGCCCGTCGAGCATGCCGCGAAGCCAGGAGCCGAGCACGGACTCCGTGGGATCCTCTGGCGCCCCGAGCGCCTCGATGGTGGTGTGCACCGGGACGATGAGCCGCATCCCACGCCAGGCCGGTGGCACGTCGCCCGCCTCGATCGCCGCGGCGAGCACGGGGGAGAGCACGAGCGCCGGGCGCCCGGAACCACAGCGCAGGTACTCGGTCTCCACCGCACCCACGGTCAGGACCGCGCGCAACGCGTGGCCGCGTGCGGATCCGGCCGTCGAGTCGCTCACGGACGCACACGCCAGGCCGGATTCTCCTTGTCCTCGCCGTCGCTCGTCCGACGCTTGAGCCCCGTGCCGTCGATGCGCACGGTGAAGAGCTGCCTGAACAGGCCCACGCCCTCCACTGCCTCATGCGACGAGGTGAACAGCACGTGTCGCCCGTCAGGCGAGACGACCGGCCCACGCTGCTCGCCGGCGATGGGGGCGGTGAGAGGCTGCGCGTTCCCTTCACCGACCGTCACCATCCAGAGGTCCGCGCTCGCCTCGCCGCCGTCCTGCACGTACACGAGGCGCGCGCCGTCGGGCGTCCAGCCGGGTTCGGAGGCGTTCACCGCGTCCGACGTCTCCGCGCGGCGATCGGTGCCGTCCGCCCGCATGGTGAAGATCCGGTTCACGACGTAGCCATCGACCAGCGCCACCTGGCGGTAGGCGATGCGCGTGCCACCGTCGCCGCGCACCGGGGACCAGGCGGGGTCGCCCTGACTCGACGCATCGTTGGTCAGGTTCGCCTGTTCCGTGCCATCGGCGTTCATCACCCAGAGGTCGGTCGGCTCCGCCAGCTCGGCGCTGCCACCCTGCGCCCAGCGGCGGAAGACGAGGCGCTCGCCGTCCGGGCTCCAGGACGGTGAGTCCTCATAGCTCAGCTCGCCGTCCGTGAGGACATCGATGTTGGTCCCGTCGCGGTCCGCCACGCAGATCGCGACGTCGCAGGTGAACGCGATCCGCGAGCCGTCGGGCGAGGGGGCCACCTGGCGCGCACCGGCGAACGGCAGGACCTTCGCCGTCGCGACGGGCGACACGCGCGGATCGAACCAGAAGAGGAACGGGAACGTGCTCGTCCCGTCGTGCGCCTCGTAGAGCAGGTCGGCGATCCAGTCCGGGCGCACGGTGATCGTCGCCGAGGCCTGGAGGTCGGCGTGCCGCGCGCGGATGGTCGTGCTCCCCTCGGAAACAGCGCGGACCATCCCTTCCGCGTCCACCGTGGCCACGGCCACGTCGTCGCTCGTCCACATGATGACGCGTCCGGGCAGCGGCATGTCGTCGGCATCGAGGACCGCCGCCTCGAGCAGCGAGGTCTCGCCTTCGGTGAGGTCGGTCGCGACGCCGGCGAGCTCGATGCTCGCCGCCGGGACCGGATCGATGCGGAAGGCGACGCGCGTCGCGACCGCTTCGCTGGCGACCGTGATCTCGACCTCGCCGTCGGCGAGCGCGTGAACGACACCGGTCGCGCTCACCGACGCGAGACGCAGGTCGCTCGAGACGTACGTCACGGGCCGGTCGAGGAGCGGCTCGCCATCCTCATCGAGCGGCGTGGCGACGAGCGTGACGGTCTCGCCGACGATGATGCGCGTGGAGGCCACGTCGACATCGACCTCAGCGACCGCGCGTGGGGGCGAGAGAGGATCATCGCCGTCGCCGCAGGCGAGGGCGAACAGCGCGGCGGCAGCCAGCGCGAACGGACGGAGCACAGTACGAGTGAAGGGCATGGAAGGATCCGGATGGGGAGGGATGGTCGGCGGGTGGGTGATCACTGTGGCGGGTCGTCGGACCCGCCCGATGCACCACCCTCGGAGGCGGAGAGCGCGACCGCGAGCGCGACGATGAGCGACGCGAGCTGGATGGCCAGTGGATTCGACATGGGCCGAACTTGGGCCGGGCCGATTAGGGCCCCGATTAGGGCTGCGCCAGGGGCCGGAACAGACTGGCGGTCGGCTACTTTTCCATCGTGAACGCCCCGTCCACATCCGCGAAGCACCGATTCCTGGCCTGGCGCCGCGGCCGCCCACGTACGCCGCCGCTGGAGCGGCGCACGGTGCGTGCGCGGGGGCTCGACTTCGCGGTCTGGCTGAGCCCGCCCGTCGAGGGCGCGACGCCGCTCCTCGCCATCAACGGCGGGATGATCTACGGGCACGACCTCCTCTGGCCCGCCTTCGCGCCGCTCGCCGCGGGGCGGCAGGTGATCCTCTACGACCAGCGCGGACGC
>JALHPV010000538.1 GCA_022842285.1 Kofleriaceae bacterium
CGTGCACGAGCTCGGCGGGCGCTGGACCGATCTCTGGAACCGCTAAGCGATCCGCGCCCCTTTTGTGGGCCTGCGCCAAACACCGGCGCCGCGCGCACCCCTAGGCTGGGGAACCATGGCCCGCATCACGAAGATCCTCATCGCCAACCGGGGCGAGATCGCCGTCCGCGTCATCCGCGCCGCCCGTGACTCGGGCATCGCGACGGTGGCCGTCTACGCCGACCAGGATCGGGATGCCCGGCACGTGCGCCTCGCCGACGAGGCCTACGCCCTGAACGGCACGACGAGCGCCGAGACCTACCTCGTCATCGACAAGCTGCTCAGCATCGCCCGCCGGGCCGGCGCCGACGCGGTGCACCCCGGCTACGGCTTCCTCGCCGAGAACGCCGACTTCGCGCGCGCCGTCATCGACGCGGGCCTCATCTGGATCGGGCCGTCTGCGGATGCGATCGAGAAGCTCGGCGACAAGGTCAGCGCCCGGCACATCGCCGAGAAGGTCGGCGCCCCGCTCGCCCCCGGAACCCTGAACCCCGTCAGCGGTGCCGACGAGGTGCTCGCCTTCGTCGACGAGCACGGACTGCCCGTGGCCATCAAGGCCGCCTTCGGCGGCGGCGGCCGCGGCCTCAAGGTCGCGCGCACGCGCGAGGAGATCCCCGAGCTGTTCGACTCGGCCACGCGCGAGGCCATCGCGGCCTTCGGCAGGGGCGAGTGCTTCGTCGAGAAGTACCTCGACAAGCCGCGCCACGTCGAGACCCAGTGCCTCGCCGACGCGCACGGCACCGTCGTTGTCATCTCGACGCGCGACTGCTCGCTGCAGCGCCGCCACCAGAAGCTCGTCGAGGAGGCACCCGCGCCGTTCCTGACCGACGAGCAGACCGAGCTGCTGTACCGCTCGTCGAAGGCCATCCTGAAAGAGGTCGGCTACGTCGGTGCCGGCACCTGCGAGTTCCTCATCGGTGCCGACGGCACGGTGTCGTTCCTCGAAGTCAACACGCGGCTGCAGGTCGAGCATCCCGTCTCAGAAGAGGTCACGGGCATCGACCTCGTGCGCGAGCAGTTCCGTCTCGCCGAAGGCGAGGAGATCGGCTACGACGACCCCGTCGCCCACGGCCACTCGTTCGAGTTCCGCATCAACGGGGAGGACCCGGGGCTGAACTTCATGCCCATGCCCGGCCCCGTGCACGCCCTGCGCTTCCCCGGCGGCCCCGGCGTGCGCGTCGACTCGGGCGTCACGACGGGCGACGTCATCTCGGGCGCGTTCGACTCGCTGCTTGCCAAGCTCATCGTCACGGGCAAGACGCGCGACGACGCCCTCGAGCGCTCGCGCCGCGCGCTCGCCGAGTTCGAGGTCGCCGGCCTGCCGACCGTGCTGCCCTTCCACCGCGCCATCGTCGACGACCCGGCGTTCGCCCCGGCCGACGGCGCCCCGTTCACGGTCTACACGCGCTGGATCGAGACCGAGTTCGACAACCAGCTCGAGCCCTGGAGCGGGTCGCTCGCCGAGCCCATGGCCGAGCCGGCCGCACGCCACACCGTGGTCGTCGAGGTGGGCGGCAAGCGCCTCGAAGTGTCGCTGCCCGAAACCCTGATTCCCACGTCGAGCTCGCGCGCCTCGACCGCGCTCGCCGCCGCGCCCAAGCGTCGCAGCGGCTCAGCGGTTGCTGCCGGAGCCTCGGGCGACGCGGTCAAGAGCCCCATGCAGGCCACGGTCGTCAAGCTCGCGGTCGCCGAAGGCGACAAGGTCGTCGCGGGCGACCTCGTGGTCGTGCTCGAAGCCATGAAGATGGAACAGCCGCTCACGGCGCACAAAGACGGCGTCGTGGCGAGCATCGGCGCCGCGGTCGGCGAGACCGTGGCCTCGGGCCACGTGCTCCTCACGATCACCGATTAACCTCGGCCCGGCGCGAGCCGGGCTAGTCGTGGGGCACGTGCATCGCGCGCGCAGCATCCGTGATGCCGCCCGAGAGCGAGGGGTAGACCGAGTACGCACGCGCGAGCTGGTCGACCGTGAGCCGGTGTTCCACCGCGAGAGCGATCGGCAGGATCAGCTCAGAGGCTCGAGGCGCCACGACCACGCCGCCGATGACGGTGCCCGAGGTCTTCGCCGCAAACAACTTGATGAAGCCGTCGGTGACGCCCTGCATCTTGGCGCGCGGATTGGTCTCGAGCATCAGCTTGAAGGTGATGCCGCGCGTAGCCCCCTCTTCGATCTGCTTTTGCGAGAAACCGACCGTGGCGATCTCGGGCGCTGTGAAGATGTTTGACGTCACGTTGCGCAACTGGATGGGCGTCACGGCGTCGCCCATCGCGTGATACACCGCCGTGCGGCCCTGCATCGCGGCGACGGATGCGAGCGGCAGCGAGTCGCTGCAGTCACCCACCGCGTACACACTCGGCATCGAGGTGCGTGCGACCTTGTTGACGGCAATGTGCCCCGACTCGGTGAGCTGCACGCCCGCCTCTTCGAGGCCAATACCCGCGGTGTTCGGAATGGATCCGACCGCCATGAGACAGTGCGAACCCTCGATGACGGTGCCATCGCTCAGGGTGACCGTGACGCCATCGCCCGTGTTGACGACCGAATCGGCGCGGCTCTTGGCGAGCAAGGTCATGCCGTTGCGGCGGAAAACCTTTTCGATGAGCTGCGCGGCATCGGCATCCTCACCCGGCAGCACCTGGTCGCGGCTTGAGATC
>JALHPV010000539.1 GCA_022842285.1 Kofleriaceae bacterium
CCCGCACCGCTTCGCGGGGCAGCGGCTGACCGACGCCGGCGGCATGCGAGCGGACCAGGTTCTGCTGGAGGCGCTGCACCTGCGCGGCGGAGATCCGGACCTCGGCGAGCGCGCCAAAGCCCGTGTTCACGCCGTAGACGGCGGGCGCGTCATCGCCCCCGGCGACGACGGCATCGACGACCGCCCGGGCGCGCACCATCGCCGCATGCGCATCGCGGCCGACCTCCACGCGGCGCCCACCTCGGGCGACCTCCGCGATGGCTTCCAGGGTCAGGGCATCTTCTCCGAGGCGTAGCGGGGCCAGCACGCGCCGTTCTTACCAGGTAGTCATTACGAGCGCTTGGTCGGCCCCCTGCGTTGACACTTCGAGCAGTTGGCGCGATCGTCATGTGACTTGGCCGAGAGACCGGAAGACGGAGCGAATGAGGGCGCTCCGGATCGGGATTCTGACGTCGGAGTAGACCTGCTTCCCGACGATGCGGGAGAGGTGCATTCGACGACGCCGCTGCCTCGCGCGCCGTCCGAGCCCTCCGTGCAGGTCGACATCTCCGACCTGCAGGAAGTGAAGGACACCCCATCGCGTCCGATCACGATGCCGGTCGTCCCACCGAAACTGCCGTCGCTGCGTCCACCGGTCCCGCCCGCCCCTGGGGGCGCGCGCCCGATCCTGGCGATCCCGCCGCGCCCACCGGGGACGGTCAAGATCTCGCCCCTGAAGCCGGGCACCATGCAGATGCCGACGATGCGCGCGGGCATGCCGCCCATGCCGCCGTCGGTCTCGATCCCGCGCCCCGGATCGGCACCGACCGCGGGCCCCCCCGGCGATGACTCGTCGTCCCGGCTGCGCCCGCCCACGGCGCCGCCGATCCCGAGCGAAGCGCCGCGCGGGCGGCCGCCGACCTTGCCGCCGCCCCCGGTGCCCGTGGGGCCGCCCGGTGACTTCGCGACCGAGCCATCACTCGCGGCCATCGTGGGGATCTCGCCCTCCGACGCCACCGCATCCGCCCCGTCGCCGACCACACCGCGCCACCGCACGCCGACGCAGGACAGCACACGCGTCAAGCGCAGTACGTTCCAGGCGCTCTCGGACCTCGGTGGCGGGCTCGATCTGGGACCGGGGCCGTCGGGTCTACTCGGCGAAGGCGGTGTCGAGGTCGGCACCCAGACGCCGAACATCGTCGTCGATCAGCCCCTCGAGGCCTACCTCGAGTCGCCGACCGTCCTCGACAAGGCGCTCTCCGATCTTGGCGAGATGGGGGGCGAGAAGCGCGCGGCCACGATGGCGCGCGAGCTCGAGGCCACGACCGATCCGGCCGCGGCCGCGATCCTCGCGTACGAGCTCGGCGAGCTCTACGAGCGGCGGCTCGCCGACGAGGCGCGCGCCGTGAAGTCGTTCGGACGCGCCCTGTCGCTGGATCCGTCGCTGCGGCCGAACCTGTGGGCGATCCGACGCGTCTTCTACCGCCGCGGCCTGTGGCCGAACCTGGTCAAGCTGATCGGCGCCGAGGTCACCTACGCCCGCGACGACTACGAGCGCGCCGATCTGCTCCTCGAGAAGGCGCGCATCGCGGAGCGCATGGGCGACGCCGACGAGGCGCGCGCCGCCCTCGACGAAGCGATGGCCATCGCGCCGCAGCACCAGGGCGCATTGCTCGAGCTCGAGCGCCTCGTAGCGAAGAGCAACGACAACGCCGCGCTGCTCGACGTGTGGGAGCGCCTCGCGGAAGTGGCGCACGAGCCGAGTCGCAAGATCGCCTACTGGCTCGAGGTGGGGCGCCTCGCCGGGACCGATGCGGGCAAGCGTGACTTCGCCCGCGCGACGGCGGCCTTCGAGCAAGCGACGCTCCTCGCGGCCGGGACCCCGCTCGCCGAGCGCGTGGCGCGCGAACGCCTCCGCGTGGCCGAGGAGCTGGGCGAGGCCGCCGATGCCGCGGCCGCGATCGAGCAGCTCGCCTCGATCCTGCTCGCCTCGTTCGGACCGGCCGGTCTCGACGGCGCGGACGGCGTGACGAGCGGCGACCGCGCGACCTCCTTGCGCCGCGAGCTCGTCGCGCTCCGCCGCCGCCAGTCACAGCTCGCGCGGCAGGACCAGCCCGATCAGGCCTGGGAGATCCTCCAGCAGGCGGTGGCGATGGCGCCGGGCGAGCCGGTGGTCCTGGCCGATCTCGCCGAGCTCGCCGAGGAGCTGGGCCGCTACGGCGAGCTCGCCGAGCTCGTGCAGAGCTGGCAGGCCGTCGAGGGCGATCCGGCACGGGCGATGGTGCTCTCGATCCGTCGCGCCGACGCCCTGCTCCGCGGAGGGCAGCGCGAGCAGGCGAGGGCGCTGCTCGCGTCGCTCGAGGCGAGCGCGCCGGGCTTTGTCGTCCTCACCTCCGCCGCCGAGCGGGATGCGATCGGTCGCGCGGATACGAAGGACCTCGCGACGACCTACCTCGCTGCGGCCCACGCCGCGCTCCTGGGGAGCTGGCTCGGTCCGGGCCAGCCGCCGGCACCGGATCCCGGCGCGGCCGCGGCGCTCTATGTCCAGGCCGCCGAGCTCCTCGCGTACGACGTGGATCGCTCCGCGGAGCTCCCCGGCGGGGCCGGCTCGCCGCTCGAAGCGGCACGCGACGCGCTCGGCAAGGCGCTCGAGGCCGTCCCGAACTATGCCCCGGCGCTCGAGGCGCTGACCGAGCTCGATG
>JALHPV010000540.1 GCA_022842285.1 Kofleriaceae bacterium
GGCTCACGCTAACCCACGGAGACCACGTAGCTTCTGCGAGACATGTCTGACGAGGCACATACTCTGTCGCCATGAGGCGACCCGAACTCCTGCAGATTAGTGCCGAAGGGGCAGTGCAAATGCCCGACTCGCTCTTGGATCGAGCAGGGTGGTCCATCGGCGACACGCTCTTCGCGATCGACACCGAACATGGGGTGCTGCTCTTGAGCAGATCAGACGCCGAAGCGGTGACGTCGGCACGACTCGACGGCCACGACCTGCTCACCGCGCTGATGCTCGATCGTCGCCAGGAAGCTGCACGCGATGAGGAGCCTGGGGCCGTCAATCCTCATCACTGAGCGGCGCTGACACCGCGGCGAGCGCCGCCCGCACCTGCACGAGCCGCTCGAGGAAGGCGCGCTCGTCGCGGCGGGTGCGGCGCATCCAGCTCGTGACCTCGTCGTTGCTCTTGCTCGCGTTGCACGAGCCGCAGGCCGGAACGACATTGTCGAGGGTGTAGCGGCCTCCGCGGGCGATGGGCTGCACGCAGTCGCGCTGCAGGGGGCGGTCGGCCGCGCCGCAGTAGGCGCATCCACCCCACAACCGCTGAACCTCAGCCCAATGCGCCGGGGTCAGGTCGTTATCGGCGGCCGCCACACGCTTCCGGCGACGTCGCGCGGCCTTCGCCTGACGGGAGTTCGGGTGCACCACGGCGCCAGGCTACGCCCGCGCTCACGTGCGCGGCATCCAGCGCGCCGCGCCTGCGCGATGATGGAGGCATGACCCGCCGCGGCCTCATCCTCTTCGCCGCTCTCGGCCTCATCTGGGGCATTCCGTACCTGTTCATCAAGATCGCCGTCGCCGAGCTGACCCCCGAATTCCTGGTGCTCGCGCGATGCGTCATCGCCGCCGCACTGCTGCTGCCGATCGCCGCGCGGCAACGTGCCCTCGCGCCCGTGCTGCGACGCTGGAAGCCCCTGCTCGCGTTCGCCGTCGTCGAGATCGTGCTGCCCTGGTACGCGCTCAACGCCGCCGAGGTGAGCCTGCCGAGCTCGACGACGGGGCTGCTGCTCGCGAGCATCCCCCTCGTCGCGATCGGCGTCGCGTTCCTCATGGGGCGCCGCCACCGGGTCACGGCGCTCACCGTGCTCGGGCTCATCACCGGCACGGCCGGCGTCGTCGCGGTCGTCGGCCTCGACCTCGGGGGCGGCGACCTCGGGGCGGTCGCCCTCATCGGCGTCGCGGTGGTGGGCTACGCGGTCGGCCCCGCCATCCTCGCCAAGTGGATGCACGACCTCCCAGGCCTCGGCGTCATGGCCGCGGCGCTCACGATCGCGGGTCTCATCTACCTGCCCATTGTCGCGATCACCGGGGGCTGGCCGATCGCGGTGCCCTCGGCGCCCGTCATCACCTCGGTGCTCGTGCTCGCCGTGCTCTGCAGCGCCGTGGCCTTCCTGCTGATGTTCGCGCTCATCGCCGAGATCGGCCCTGTGCGCATGACGGCGATCACCTACGTCAACCCGGCCGTCGCGGTCGTCGCGGGCGCCCTCGTGCTCGGCGAGGCGGTGACCGTCTACACGGGGCTCGGCTTCGCGCTCATCCTCATCGGCTGCTGGCTCGTGACCCTGCCCGATAAGCGGGCCGCCGAGTCGCCTGCCGAGGCGGAGCCCTCGACGGCCACGCAGCCGACCCCCGCCGTCTGATCGCAACTCCCAGCGGGCTCCCAGCCCCGCGGGAACCGATTCGCACCCGAGACTGTTCTTGTTCAGTGACGTCGCATCCAGCGCCGTCGCCCGAGGAGGATTCCCATGACCACCGAGTACCGCGCCACGCCCGAGGCGATCGCCCGCCTGACCGACATGCAGCGCAAGGTCACGCAGAACGACGGCACCGAGCCCGCGTTCCGCAACGAATACCACGACAACAAGGCGGCCGGCATCTACGTCGACATCGTCTCGGGTCAGCCCCTGTTCTCGTCGCTCGACAAGTACGACAGCGGCACCGGATGGCCCAGCTTCACGAAGCCCATCGATGCGAGCGCCGTCACGACCAAGACCGATCGCGGCTTCTTCATGACGCGCACCGAGGTGCGGTCATCCGGAGCCGACAGCCACCTCGGCCACGTGTTCGACGACGGGCCCCGCGATGCGGGAGGCTTGCGATACTGCATGAACTCGGCCGCGATGCGATTCATCCCGGTCGACCAGCTCGAGGCCGAAGGCTATGGCCAGTTCACCGCTCTCTTCACGAAGGACGCATCATGACCGACACCGTCGACATCAGCACGGGCGCCATCACTCGCACGCCCGGCACCGAGACCGCCGTGCTCGCGGGCGGCTGCTTCTGGGGCATGGAAGACCTGATCCGCCGCCAGCCGGGCGTCATCAGCACGCGCGTCGGCTACACCGGCGGCGCGAACGCGCACGCGACCTACCGCAACCACCCGGGTCACGCCGAGGCGGTCGAGATCGTCTTCGACCCCACGGCGACGACCTACCGCGACATCCTGGCGTTCTTCTTCCAGATCCACGACCCGTCGACGCTCAACCGGCAAGGCAATGACGTCGGCACGAGCTACCGCTCGGCGATCTTCCCGCTCAGCCCCGAGCAGGAGCAGGTCGCGCGCGACACGATCGCCGACGTCGACGCCTCGCACCTGTGGCCCGCCAAGGCCGTCACCA
>JALHPV010000541.1:0-719 GCA_022842285.1 Kofleriaceae bacterium
GCGCTGACCTCCTCGACGAAGTCGAACTCCTTCTTCGCGAGCGCAGCATCCAGGGTCTTCGCGGTGATGCCGCGCAAGAAGGTCTCGTACTTGGCGACGGCCTGCGGCGTGAACTCGCCCTGCAGCATGCGGCGCAGCGCGCGGTGGCGAATGCCGTCCATCTCGAGGAGCGACCGGCGCTGGTCCTGCATCGCGGGGTCGACCTCTTCGAGGTTCGTGAACTTGGTCGACGTGAAGGTCTCGGTGTCGCGGAGGATGCGCACGATGTCGTGGTACCGCGTCGCCGACCAGAAGCCGCTGTTGGGGGCCTCTTCGGTCGAGTAGTGCAGGCCGGGCGTCGCCCGCAGCTCGTCGAACACCCCCCACGGGGCGCCGCCCGCGAAGAGATCGAGGTCGGCCAGGGTGAGGTCTGTCGTCGTCGACATGGTGCTCCTGCTCTCATGGGAAGCGATTTGTTCGGATGCTAACGAACTTCGGCGCGCGAGTCGAGCCTGAAGGTGGTTTCGATCCGAATGAGTGAGGATGGAGACCGCGCGGCACCCGCGCGAGGGGAGGGGAACCATGCCGAGTCCGCACACGCTGGCCGAGACGGAAGAGCGCGTCGCCGGCAAGCTCGGCGCCCTGCCGCTCGACTTCGAGGCGATGGCCGTGGTCTCGAACCTCTTCCGCGCCGCGAACGCCACCCGCAACTATCTCGAGCGCAGCGTGCTCGCCGCGAC
>JALHPV010000541.1:729-2651 GCA_022842285.1 Kofleriaceae bacterium
GGCGGCTTCTCGAAGGCCACCCTCACGGGCGTTCTCGGCACGCTCGAGACGAAGGGCTACCTGTTGCGCGAGCGCAGCGACAAGGACGGCCGGCTCGTCAACGTCACGATGACGCCCGCGGGGCGCGAGCTCATGGCGACGCTCTTCCCGACCTTCAACGACCACGAGCGCACGATCACCTCGAGCCTCGACCCCGAGCGGCGGCGCGAGCTTGCCGACATGCTGCGCGCGATCACTCAGGTCACCGAGGGGCAGCGGTAGGGCATCCGGTTCAGGATGCTCGCGCGCCTTTACCGCGAGCCCTACCGCTCGGCACCCCGGGTCGGTTAGTATCGCGGCAGTCGTTTGTATCCGAACGACCCGCGATCGCAAAGGAGCAACCCGCGTGCATCAGGTGGAGCTGGCCGGACTGACCGTCGACACGCGGCACGCGATCGGCGGACAGCGCGTCTCATCGCCCGAGACCTTCGAGAGCATCTCGCCCATCGACGGCACGGTGCTCGCGCACATCGCCCGCGGAGGGGCCGCCGAGGCCGACGCCGCCGTGCAGGCCGCGCGCGCCGCGTTCCCGGGCTGGCGCGACCTCGGGCCCACCGGCCGCGGCGAGATCTTGCACCGCCTCGCCGACCTGATCGAGGCGAACGTCGAGGCGCTCTCGCAGCTCGAGACCCTCGACAACGGCTCGCTGCTGCGCAGCCACCGCCGCGGGGTCATGCCGCGCGTCGCCATGAACATCCGCTTCTTCGCCGACTGGGCCATCAACGAACTCAGCCACCCCGTCTGGCAGACCCGCGGCCACGACAACGTCGTCAGCTGGGACCCGAGCGGTGTCGCGGCGATCATCACGCCCTGGAACGCCCCGCTCATGCTCGCCACGTGGCGCATCGGCCCGGCCCTCGCCGCGGGCGACACCGTCGTGCTCAAGCCTGCGGAATGGACGCCGCTGACCGCGAGCGTCTTCGCCGACCTGTGCGAGCAGGCGGGGATGCCCGCCGGGGTCTTCAACGTCGTGCAGGGCTACGGCGCCGAGGTCGGTGCGGCCCTCGTCGCGCATCCCGGAATCGCCCGCATCGCGTTCACGGGCTCGGTGCCGACGGCGAAGGCCATCGCGCGCGCCGCGGCGGAGAACCTCACGCCCGTGAGCTTCGAGCTCGGCGGCAAGAGCCCGCTCATCATCACCGACGACGCCGACCTCGACCTCGCTGTCGAGATCGCGGTCGAGCAGTACGACAACGCCGGGCAGGTGTGCCTCTCGGGCACGCGCCTGCTCGTGCACGAGAGCATCGCCGACGAGTTCGCCGCGCGCTTCGCCGAGAAGGCCGCCGCGATCGTGCAGGGCGACCCCCGCGACGAGGCCACGCAGATCGGCCCGCAGATCCACCGCGTGCACCTCGAGCGCGTCGCGGGCTTCGTCGAGCGCGCGCAGGCCGCCGGCGCCGTGGTCGCCTTCGGTGGTGGGCCCAACGACGACCTCGGCGGGCTGTACTTCCGGCCGACACTCATCACGGGCGCGCAGCCGGGCAGCGAGATCCTCACGGCCGAGGTGTTCGGCCCCGTGCTCGCCATGCAGACGTACGCGACCGACGAGGAGGCCGTCGAGATCGCCAACGCGACTGAGTACGGCCTCGCCGCCGTGGTCGTGTGCGGCGACCGCGAGCGTGCCGAGCGGCTGACGAAGAACCTCGTCGCCGGCACCATCTGGGTCAACTGCTTCTTCGTGCGCGACCTCGCCGCGCCCTTCGGCGGCAGCAAGAAGAGCGGCATCGGCCGCGAGGGCGGCGTGTGGTCGTTCGACTTCTACGCCGACGTCAAGAACACCGTCTACGCACCCTCTGGGTGGAAGGAGTAAGTCATGGGAAAGGTTGTCGGCGCCGCGATCCTCGCGCACGTGCCCACCATCATGCTGCCGCAAGACGTACGGT
>JALHPV010000542.1 GCA_022842285.1 Kofleriaceae bacterium
ACAACGGGCGTGACCGGGGCGGGCGTGGGCGGGGGCGGGACCGGAGGCGCGGCCGGCTCGGGCTTGCAGGCGACGAGGGCTGCGGCGACCGCGATGCCGAGCTTCACGCGCTAGGTATAGCTCGCCTCGCTTGGAAGCTGGGGTATACGTCCCGGCGGTGTGATCGAGCGCAGCCGCACATATCTCGTCAAGGAGATGTTCGGACCCACCCTGCAGGGCGAGGGCGCGCATTCCGGACGGGCCTGCGTGTTCATGCGGTTCGCCGCGTGCAATCTCGACTGCACGGGCTGCGATACCGACTTCTCGCCCGAGGGCGCCGTGCGCATGAGTGCCGACGAGGTGGTGGCTCGTCTGCGTGCGCTCGACACGTCGAAGACCCAGCGCGTGATCGTGACCGGCGGCGAGCCGACCCTGCAGTGGGACGCGGCGATCTCGGCGGCGATTCGCGGCGCGGGCTTTCGCGTGCACATGGAGTCGAACGGCACGCGCGTGCCGGCGGGGCCCGTGGACTGGCTCACGGTGTCGCCGAAGCCGCAGCATCATCCGGCAGGCCTCCTGCTCGCCGACAAGGTCACCGCCGACGAGGTGAAGGTCGTCGTGGACGGCACCGTCGACGAGGCGAAGCTCGATCAGTACGCCGCGCGCTGGCGCTGCGAGCACTACTTCGTGCAGCCGTGGATGGATGCGACGTACCAGCAGAACCTCGCGCGGACGCTCGAGCTCGTGCAGGCGCGGCCCCGCTGGCGCCTCTCGCTGCAGCTCCACAAGATCGTCAACGTTCCGTAGCGGCTGGCCATGCCGCCGACGATCCGAGAGCTCGACAAGCAGCGCGACCGCCGCGCCGTCGAGGCCATCGATACCTCGTTCGTCACGCCCACGATCTACGACCTCGCGACGACCGAATCGAGCATCACCCTCGTCGAGCGGACGCTGCCGACCCCGCTCACGAAGGCGTACTCGATTGGCGAGGTCTTCGCCGGCTGGGCGCGCTGGGACACCGGCTGGGTCGCCGACGACGATGGCGTCCGCGGCTTCGCGGCCGTCGGCTACGAACCGTGGCACGCGCGCCTGAACCTCTGGTTCCTCTACATCGCGCCCGCGCACCGCCGGGCCGGCGTGGGCCGCGCGCTCCTGGCTCGCGCCGAGGACCACGGCCGCGCGCTCGGCGCGACGCACGTCTGGCTCGAGACCTCGAACGTCAACGTCCCCGGCATCTCCGCCTACCGTCGCCTCGGCTACGAGCTCTGCGGCTTCGATCGCCTCTACTACGGCGACTACATGCCCGGCGAATCGGCGATCTACCTCGCGAAGTCGCTCTGACGTGGCAACCCGGACGGTGCAGCGTGACGTGGTGTTGGGCGGCGACGCGCTGTAACGTGATCGACGGGTGAAGCGACGCACGGCAGTCCTGATCGCGCTCTGCGTCCTCGGCGCGATCCTCTACCTGGATCGGGTCTGCATCTCGCTGGCCCTCAAGCAGATCCAGGCCGACCTCGACATCTCGGACGCGAGGATCGGTTGGATCAGCCTCGCGTTCTCGTTCGGCTACGCCATCTTCGAGATCCCCACGGGCCACCTGGGGGATCGCTTCGGGTGGCGCAAGACGATGATGCGCATCTGCGTCGCCTGGTCGATCTTCACGGCGTTCACGGGGCTCGCGATGGGGTTCTGGTCTCTCATGTTCATCCGGTTCGCCTTTGGCGCCGGGGAAGCCGGGGCCTGGCCCAATGTCGGCGGCATCGTCGCGCGGTGGTTCCCACTCTCGCAGCGCACCATCGCGATGGGGATCTTCGGGGCCGCCACCGCCGCTGGCGCCGGGCTCGCGCCCCACCTCGTGATCCCGATCCAGCGCGACTACGGCTGGCGCGCGTCCTTCATCATCTTCGGGGCCGTTGGCATCATCTGGGCCGTCTTCTGGTACCTGTGGTTCCGCGAGACCCCGGCCGAGATGGGGGCCAAGCCGGCCGAGATCGCCGAGCTCCCGCCACCCGCGCCGCGCGCTCATCACGGTGCGCCCTGGCGGTCGGTCCTGCGGACGAAGAACATGTGGTTCGTCATGGTCGCGGCGTTCCTCAACGTCTACGCCGCGTTCTTCGCCGTGTTCTGGATGCCGAAGTTCCTCCAGAACGACCGCGGGTTCACGCCCGATGATCTCAAGTGGACGTCGCTGGTCTGGATCGCGTCGTTCGCGGGCAACTTCAGCGGCGGCTTCGTGTGCGACTTCGTGCTGAAGCGGGTGGGCCGCGCATCGGGTCGACGCCTCATCGGGTTGGTGTGCGGCATCGCGTGGGGCGCGATCTCCGTCGGGGTCGTGCTCACCCACGACAAGGCGGCGACGATCGCTCTCCTCACCGGCACCGGCCTGATGTGGGGCTTCATCCAGTCGAACCTCTTCGCCGGCACCATCGACATCGCGGGGCGGCACACGGGCTCGATCTGTGGCGCGATGAACACCGCCGGCCAGTTCGGCGGCGGCGTCTCCGCGCTCGCCTTCGGCATCATCGTCGCGCGGACCGGCAACTACGATCTTCCGATCCTCACCCTCGCCATCGCCGCGGTGGCGGCCGGGCTGCTGTGGTTCGGGATCGACGTCGAGAAGCCGGTGGTTCCCGACGAGGAAGCCTGAGGCCTCCGAGGCG
>JALHPV010000543.1 GCA_022842285.1 Kofleriaceae bacterium
GCCGCTTCCCCCGCTGCCGCCGCCGCTACCGCCGAGGAGCTGCGCGAACGACGGGGAGTCGCACTGCGCAGACGCGTTGCCGCCGGAGCCGCCTTCGCCGACGTCCTGCATCGGACCGTTGCCGTCGCCCCCGTCGCCCCCATCGCCCGCCGCCCCGGCGCCGCCGCCCCCGCCGGCCGTGGTCAAGGTCGGGACGATGTTCGTCACGCGCTGACCGCCCCCGCCGGCACACGGCCCGGCTCCGCTGGTTCCGTTCGTGTTGGGGCTCGGGTTGCTCGCGCCGTTGTGGGCGCCGGGCCCGATGCCACGGCCGCCGTTCGTGCCGCTGGCGTCATCGCCATCGAAGTTGATCGTGGCGTCGATCTGGGTCTGACCGGCGACGAAGAGCGTCACGGGTCCGACGTTGCTGGCGCGTAGCACGGCATCACGTTCGAGGACGAGCGACTTCAGGCAGTACCAGACGTTGGGCGAGGTGCCGCGATTGGGGATGCTCGTGACCCCGAAATCGCAGCCGGTACACGAGATCGACGACGCGCCGATCGTGACGACGGCGCCGGTCCGAGCGATCAGGTCGATCGGGTTGTCGCTACCGTTGCCGCAGCCAACCTGGTCGGAGATCGAGAGATTCGAGGCCGCGAGACACTGCGGCGTGGCGCCGCTCGAGTCGCACGCGAGCGCGCACGGGGACCGCAGGGTCTCGTCGAAGCCCTGACCGTCCGCCCTGCACGTCTCGATCGCACTTCCGAAACAGTATCGAGCGTTGGGGGTGCACATCGCCGGCGCATCCGGCTCGGGGGGCGCATCGATGATCGGCATCGTGTCACTCGTCGCGCAGTCGCCGCTGCGCGGACCCGAATGCTCGCCGTAGGCCCGTCCTCCCGCGCCGCATCGTTCGTCGGGGAAGCTGCAGAACCCGATGACCTCGCAGCGTCCGTCACCGCCGCACTGGTCGTCGGTCTCGCACGTGAACGCAGAGCTCCCGTATGGGTTACAGGCCGCCAGCCCGACGACAAGGCCGAGGCCCAAGAGGGTGCGACCCATGGCCCCATTTTATCTGATGCCTCGACTTTTTTCGCTTACATTTGCCGGTGGGACTCCCGTGGCTCTGGGCCTTTCTCCTCTCCCCCAGCCCCGGGTCTTCTCGCCGGGGGACCGGCTCGGCACGTACGAGCTGATCCGGCAGATCGCGGTCGGCGGCATGACCGAGCTGTACCTCGCGCGGACGAGGGGCCTCGAAGGGTTCGAGAAGCTCGTCTGCGTGAAGCGGATCCTGCCGCCGTTCGCGAAGGACCCGAGCTTCGTCGCGATGTTCGTGAATGAAGCGCGCCTCGCCGCGACGCTCCAGCACCCGAACATCGCGCAGGTCTTCGACATCGGGGTCGACGCCGCCGACTACTTCATGTCGATGGAATACGTGCACGGCGAGGATCTGGGCCGGCTCCTGGCGGCGTCGATCGAGCAGGGCGTGCCCGTCGCCCTCGACTGCGCCTTGACCCTGGTCGTGGGGCTCTGCGCCGGCCTGCACTACGCCCACGAGAAGATCGGTCCGGACGGCGCGCCGCTCCACGTGGTGCACCGTGACGTGTCGCCATCGAACATCCTCGTCAGCTACGAGGGGGCGGTGAAGCTCGTCGACTTCGGCATCGCCGGTCGAGCGTCGCCCGGCGGCGATGGGCCCGAGCTCGGTTACAGGTCGCCCGAGCAGCGGCGTGGGGCGACCACGCTGGATCGCCGCAGCGACATCTTCTCGGTGGGGGCGATCCTCTACGAGCTCACCACCGGCCGACACCCGTTCCCGAACGGTGGGCCGACCGAGGTGGTGCCGCCGTCGCACCGCGTGCCGGGCTATTCCCCGATCCTCGAGGCGATCGTGCTGACGGCGCTCGCGCGCGATCCGGACCAGCGCTACCGCACGGCCCAGGAGCTCCAGAGCAACCTCGAACGCTTCGCGCACGAGAATCGCCTCCGCCTCTCGCCGCTCGTGCTGAACCGCTTCATGTCGTCGCTCTTCCCGGCGCGCCTCGAGGACTGGAATAACGCGCAGACGCAGGGCGCTTTCTTCGTCGAGCAGCACGTGGTGCGCACTCTTCTCGAGAGCGGCAAGACGAGCGATTCGTCCCCGGCCTATGTCGAGCCTCCCACGGTGATGGGCGAGGAAGCACCGACGCGGATCCGCGGCTCTACCAGCGGGCTCATGGCCGCGCGGACCACGCCGTTGCCGCCGCCGCGGCGCGCGTCGACGCCGCCGCCGACGGCACATGGCTCGGGCCCGAAGCCGATGCCCACGCATCAGCCGAGCCGCGACTACGTCGCCGACCACACCGAGCTCGTGCGGCCGATCAAGCCGCGATGGTCGAAGCCCGACCGCCCCGATCTCGCCGTGCGCGCCACGCCCGGGATGAGCTGGAAGTTCCCCGTCATCACCGGCGCCGTTGGCCTCGTTGGCCTCGCCATCGCGCTCGCCGTCGTCACCCGCGGCGGCCGCAGCGCGGGAGAGGTCGTCCCGGAGAAGTCGATCGTCGATGTCGAGGAGGCGCCGCTCGTGACCACGCCGGTCACGCCACCCGCGCCGCCGCCCGTCGTCACCGCCCCCCCGCCGTCGACGCCCCCGCCGGCCACCCC
>JALHPV010000544.1 GCA_022842285.1 Kofleriaceae bacterium
AGAAGATCATCTTGCGACCAAACTCGACGGCGGTCGGAGGGGCCACGCCGCGCGCCGAGGCGATGACGGCGGACTTGATGACCTGCAGGTAGCGCAGCTGGTGGACTTCCTGGGTCTCCGCGTTGTTCGCGAGGGGCTGCAGGATGCCGTAGCAGACGAGAATGCCGAGGAAGGTGCCGACGAGCGCGGCCGCGACGTGGTGACCGATGACCGCGGGCGGCGCATCCATGTGTCCCATCGTCACGATGATGCCGAGCACGGCGGCGACGATGCCGATGCCCGGGAGCGCGTCACCGATGGTCTTCAAGAGGCCGGTCGCGAGGTGACCCTCCGCCTTCAGGGTGTCGAGCTCGGCGTCGAGGAGCTGCTCGAGGTCGTCGGGGGAGATGCCGTTGACGAGCTGCTGCATGGCCTCCGCGAGGTACGTGCGGGCGTGGCCGTGCTTCGCGAGCGACGGGTACTTCTGGAAGATGGTCGACTTGCTGGGGTCGTTGACGTGGACCTCGAGCGCGAGCACGCCCTGGCGGCGAGCCAGCATGAAGAGCTCGTACTGGCACTTCAGGAGATCCAGGTAGTCCTTCTGACTGGGGATGTTCTCCTTGATCGCCACCTTGATGACGTGCGCGACGCGCTTGCGCATCTTGCCGGGCGACGACGTGACGAGCGCTCCGATCGCGGCGCCGATGATGACGATGAACTCGGACGGCTGGATCAGCACCCCCAGGTGCCCACCGGCGTACATGAAGCCGCCGCCCACGGCGAGCAGCATGAAAATGATTCCTGGGATTGCCATGACAGGCAGTGAATCGACCGGCGCGGCCGTTCTGACAGGCCGACGTCAAGGTCGCCGGGTTCTACCGACGTAGCCCCCAATCTTCACGCGAGCTTGCGCTGGCATCCGCGCTGCACTGAGGGACAGCGTGTCCCGCCGCCGATCAGAACCCACGCACGAGCTCCCTGACAGCCAGCGCCTCAAGTGCCTCCGCCACATGCAGCTGGGTTCCTACGAGGTGACGGCGCCGCTCGCCCGCGGGGGAACCTCGAGCGTCTTCCTCGCGAAGCACATCGGCACGGGCGAGGACGTCGCCCTCAAGGTGCTCGACCCCATCTTTGCCGACAAGTGCGAGGTCGTGGATCGGTTGTTCCTGGAGCGCACGATCTCGCAGCGCGTGCAGCATGCCTCCCTCCTCGACGTGAAGCTGGCCGACCGCTCGGTGACCGGCATGCCGTATCTGGTGATGGAGCTCCTCGAGGGCGAGAACCTCGGAGCGCTCGCGGACCGCGGCAAGATCGAGCTCGACGCCATCATCGCCATCGGCGCGCAGATCGCGGGCGCACTCGGTGCGCTGCACGCGGTGAATGTCGCGCACTGTGATGTGAAGGCGGACAACATCATCGTCACCTACCAGCAGAGCTACGGCGGCTTCCCCCGCGTGAAGGTCATCGACTACGGCGTCGCGACGCTGCTCGACCAGCCGAGGAACGAGGACGACGCATCGATCGCGGGTACGCCATCGATGATGGCCCCCGAGCAGTGGCGCGGCGGCCCGGTGGCGAAGAGCGATGTGTACGGGCTTGGTTGCCTCCTGTTCGAGCTGATCACGGGCGACACCCCGTTCCACGGGACGCTGCCGCAGCTCATGCAGGCGCACTCGGAGCAGCTGCCGGAGCGGGTCGCGACCCTGCGCTCCGATGTCCCCGACGCGCTGGATCGCCTGGTCGCCCGCGCGCTCTCGAAGGATCCGGCGTTCCGCCCGACGATGATCGAGGTGGAGTCCGAGCTAACGCGCCTGATGCTGTCGCGGATGAACGCGCCGGCGGCGGCGGTTGGCTAGGACGAGCAGCAGGGGGGCGA
This sequence comes from Kofleriaceae bacterium, assembly GCA_022842285.1. GTDB lineage: Bacteria > Myxococcota_A > Polyangia > Haliangiales > Haliangiaceae > JABFXX01. The sequence goes on from JALHPV010000544.1 coordinate 1,856, forward strand.
GCGACGCGGTCGGCGTGCTCGTGCCGCAGCAGCCTCCTTCGTCGCCCGGCTCGACCGGATCGGGGACGGCCGTGACCGACACATAGATGTGGCTCGTGACCACGATGCGCTGACCGCCGGAGACGAGCTCGAGGCGGTAGCGATCGACGCGGCGAGCCGTCGGCGTGATCTCGAACGCGCTGGCCTCGGCCGCGGGCTGCTGGTCGCGGAGCTGACCGTTCTCCCAGAGCTGCAACACCATGCCCGGCTCGGCGCCCGTGACGCTCGCCGAGATGGTGAAGGCCCCCGCCTTCTCGATGGTGTCGCCGATCTCGGCGTCGTCGATACGCATCTCGACGAGCGGGTCGTCGGGTCCGCGCATCTGCACGATGGTGCGCCCGCGGCGAACGCCCTCGATGATGGCGGCCTCGCTGAGGTTGTCGGCCAGGACGAGCGTCGTCGGGCTGCCGAGGGGGGTGTCGGTGGTGCCGGTGCCCATGCCCGCGCGGTGATCATCGCTGCCGCCGATCGCGGCGATCCGGTGCGACTGATCGAGCAACGCGTCCCACTGCGCGATCACCGTCGGCACGAACGTCGGCTCGGCCACCTCCCACTTGCCGGTGATGATCTCCATCCCGTTCACCTCGCTCCACGGCGTGGCGGGATGGTTCCACGCGCAGCCGATGCACGAATCACCGAGATCGAGCGCCGGGTGGTTCACGATGAAGAGGGCGCTCTGGCTGCCGACATCGGCGACGATGTCCTCG
>JALHPV010000545.1 GCA_022842285.1 Kofleriaceae bacterium
CGTGCGCGCACCTGATAGCGGTAGTCGTTCTCGACGACGGCCGAGAGGTCGTTGTACGCCGCGGTGCCGGCGGTCACGAAGCCGATCTCGGCGAAGTCGGTGCAGGCCGCGCCGGTGCAGCGCTCGATGCGGAACGTGGTCTCGTTGTCCGACCCGTCGGTCCACGTGAGGTTGACCTGCGTTCCCGACGCGGTCGCCGCCAGGAGGCCGGTGGGCGGAGCGGGGAGCAGCACGGCCGCGAGCACCGGGCCCGCCTCCGTGGAGTTACCGGCGACGCCGTTGGCGCGGACGCGATAGCGATAGGACGCACCGACGGCCACGGTGTTGTCGGAGAAGCCCGTGCTGCCCGCGGCGACGGACGCCAGCGCGCCGAAGCCGGAGCAGCCGGCCCCTTCGCAGCGCTCCACTTGGAAGCCCGTCTCGGCGGCTGTCGTGTCCGACCAGCTCAGGTCCACGCGCGAGGCCGAGACGACCGTCGCCGCGAAGCTCGCCGGCACGCCCGGCGAGCGCGTGTTCGCGAGCGCCGTGTTCGACGGGTCGGAGCCGCCCGCGACGTTCGTCGCGCGTACGCGGTACCGGTAGAAGGTCTCCGGCACGGTCGTCAGGTCGGAGTAGGTCGTGGCGTTCGTGGGGGCGGTGCCGATCTCCGCGAAGTTCGAGCAGCCCTGCGTGGCGCAACGCTCGATGCTGAAGCCGGTCTCGATGCTCGACGTGTCCGACCAGGTGAGGTCGATCTGCGCGGCCGAGATGGTCGTGGCCGTGAGCGTGAGCGGCGCGGCCGGACGGATGGTGTTGGCGGTGGCGGTGTTCGAGTAGGCCGACGGCGCGACGTTGTTGATCGCGCGCACGCGGTAGGTGTAGGTGCCATCGACCGCGAGCCCGGTGTTGCTGTAGGCCTGTGTGCCGGCGACGACCGTCGCGACCGCGCTGAACGGACCGGCGCTGCAGTCGCTCGCGCCGCACCGCTCGATCTCGAATCCGGTCTCGTTGTCGCTGAGGTCGTTCCACGCGAGGTCGATGCGCGAGCCGGAGATGGTCGTCGCCGTCAGGCCGGCGGGCGCGGTCGGGCCCTGCAGCGCGACGAGGGCCGGGCCGACGAAGGCCGAGTTGCCGATGGCATTCCGCGCGCGGACCTGGTAGCGGTAGGTCGAGCCGGCGGTCAGGCCGGTCTCGCTGAAGCTCGTGTCGTTCGCCGCGGCCGTACCGACCTCGGCGAAGTCGCTGCAGGTGGCACCGAGGCAGCGCTCGATGCGGTAGGAGACCTCGTTGTCAGCGACGTCGTTCCAGCGGACGCGCACGCCCGTGGCGGAGGTCGCGATGGCGGCCACGCCGGTGGGCGCGGCCGGGAGGCGGCGCAGCTCGAGGATGAGGTCGTAATGGCCGACCGAGCCACCGGCCCGGCCGACGCGCACGAGGTAGTTCTCGGTCGCGGGCGCGACCGCGACGACGCGCGAGTCCGTGGAGCCGGCGATGTCGTCGGTGATCACGGCGCCAGCGACGGGCGTGGTGCCGCCGGCGCGGAAGAGCGCGATCGTCGAGTTGAGCGGCGAGGCCGGCGTGAGGCGTTGCGCGCGCGTCTCGGCGAAGAGCGAGTCGCCGGCGCGGGCGGGGAAGACGTACCAGCCCTCGGTGAGCGCGCTGGTGATGTTGCGGTCGACGATGGTGTCGGGCACGCCGCTGATGAGGCCGGCGTTGATCGCGTTCGCGGACGAGCGTCCCCCCGTCGAGGGCGTGATGACGAAGGTCTGCGGATCGCTCCAGACCACCTCGGTCGCCGTCTTGAACGGCAGGACCGGACGCGAACGGACGTGCCAGGTGCCGATGTCGTTCACGGTGACGGTGAACGTCGGCGTCGCACCGTTCACGGTGACGATGTTGGCGCCGGTGAAGCCGGCGTTCTGCGAGAGCTGATACTCCCAGCCGGTCGCGAGGGTGAAGCTCGTGCCGAGGGTGACGACCTGCGAGAACGCGTTGGTGTCCGCGACGGCGAAGGTCGGGATCGACGGCACCACCGGCGCGATGAGCAGCGGCGCGGCGGTCGCCTGACCGGCCACGACCGTGATGTTGCTCGTGGAACGACCGTAGTGCTGGATGGCGCCATCGACCGTGCCCTCGACCGTCAGCTGGTACGAGCCCGGTGCGACGTCGGGGATCGTTCCCGTCCACTGGCCACTCGGCGTGGCTGGGGGCGTGAGTGGTGTGAAGTCGATGGGCGTGGAGCCGCCCGGCGCCGTGATCGTCGCGCGCATGCCGTTCAGCGCGACGAGGCTCGCCATGCTCTTGGTGTCGTTCACGAGCACGAAGCGCGGTTCGATGCGCCCCATGGTCGGCGCCCGCGTGGGCGAATCGCACGACGCGAGCAACCCCGCCGCGAGCGCGACGGGGAGAACGAGGACCCGGGAGGTCAATCGCATATATCGCATATCAGGGGTTCGGGACCGAGATGTTGATCGAGCCCGTCGACGGGCCACCGCCACCGCCACCGCCACCACCACCCATCGCCGCGGCGGCGGCGGCCCCGCCGCCGATCACCGCGAACCAGATCCACTTCGGCATGCCCTTCGTGGCCGCGGCCTGCGGTTGCCCGCCAC
>JALHPV010000546.1 GCA_022842285.1 Kofleriaceae bacterium
CGACCGCCACCGCCGCCGCCGCGCTGCTGGCGCTCTTCGGCTTCGTTAACGCGGAGGGGGCGACCGTCGAGGTTCTGACCGTCCATGGACTTCATGGCGTTCGAGGCCTCTTCGGCGCTGCCCATCGTGACGAACGCGAAGCCGCGCGAGCGGCCCGTCTCGCGATCGGAAACGAGGTGGACGTCGCTGACGGTTCCAAACTGTTGGAAGGCGCTGCGAACGCTATCAGCGGTCGAGTTGAAAGAAAGATTTCCGACGTACAGACGAGTGCTCATGTTGCTCTTGTGTCGATCCAGATCGAAGAAAACGTCCCACCTCGACGAGGACCGGTAGCTCGAGGTGGGCAGCTGGCGAGCGCAGACCCTACCCGCAACTGGCGCCGCAGGCATACTGGTACTTGCTACTTCGCGCCGATCGTGGACGGGTACCCACGTAACACCTGGAAATGAGACACGCTCCCGTTATGTAAGGGCGGGGCGCGATCCGGCGCTTCCCAGCCACAAACCCGCACGGGCACGCCTTTGCCCCGAATTCCGGCCCAGCAAGCCGCGAGGACGGCTACGCGTCGCCGTCGTCGTCGAGCTCGAGGTCGAGCTTGGACGCGAGGGTGTCGTACGCCTCGATCGTGCCCTCGTCGCACTTGTAGGCGGCGTCGGTGGACTCGTTGATCGCGATGAAGCCGGTCATCTTGCTGAGCGAGCCGTCCTCTTCGAAGAGGCCGAGGACGGCGACGATCTCGTAGCCCGCCTCGAGCTCGCCCCGCGGATGGACGCTCTCGGCGGCCTCGCTGAACATGCCATCGGCCTGCTCGTCGGTCGGGACGTACGCGAGTGTCTCGTCGCCGATCAGGATGTGCTTGCCGGCGAACTTCTTGAAACGGGACACTGCGGTCATTTCGTCGAGTGTCACCGGAGCGAGGCGCACCGAGCAACGCTGCCGACCGCAGGACTGCGTGCTAGTTACCTTCGCTTGCTCGGGTTCATCGGATGAGGCCGAGGACTCGTGGCGCCGGCCCCCCCACGTAGTGGACCTCGAGCGCGGGCGTCGTCACGTGCGCGCCGCGAATGTGCATCCGTGCGATGTGGTAGCCGGCGGTGAGCGCGGCGGGCGAGAGCGACGCGCAGACCACGCCGTCGGCGGCGACCACGTGCGCGACGCCCTCGAGGACGAGGTCACCGTCGGACCGGATGCCGTAGGCACGCGAGAGATCGACGCCGCAGAGCTGGCCATCGCGCACCTCGATGTCGTCGAGCGGGGTGACGCCGTCGAGATACGCGGCGCCGATCTTCATCCGGCGGGCGAGCAGGGTGTCGACGAGGTACGCCGCGGCGCCGGGCTCGGTGAACTGACCGGTGGCGACGAGGGCCTCGAGGAGCGGGCGGTCGAAGCGCATGATCAGGCTCGCCGCCCAGAACTCGTCGGTGCGATCGGCGGAGCGGAACGGCTCGTACGGATATCGCTCGCGCCAGCGTCGCGGCTCGAAGTGCTCCGCCGAGAAGTAGCCGACCGACTTCCACGGGCTCGGGCGCTGATCCTCCCAGGCACGCTTCCACAGGCCGAACGTGACCAGGGCCTTGAACTGCGCCTTGTAGTCCCACGCGTACTCCCAGCCGATCTGGAGCTGGTTCTTCTCCGACTGATGGCCGCCGAACGCCTCGCCGAAGTCGACCAGGTAGTGAACCAGGTAGCCCTGGCCGGGTTCGCCCACGTAGACGTCGAGGGTGTTGTCCTCCTTGATGTCGGTGTGTCCGAGCCAGGCCGAGAACACTCCGAGCCCGCGGAGCACCCGTCGTCTCTCGTGCTTGACCCGATCGTTGGGGTCATCGCCGCGTACGCCGGTCGCGCGCCAGCCACCCTTCGCGATGCCGGCGATGAGCTCACTCGCGCTGGCGCGGATCCGACCGTCGGCGCGGCGGGTCGCGGGCGCGAGCAGACGATCGAGGTCCTCGTCATCGAGGCCGGTACGCTCGCGGGCGACCGCACTCACGCGGAGCTCGTCGCGCCGGAAGTAGATCAGGTGGTCGGCAGGCACGTGGTAGCCGAGCGTCCAGAAGATGCGGCTGACGACGGCATCGGTGCCGGTCTGCTGCTCGGGGTTGGCGGCGGTGTCGAACTTCAAGAGATACCGGATGCGGCGCGCATCCTCGACGATGAATCCCGGGTTGCCGCCGCCGGACTTGGTGTCGACGAGCTCGTAGGGTCCCTGCGGCGGACCGCGCGTGTCGGGGCCACGCGTGGCTTCCTCGGGCGAGATGGGGCGAGCGCCGATCCGGTTCTGGAACCACGTCGAGTCCGGCACCTGCTCCATCGCGTTGACGTCCGCGGCTGGACCCCGCTTCGGCGGATCGAAGAACTTGATGATGGGACGCAGGAGCAAGACGCGAGCGAGGTAGCTCGTGGTGTAGAAGTTGCGCGCGGCAGGCTCGGGGATCGGGCGACGATCGTCGATCGCTTGTACGACGGGCCGGTCTTGGAACCGACCCGTGACGCCAGCGTGGTAGCAGCCGGTCAGCGCGATCGCGGCGAGGAGCGCCCGCTTCATAGCTCACGCTCCCGATCGCGAAACGCGTCGAGGATATCGGTCGTGAA
>JALHPV010000547.1 GCA_022842285.1 Kofleriaceae bacterium
AGCCGGTGTTCGGGGCGAAGGAGCTGCTGGCCACCGCGAGCGTCTCGAAGAACGGATCGACGCCGGCGCACTCGCAGGTCTCGATCGCGGCGGGGAGCTGCGTGCGCAGGGTGCGATCCCGCTCAGCGGGGTTCGTCGCCGCGACGGCCTGGTAGGCGAGAGGCAGGGCGGGGCAGGAGGTGCCCGACGCTCGCGTCAGGGCGGTCTGCAGGAGCTCGTACCGGACCGAAGGCTCGGTGGCGGTCCGCATCTCGGCGAGCCACGCGGGGACCCAGCCGCCCGCGCCCGGGGGGAGGACCAACACTGCCCATTCATCTTCCTGGACCGCGCGATCGACGACGAGGCGCGGCTCGAGCGACTTCGGCGCTGCGGCCATCACCCGGTAGACGGCCTTGGCGGGCGCGGCCTTGTCGGCGAGGACGTCGAGCGGGCGGACCTGGACGCCATCCTCGTCGCGGGCGAAGCGGGCCGCCTCGGCGAGGCGGGCTCTCAACCGATCGCTCTGACCGTCGATGGTCACCTTGCCGCTCGCGTCGATCTCGACCACGACCGTCCGGCCCGGGGTGTAGCTCTTCCAGACCTTCACGTCGGGGAGGTCGACCCGGCGGTGGTGATGCTCGGGCCACTGGTTGGACATGGCGGTCCGGAACGCAGGGACGCGCTCGCTACACGGCAGGGCCTCGCCGATCGGCGGCAGGTCGGCGGGAGGGGCATCGGTCGCCGGCGCCCGCATCGTCATGGGCATCGTCGCCACCGCGCCATCGGGCGGCGGCGGGGAGACCGTCGAGACTTCGAGCGTGCCGGCACCACAGGCGCCGAGACAGAGGGCCACCACCGTCCGCATGGAGCGAGCTTAAAGCGCTCCGCCCCGCCACCGCGAGCGCGAGACCACCATTGTGCGCTGTCGCCTCGTGATGGTGCGCGCGCTCGCATCGAGCGACGTCGCCGCGTGACCTGACGTACTGTCGCGGCATGGATCTGCTCAGGGCTCTCGAGGTCGCCAAGGACGCCGCCGCTGCCGGAGGCGCGGCCGCCCTCGCTCATCTGCGGCGAGGCGTCGTCGTCGAGACGAAGCCCGATCTCTCGCCGGTGACAGCCGCCGACCGTGACGCCGAGCTCGAGATCATCAAGGTCATCCGGGCTGCGTTTCCCGATCACGCCATCCTCGGCGAGGAGGGCGGCGCGAGTGGCGAGGGCGACGTGCGGTGGATCGTCGATCCGATCGACGGCACGCGCGGCTTCGCGCGCGGCGGCATGATGTGGGGCCCGATGATCGCGCTCGAGGTGAACGGCGAGGTCGTCGTCGGCGCGATGGCGTTGCCCGCCCAGAGCACGACGTATTGGGCGGCCCGGGGCCACGGCTGCTTCCGCGACGGCACGCGCCTGCGTGTCTCCGGCATCACCGCGATCGAGGACGCGACGCTGTCGATCGGCGAGCTGAAGCGCATGGTGGCGAAGCCGAAGCTGATCGAGCTCGCCGCTCGCGCGGCCTCGACCCGCTGCTACGGCGACCTCGCGGGAGCCGCGCTCGTGCTCGATGGACGGGCCGAGGTCTGGGTGGAGGGCGGCGTGAAGATCTGGGACGTCGCCGCCCCCGCGATTCTCGTGCGCGAGGCCGGGGGCCGCTTCACCGACTGGAAGGGCGGCCCGACGCCGCACGACGGCAACGCCATCGTCTCGAACGGCCACGTGCACGACCTCGTGCTCGCCGCCCTCACTTGATGTCGTCGGCGGTGCCGAGCTGGCCGTCCGTTCCGGCCGACGCGATGGCGAGGGGCGGGCACGTCACCGCGTAGGGCGTCCCCCACGGATCGACGAGCTCTTCGCCTTCGCCGAGCTCGTTGACCGAGGCCGGACAGCGCTTCTGCGGGTTCGCCATCAGCCACTGCGGATACGCCTGATGGGTGAGCTTCTTCACGCCCATCCGCGCGAGGTCGTCCTGTGACTTCGTGAATGACTTGATGACACGCGGACCGATGATGAGACCCATCACGCCCGCCAGAATGGCGAGCACGATCATGATCTCGAGCAGTGTCATCCCGCGCTGTTGGACTCGCTTGCGTGGTTGCATGCGCTCCCCAACATCAAGCGGCGTGCCTACGGCGTGAAGGGGCGCGGGGCGGCGCCATCGATCAGCGTCGTGACCGTCGCGATGTCGAGAGGCGGGCGCGGGTCGTTCGCTTTCTGCGGTGTACCCAGGTGGATCCAGCCGAGCATCTCCTCGGTCGGTCCCAGCGCGAACAGCTCGGTGATGCCCTTGCCCCGGGTGAAGGGCACGCTCTTCCAGACGGCGCCGATGCCCAGCGCGTTGGCGGCGAGGACGATCGCGTAGCCGGTGCAGCTCGCGGTCGCGACCTGCTCCCACGTCTCGATCTTGCCGGGCTTCGGCGAGGCGATGATGGCGATCAGAGTCGGCGAGCGCAGGGCCTTCGCGCGCATGGCCTCGAGCTTGGGCTCGGGGGTCTCGGGCTTGCGCTCCTTCGCCGCCTCGGCGAGCGCCTGGCCAAAGGCCGCGCGGCCGTCGCCGGTCACGACCACGAAGCGGTACGGCCGGAGCTGCCCGTG
>JALHPV010000548.1 GCA_022842285.1 Kofleriaceae bacterium
CGGCCTCGACGCCGCCGGCGACCTGGTAGATCTCGGCCTGCGCGTTGTTGACGAGGTCGGTGACCTCGCCCTCCGAGGCGTAGCCCATCTGCACGATGCGCGTGCCGGCTTCGACGAGGCGGCGCAGCACGGCCTTCTCGGCGACGAGGGAGGCGTAGTAGCCGGCGTTGGCGGCGGTCGGCACGATCGCCGTGAGCGTGTGCAGGTAGTCGGCCCCGCCCGCGCGGCTGAGCGCCCCCGACTTGGTGAGCTCGTCGGTGACGGCGATGACGTCGGTCGGCTCGCCGTGCGAGTACAGCGTGAGGATCGCCTCGAAGATGACCTCGTGCTTGGGGATGTAGAAGTCGACGCCCCGCACGCTCTCGATCACGTCGGCGACGGCGTCCTTGCTCAGGAGCATGCCGCCGAGAGCGCTCTGCTCGGCGAGGAGGTCGTGCGGCGGGACGCGGTCGGGGCCGCGCGAGTCGGAGCCGCGGGAGTCGGAACCGCGCGGCTCGCCCGGCGAGCGGGGCTCGGCTGCTGCCGAGATGTGCGTGATCGACACGATGAGCCCCCTTCCCCGGTGCTGTTCCCTCAGGTCTACCGCCGACCTCCGACGACGATCGGCAGGACGCGCCCGCCGGTGTCGGCGAGGTGACGGCTCACCCTAGGAACCGTCCGCATCCGCCCTCAAATCACCCCTGTGGATAACACTGTGGATTCGTGCGGAGAAACGCCGTGCCCCGTGTGAGCAACATGTGGAAACACCTGTGCACTCCGATGCATGTTTTCGGCAGATAAGGTCTCTGACCTGGGTTTTCTCTTTTCACACCTGGTGTGGAGAAACAGGGTTCAACCGACCCCTGAGACTTCTCCGATCCGCGTGCTGTGCTGTGGACGGACACGCCGTCCGCCCCTTGACAGGGGGATGCAGAAAGCGGTACCCGCGCCGAGGCGCGAGTACCGCTTTCTGGTGCTGGGACGACTACTTGGCGGCCACGACCGAGATGGTGATGGTCGCGACGACGCCGTCGCGCAGCTTGAGGATCGCCTCGTGCTGGCCGAGCCCCTTGATGGGCGCGACGAGCTCGAGCAGGCGTTTGTCGATCGAGCCGAGGCCGGCGGCCGCGACCGCGTCGGCCACGTCACCGGTCTTGACCGAGCCGAACAGGCGGCCCTCGGAGCCCGCCTTGACGGCGAGCGTGACGGGGTTCGCCTCGAGGCGCGCCTTGAGGTCCATGGCCTCCTCGATCGTGGCGTGCTCGCGCGCGGCGCGGGCTGCCTTGATCGAGTCGACCTGCTTCTCGCCACCGCGGCTCCACGCCACGGCGAGGCCCTGAGGGATGAGGTAGTTGCGGGCGTACCCGTTCTTGACCTCGACGACATCGCCGGGCGCGCCGAGACCGGTGACGTCCTGCGTGAGAATGAGCTTCGACATCAGGTACTCCTATCGGCCCGCGCCCGCGTACGGCAGCAGTGCCATCTCGCGCGCGTTCTTGACGGCGCGGGCGATGAGGCGCTGCTCCTGCACGGAGACACCGGTGATGCGACGGGCGCGGATCTTCCCGCGCTCCGAGATGAACTTGCGGAGGGTCGCGACGTCTTTGTAGTCAATGACGCCAACGCGGATCGCTTTCGCGGGGGCGGCGTTCTTCGCGCCCTTGCCACCGCGAGGCTTGCGGCGGTCGCCGCTGCTCTTGCCAGCCATGTGGTTGTCCTTTTCTTACGGGATGTTCAGAAGTGATTCGCTCAGAGAACCGAGCGGATCAAAAGGGGGTGTCGTCCGAGAACGAGCCGGGGGTGTTCCACACATCGCCGCCCGACGGAGCGCTGGCTGACGCCGGAGCACCCCACGGTTCGTCGGCGATCGGGGCGCCGCTTCCGCGGCCACCACCCATCTGGCCACCACCAGCGCCAGCGGCGCTGCGGGTGACCTGGGCCGTCGCATACCGCAAGCTGGGACCGATCTCGTCGACCTCCAGCTCGATGGTGGTGCGCTTCTCGCCCTCTTTGGTCTCGTACGACCGCTGCTTGAGTCGACCTTGAGCGATGACCCGGCTGCCCTTCGTGAGCGAGCTCGCCACGTGCTCGGCGAACTCACGCCACACGCTCGCGCGCAAGAACAGGGCGTCACCGTCTTTCCACTCGTTCGACGCACGGTCGAACGAACGCGGGGTCGACGCGATCGTGAAGTTCGCGACGGCGAGTCCGCTCTGCGTGTACCGCAGTTCGGGGTCGGCAGTGAGATTGCCGACAACGGTGATGATCGTCTCGCCGGCCACGACTACTCCGCAGCCGAGGCGCTCGACGCGGCCTTGACGGCAGCGCGCGCAGCCTTCGCGGCAGCGCGAGCGGAGTTGTCGGCTTCGATCGACGCGGCGCGAGCAACGGCCTCTTCGGTGCGCAGAACCTTCGTGCGCATCACGGCCTCGCTGAGCTTGAGCTGACGGTCGAGCTCTTGCGTTGCCGAGGGGTTCGCCGTGAAGTTGACGACGGCGTAGATGCCCTCGGTCTTCTTGTTGATCTCGTAAGCA
>JALHPV010000549.1 GCA_022842285.1 Kofleriaceae bacterium
CGCAGGCCTTCGCCGCGCAGTCGATCGTGCACTCGATGCTGAGCGATGACACCGTCGTGCTCGAGCTGTTCAGCGACGAGCTGCTGGCCGGGGTTCCGGCCGGGCGCGTGCACGTCAATCACGCGACCATCAGCCCCGCCGCCGCCGCCGAGCTCGCCGAGCGGCATGCCCGCCACGGAGTCGGCTACGTCAGCGCGCCAGTGCTCGGCCGATCGACCGTCGCGCACACGGGCGCTCTGCTCGTCGTCGCCTCCGGCGACGCGGGCTCCCTCGCCGCCGCGACCCCGTCGATGCAGGCGCTCGGCTCGCGCCTCTGGAACCTCGGCGACGACCCGCGCCTCGCCGCGGTCGTGAAGATCGCCGTCAACTACTCGATCCTCAACGCCCTGCAGTCGATTGCCGAGTCGGTCACGCTCGTCGAGGCCGGCGGCATCGATCCGACCACGTTCATCGAGATCCTGACGCACACCGCGTTCAGCGGGTCGGCGCACAAGGGATACGGACCGATCATCGCTGAGAAGCGCTACCAGCCGGTCGGCTTCACGATGGCGCTCGGCCTGAAAGACCTCACCCTGGTCGAGGATGCGGCGGCCGAGCTCGGCGTCGCCCTCCCGGTCGCGCCCGTGCTGCACGAGCTCTTCGCGGCGGCACTCGCCGATCCCGAGCTCGCGCAGCTCGACTGGTCGGCGGTCGCCGAGGTCACGCGTCGTCGGCGGGGCTGAGGCCGCGCATCCCGCGTCGCCGCCTGGGGCCGATCGCGTCGCGACCGGCATGCCGCTTCCCGGCGCCGCCCACCCGGGGGGTCGACACCGGGAGCGCCACAGCCCGACGCCACCGGCTCGGGGCCGATGACGCCGGGCGGGACTGTGCGCGCTACTGGCCGCCGCGCCCGTCGAACGTGTTGAGGTGCGACTGCGAATCGCGCAGCGTGCTGAGCTCGCCGCCGACCGAGTAGTAGCGCTTGCCGGCGACGAGCAGCTCTTCCGCCGGGAACTTCGTGATGACCTCGCACCCGGTAGCGGTCACGACGACCTCCTCCTCGATGCGGGCAGCACCCCAGCCATCGACAGCCGGCCAGTAGGTCTCGAGGGCGAACACCATGCCCTCCTCGATGACTTCCGGGTGGTCGAACGACGTGAGGCGCGAGAAGATCGGCTTCTCCCAGATCGACAGACCGACACCGTGGCCGTATTGCAGGGCGAACGCGGCCTCCTCGTCGGGGAACCCGAACTCCTGCGCCGTCGGCCACACCGCGACGATGTCGGCCGTCGTGGCGCCCGGCTTGACGAGCGCGATCGCGCGGTCCATGTACTCGCGCGCCCGCGTGTAGGCGTCTCTCTGCGCCATGCTCGCCGAGCCCACCGCGAACGTGCGGTAGTAGCAGGTGCGGTAGCCGTTGTAGCTGTGCAGGATGTCGAAGAACGCCGGGTCGCCCGGGCGGATGAGGCGGTCGCTGAAGACGTGCGGGTGCGGCGAGCAGCGCTCGCCCGAGATGGCGTTGACACCCTCGACGTACTCGGAACCGAGGTCGTACAAGGTCTTGGCGACGAGGCCGACGGCCTCGTTCTCGCGCACGCCGGGCCGCAGGAACTCGTAGAGGTTCTCGTACGCCGCATCCACCATCGATGCCGCCTGCGTCAGCAGGCGGATCTCGTCGTGCGTCTTGATGCGGCGGGCCTCGAGGAAGATCTGCTGGCCGTCGACGACCCGGATGCCCTGCTGCTGCAGGGCGAACAGGATGGGCAGCTCGATCACATCGACGCCGAGCGGCTGATCGGCGACGCCGAACTTCTCGAGCTCGCGCTTGATCTTGCGGGCGACCTCCTCGGCGATGCCCGCGTCGGGCGGGAATGCGCCGCGCAGCGTCGAGATGCCGGCGCGCGCGCCGCTCTCGAGCCGCGGGCGCTTGGCGCCCTCGTGCGGCGAGTGCGGGTCGGCGTCCATCTCCGAAGTCGTGACGTCGAGCCACGGGTTGTACAGCTTGTGGTGCTTCGCCGCCGAGCCGAAGTCCCAGGAGATGGGGTCGGTGTTGCGCGTCAGCAGGCTGAAGCGAATGAGCTTGTCCATCGCCCACGTACCGATGTGGGTGGCGGTCATGTAGCGAATGTTCGAGAAGTCGAACGCGAGCAACGCGCCAACATCAGAGCGCTCGAGTTCGGCCTTGAGCTTCGCGAGGCGGTCATCCCGCAACCGGTCGAAATCAACGCGCGCCTCCCAGTCGACGCCGTTCATGCCGGTAGTTCCGGTGCTCTTCATTGAGTCCTCCAGTCGGTACGCGGGTGAGGGGGTGCGTGCACCGTGTTAGTTGTGTAGCACAGATTAACAGTGGCGCGCGTCATGAATTGTCCTGCGGAGGCGTTTCCCCGCCGACCTCCCAGAATCGCGATGTTGTGTCGGCTATGGCTAAACGTCTGAAACTCTTGCTTCACCCAAAGTGTACGCATGTGTATAGTGACGCTGAATAGCACCAATCCGCGATCAGCGTTGATCACTGGTCCGACAGCGATTTC
>JALHPV010000550.1 GCA_022842285.1 Kofleriaceae bacterium
GACGTCGACTCGAAGGCCCGCGAGTTCGGTTCGGCCGTCGTCGACGGCTACAAGCAGCGCGAGGCCGAGCTGCGCGCCGCCGTCGCCGAGGCCGAAGACACGATCGCCGACCTCACGAACCGCCTCAAGTAGTCGACGGGGCGCCGCGCCCCGTCTCCCTCACCCTCGATCCAGGACGCCACAGCCCCTCATGCAGACCGCCGACATCCAGCGCCGGTGGCTCGAGTTCTTCGGAACCCGCGGTCACACGGTCGTGCCCTCCGCCTCCCTCGTCAGCGACGATCCGACGCTGCTCTTCACCGTGGCCGGCATGGTGCCCTTCGTGCCGTACCTCACGGGCGTCGTGCCCGCGCCGTACCCGCGCGCGACGAGCGTGCAGAAGTGCATCCGCACGAACGACATCGAAGAGGTCGGCAAGACTCCGCGCCACGGCACGTTCTTCCAGATGAACGGCAACTTCTCGTTCGGCGACTACTTCAAAGAGGGCGCGATCGGCTACGCCTGGGAGCTGCTGACCACGTCGCAGGCCGACGGCGGCATGGGATTCCAGGAGAAGGACCTCTGGGTCACGGTCTACAAGGACGACGACGAGGCGATCGCGCTCTGGAAGAAGATCGCGGGCCTGCCCGACGACCGCATCCAGCGGCTCGACATGGACACCAACTACTGGTCGACGGGCCAGCCCGGCCCCGCCGGCCCGTGCTCGGAGATCTTCTTCGACCGCGGCCCCGCCTACGGCATCGACGGCGGCCCCGCGACCGATGACGACCGCTATGTCGAGATCTGGAACCTCGTCTTCATGCAGTATCTGCGCGGCGAGGGCACGGGCAAGAACGACTTCGAGATCCTCGGCGAGCTGCCCAACAAGAACATCGACACGGGCATGGGCATGGAGCGCGTCGCGTTCCTCACGCAGGGCGTCGAGAACATGTACGAGATCGACCAGGTGCGTCCGGTGCTCGACGCCGCGGCCGCGATGTCGGGCCGCCGCTACGGCGCCGACCACGACGACGACGTGCGGATGCGCGTCATCGCCGATCACGTGCGCTCGAGCCTCATGCTCATGACCGACGGCGTCGCCCCCGGCAACGAGGGGCGGGGCTACATCCTGCGCCGCCTGCTGCGGCGGAGCATCCGTGCGATGCGCCTGCTCGGCGTCGACGCCCCGAGCTTCGATGTGCTCTTCGCCGCGTCGCGCGACGCCATGAGCTCGGCGTACCCCGAGATCACCGAGCACTACGACCGTGTCTCGCGGCTCGCGCTCGGTGAGGAGGAGGCGTTCCTTCGCACGCTCGCGGCCGGCACCAGCATCCTCGACCTCGCGGTGGCCGAGACGACCGCCGCCGGCGCCTCGACGCTGCCGGGCGACACGGTCTTCCAGCTGCACGACACCTTCGGCTTCCCGCTCGACCTCACGCTCGAGATGGCGGAGGAGAACGGCCTCACCGTCGACCGCGCCGAGTTCGACCGCCTCATGGCCGAGCAGCGCACGCGCGCGAAGCTCGACGCGAAGTCGAAGAAGGGCGCCCTCGCCGACCTCAGCGTCTACGGCGAGTTCCGCGCTGCGGGCGAGACCGCCTTCCTCGGCTACGAGGAGCTCGAGACCGAGACGACCATCCTCGGCATCCTCGTCGGCGGCCAGAGCGTGCCCGTCGCGCAGGCGGGGGACATCGCCGAGGTCATCCTCGCCGAGACGACGCTCTACGCCGAGTCGGGCGGGCAAGACAGCGACGAGGGCGCGATCGTGGGCAGCGGCTTCGACCTCGAGGTGCTCGACGTGCAGAAGCCCGTCAAGGGGCTCATCAGCCACACCGTGCAGGTGCGCTCGGGCGAGGTGCACGTGGGCGACGCCGCGCGCACGCAGGTCGACCCGGTCTACCGCCGTTCGGCGACCCAGGCGCACTCGGCCACGCACGTCATCCACGCCGCGCTGCGGCAGACCCTCGGAGGCGACGCCCACCAGTCGGGGTCGTACAACAAGGCCGGCTACATGCGGCTCGACTTCACCTGGAACCAGGCGCTCAGCCCGGCGACCCGCAGCGAGATCGAGGAGATCAGCAACATCGCCGTGCGCGACAACCTGCCCGTGCAGACGCGCGTCATGGCGCTCGACGAGGCCAAGTCGCTCGGCGCGATGGCCCTCTTCGGCGAGAAGTACGGCGAGACCGTGCGCGTCGTCGACATCGGCGGCCCGTGGTCGCGCGAGCTCTGCGCGGGCACGCACGTCGGCGCCTCGGCCGAGATCGGCATGATCAGCCTCGTGAGCGAGTCGTCCGTCGGCTCGACCAACCGTCGCGTCGAGGCGCTCGTGGGCCTCGAGGCATTCCGCGAGTTCGCGGCCGAGCGTGCGCTCGTGCAGCAGCTCACGAGCAGCCTCAAGACGCCGCGCGACCAGCTCGCCGAGCGCATCGCCGACCTGAGCGCGCAGCTCAAGGCGGCCGAGAAGTCCATCGCGCAGTTCGAGTCGGCGCGCCTCACCGAGCGCGTGCCCGCGCTCGTCG